>CANRFN010000021.1 GCA_947629915.1 uncultured Oscillospiraceae bacterium | reverse complement strand
GCAGTGCGATACCGACTGGGCGCGGCCCGAAGGCCTAATCGCACGGTGCGGCGTACATCCTAGACTGTACCTGAACTGCAGAGTTAGGCGAACCTAAACTCTGCGGATTCAGGTTCTTTCCCAACAAATGAGAACCAGACTGTGCCCAGTGTCTGGGCGGTCTGGTATAGTTTACCGCACAGATTCGTTTCATGCAAGAGGTTGAAAAGGAAAAAATCGGCGGATCGTATGGACAAATGAGACAGGTTACGGCTGGGACTGTCCCGGCGCTGGACTGGTTTTGGGATCGTTGCCCGGATTCTCTGATGCTGGGGCGGTGCCCTCCGGCGGGGCTTTGGCCTCGCCCTCCCGCCCGTCCTGGGCCTCCCCCTCGTAGGGCTCCGGGGTGTTGCACTCCCGCACCATGGCGTTGGGCTTGGCGGTGGCCTCCGTCCAGGCGGGGAAGAAGCCCGCCCGCAGCGCGTTCTTCACAGACGGCAGATTCGCCCAGGCGGCGCAGTAGAAGGGGACAATGCCCCGGTCCAGGATCTCCCGGGCCAGGCGATTGGTGAGGGCGGCCGCCACCCCCTGCTGCCGGTATGCCGGGAGCACGTCCACGCCGATCTGCCACATGGTGCTGCAGTCCGCCGAGCAGCCCGCCAGACCGATCATGGTGTTGCCGTCCCACGCCCCCACCGCCAGCACGTCCAGGTGCCGGCGGGCGGCGCAGAGGGCGTTGCTCCACTGGGGGAGATACAGGTCCTGCAGGTCCTCCTGCCGGAGCAGCCGCAGCTGGTAGTGGGTGGGACACTCCGCCGCCAGCACCGCCTCCGGGTCCGGGAGAAAGTACTCCGCCATGTAGAAGATGCTGGCGTCCACCCGGGCAAAGATCTGGTTCAGCTTGTAGATCATGGGGGTCTCAAAGCAGTGGCCGGGGTAGTCCACATGCCGGATGCAGTCCAGCACATCCTCCAGCAGGTCCTCCTGGCCGGTTACCACCACATTGGAGCCATAGGAGACCAGATTGCAGATGTGGGGCAGCTCCAGGTACGCCCGGGCGCCTTCCGTGGGCTTCGAGACGCACGCCAGGTGGCCAGTGGCGCCAAACCAGGCGGGCGGGCAATTGCAGTCTATGGCAGACTGGTGGATGGCGGTCTCCCAGACCGCCAGGCGGGTCAACTGCGTGGACATGCTGCGGGACAACTCCTTTCTGGCTCCCTTGCGTTGATCAGAGCACCTGTATACTGTCTGCCCCGTCCAGGGCCTGCTCCAGGGCGGCCCGGATCTGTGCCACATAGGCGCCGATCTCCTCCTTGGAAGACAGCCTTGCGCTGGAACAGAGATCATAGCGGCGCACGGTGCGCACCGTGCCGCCGGTGGGCTGGGGCGGCAGGTTGAACCCCAGGGACTCCAGCTGCCGGCAGACCAGGTTTTTCTTGTCTGCGATCCGGGCGATGAGCTCGTCCAGGCGGGTGAGGTTGTCCGCCTCCCGGACGTCTGTGCCCATCCGGCGGAAAAACACCTCGGCGTTTCGGAAGATGGCCTCCGTGTCCCGGCCTTCCTCCGCCAGCTGCCGGATGTCCTCCATGGAGTGGCGGATCAGCTCCCTGGCCTCGGCCCGGCGGTGGGTGCACTGCTCTTCGTACTTGGCCTGCAGCAGGTCCAGAAGGGCGGGCAGCTCCTCGAGCCGTTCTGAGAGGTCCGGCAGGGCGAGAATGTCCGAGGCGGTGCGCAGGGCGGAGAGTGCCTCCGGATCTGCGGCGAAAAAGGTCTTCTCCCGCTGCATCTGCCGGGTGCGGGCGAGGGCGTTGTCAAAGAGAGGGCGCTGCTCGTCAAAGAAGCGGGAGATGGCCGCGGTGGCCTGGGCGTCTCGGAGCAGGTCCCCCTGCTGCTCGGCCACCTCCCGGAGGAGAGACTCCTGTTCGGGCCGACGCCGCAACAGGTGAGAGACCCGCTCCCAGGCCGCCTGTACCGTCTGCTTTCCGGGATAGGGGGTGTCCTTGGAATACTGGTACAGCAGCTGCTGCAGCTCCGCCTCCCGGTGCCGCAGGGTGTCCCGGAGCAGGGAGACGAGGGCATCCGGGTCCCGGGGAATGTCCCGGGTGTCCAGCCAGCGGCGGAGAAAGGAGGTGCACTCCGCCAGCAGCGCCGGGTCCAGTTCCCGCCTGGGCCCGATGGTGATGGCCTCATTGCGCCTGCCGCAGAGCATGGCGGGGAGGCTGGGGGAGCGGATGGGGACCTGCTTGCCGCCTGCCAGTATCGCGATCTGCTGGTCTGCGGCCAGGCGGGCCAGCAGCGCTGCGGTGTCCAGCGCGGCCCAGCCGTACGGGATGCCGCCAAACCGGCCGGAGACCTCCTGCAGCGTGGGGCGGAGGCCTGCGGCAAACTGCCCCTGCAGCCACTGGTGCAGCGCCTCCTTGGCCTCCCGGTTGTCCTCATCTCCCGCCATGGCGAAGAGGGAGAGCTCTTCGGTGTCCTGGAGGATGTCCCGGAGGGCGTCTTCACTCTGGACCGGGTTTTGGATCAGACTGAGCTTGTCCAGGGCGGCCTCCGCCAGGGCGGTTGCGAGTGATTTCAGCTTCTCATGGGCGGTGCCGGCGGGCAGATCCCGGACCTCCCCGCAGATCACCGCCCTTCCATCGAGCACGGCCTGCTGCAAAAGCCGGAGGGCCTCCTTTTCCAGGCGATCCGCGTCCGGGTGGTCCCGGTACCGAAGGGTGTCCTCCAGGGCCTGGGCATAGCCGTCTCCCAGCACCAGAAGGGCGCTCCGCTCCTGTCCGGTGATGGCGGAGAGCCAGGTGTCGTCCGCGTGATACTGGTCTCCGTAGGGGGAGACAAAGCGCACCGTGAGGGTGGCATCGCTATGCCCGAAGCCGTATCCGTCCACGGTGTAGCGGAATGAGAACGGCCGGCCCATGTGGCGCACCTTGCCCTCGGGGAGGATCGCCGTGAGCAGCTGGTATGTCGCCTCTGCCATGGATATCGTAGAGATGGGAACACGAGCCGCCTGGTCTATGGCCTGCTGTTCGTCTTTCTTGTCTTCTGGGCACGTTTCGCCCTTGGGCTGGGGTGCTCTTTTTGCCATGCTGCGGGCCTCCTCTCTCTGGCGCTGGGCCACAAGAATGCTGGGATGGTAGAGAATGCCGGGTTCAGGATCTGCCTGGGGCGAGGGAGAGCTCCTCCGTGCGCTTCCGGCAGAGCATGTCCGGGAGGTTGGGATCGGTGCTGGAGACCGCGGTGCCGTCTGCCAGGACGATGATCTTCTGATCGGCGGCCAGATAGGCCAGCACGGCTCTCACGTCCAGCGGCAGCCAGCCGTAGGGGATGGAGGTGTAGCGGCGGAACACATCGTCCAGCGCGGGGTGCACGCCGGCCTGGAACTGCTCCTCCAGCCACTGCAACAGCTCCGCCTGGGCCGCCGGGTTGCCCTTGTTATGGTCCGCCTCGAAGAGGGTGTAGGCGTCCATACCCTGAAGGATGTTCCAGACAGCTGTCTTGTCTTTCACGGGCCTCTGAATCAGAGACAACTTGGGATAGGCCGCCTCCATGAGACTGGTATAGAAGAAGAGAAGCTTTTCCCGAGCGGTGGCGCCGAGCAGCTCCCGGACCTCTCCGCAGATCACCGCTCTCCCAGAGACCACGGCCTGCTCCATCTGTTGGACCAGCTTTTGCGCGGTTTCGGCACTGCGCTGGTGGAGGGCCTCCATCTCTGGCCTTGGCAGCGGGGGATGCAGAAGGTGAATGTGAAAGAACTTCTGGAACTGGAGATGCTCCACCAGCGCGTCTTTGAAGAGAATGTCCCCCAGGAGCAGCATGGCGCTGTGTTCCTGCCGGGAGGTGTCGCAGAGCCAGGCATCGTCCATGTGGTACCGCTCCGCCTCCGGGGTGAGAAAGTGCACCAGGATTTCAGACTTGCCCCGGTTTATGATGTTCTCATCTACCGTGCAGCGAAACGGGAAATGCCTGCCCAGATAGCGGAGCTTTTGAAACGCACAGATCCGCTCACAGAGCAGGTTGCGGACCTCCAGTGCCATCTCATTGGGGTATACGGGGTAGCTGTGGAGCTCCTCCAGCGTGTCCTCCAGGGTGGGGTTCTCATGCGCGATGAAGAACTCGATGGGACTGGTGGACTCCTCTGGCGTGGGGCGCTTCCGTTTGCCCCTCTTCTTTCCCTTGGAATCTCCGTAGCTCACGCCTTCGCCTCTCCCACCAGGGTGCCCTCTTCCCGGAGCCGCTGCACGTCCGGGCCCAGGTCCCCCTTCGTCCAGTGCTTGCGGCAGAGGCCGATGTACTGGTCGTTGGCGCCGATCACCACCTGGGCGCCCTCCTTCAGCACCACGCCATTGGCGTCAAAGCGGGCGTTGAAGGCCGCCTTCTTGCCGCACCAGCAGATGGTCTTCACCTCTTCCAGCTTGTCTGCCATCACCAGAAGCTGATAGCTGCCCGGGAAGAGCTCGCCCCGGAAGTCCGCCCGGAGGCCATAGCAGATCACCGGGATGTCGCAGTCGTCCACGAGGTGCACCAGGTACATCACCTCTTCCTTGGTGAGAAACTGGGCCTCGTCCACGATGATGCAGTCGTAGGCGCGGAGATCCTCATCGGACCTCTGCCGCATCTCGTGGAAGTAGATGCAGGGGTACTCCAGGCCGATGCGGGAGTGGACCATGTGGTCTCCGTCCCGGGTGTCCAGCTGCGGCTTTACCAGCAGCGCATTCTGGCCCCGTTCCTCATAGTTGAACCGCGCCATCAGGGCATTGGCGGTCTTGCTGGAGCCCATCGCTCCGTATTTGAAAAAGAGCTGTGCCATCGTGTACCTCCGTGTTGTTCTGCCCCATGTCGCGGGGCGTTGTATCAGTGCCATTATACCAGTTTTTTCCCGTTCGGCAACAGGAAAAACCGGCAGGGCGGCATGTTTCGAGATGTGCGGGGGAGATTTGGGGAGACCAGACCGCAGATTGCGGTGCTGAGAGCCCTCCAAGCGAGGAAAAAGGACAATTTCTGTGCGAAAAAGGGCAAAAAATGTCTGCTGACAAAGCGTGAAAAGTGCCCCGGCCCAGTTGGAACCGGGGCAAAAGAGACAGAAATGCGCTAATCCGGGAAGGTGAGGGTTTTGGACATGCCGTCCACGCCGCAGACGGCGCCGGGGAAGATGGACGCGGCATAGGGGAGATACGCCACGGGATCCTGCATCATCTGGGAGTAGTGGGCCAGCCAGAGCTCCTTTACCCCTGCGGCTGCGGCGATCTCGGCGGCCTGGGAGAAGGTCATGTGGCCCCGCTCCAGGGCGGTCTCCGTCTGCTCCGGGTCCCCATATGTGCCCTCGCAGATCAGAAGGTCCGCGCCCATTGAGGCCTGGATGAGGCTGCTGCAGGGGGAGGTGTCCCCGGAGAAGACAAAGCGGATGCCCTTCCTGGCGGGACCCAGCACCTCTTCCGGCCGATAAGTCTTCCCATCCACGGCAACGGTCTCCCCCCGCTGCAGGCGGCTCCAGAGCTGTACCGGGATGCCTAAGGCCTTGGCCTTGTCCGGCTGAAACTTGCCCGCCCGGTCCAGGGTGAAGCAGTACCCCTGGCTGGACACCCGGTGGTTGGTGCCGAAGGCGGCGAGGGTCGCCCCGTCCGGCCAGTTGCTGTGCAGTTGCTTCAGGGGGAGTCCGCCCTCCGGCATCCGCATGACCCGGATCTCATAGGTGGTCTTGCCGGTGAGGCGGAGCAGGGGCTGCAGCTCCTGGTTCAGACCCGCGGGCCCGGTGATGGTGATGGGCTCGGTGCGGCCCAGCACGCTCATGCTCTGCAGCAGCCCCGGCAGGCCGAACACATGGTCTCCGTGGTAGTGGGTGAGGGCGATGAGATCGGTCCGCATCAGGTTCACATCCGCCTTGCGGGCCGCGGTCTGGGTGCCCTCCCCGCAGTCCAGCAGGATCCCCCGGCCGTTGCAGCTGAGGAATGCGGCGGTCTCCGCCCGGTCCGGCAGCGGCAGCAGGGAGGCGGTGCCCAGCAATGTGATAGTTACCATAGGCCTGCACTCCTTATCGTTCCGGAACGGCCGGCTCCAGATAGCGCACCGGCTTCCCGTGGGCCGATGCGTAGGCGATCTCCGAGCGGGTGCTGTCCCCGATGTAGCCGCCCACGTTGATCACAAAGATCTCGTCTGCCATGTCGATCTTGCGCTTGTGCATGTCGTCCAGCATGGCCTTCGTCCGGGTGACGGTGTCCTCCGCCATGCCCTCCCACACCTCGCGGTCTCCCGCGTGGCCGAAGAGCCCCACGCTGATGACGATGTTTCCCGCCAGGGTGAGGCGCTTCTGGGCCTCCAGAAAGGCGTCTTTGAAGCGGGTGCTGCCGCAGAGGGTGATCACTTTGTACGGGCCTTGCATGGAGATCCCTGCCTTTCGATGAGAGTGGAATACTTGGATCAGGTGTGCCGCCGGTCCCAGGCCGCCTTAGCCGCAAGTACCAGCAGCACGCCGCAGACGGCGCCGATGACGTTGAGCCCGGTCTCGTCCCACTGGAGATGGCGGCCGGGGATGTTCACCTTGCCCACCTCGCCGGCCACGGCCACGAGGGAGCTGATGCCAGCGGCGATGGCGTAGCGGTGCCTCCGTGGGGAGTCGGTGAGGGCGGCGGCCTGGAGAACGCCTGCCACAAAGAAGATGCCGAAGTGGGCCGCCAGCCGCAGAGAACTGTGGAACTGCTGGGGGTCCGGGCGGATGTCGAAATGCTGCAGCACCTCCAGGGCAGCGGCGGCGATACCCCAGCTGGTGTTGAACGTGTCCTCTCCGTTCTGCCAGGAGAGATAGAGACAGACGGCGTACCAGGCCAGGGCGGCCGCCCAGAGGGTGCGGCGGACGATGGGTTTGAATTTGGATGGATTCAAGAGACTACCTCCGAGCAAATTGGCCCCCGATGGGGCTGGGAAGCGTTCCATTTGCGCTTCCTGGAGCAGTATACCGCATTTCCCCCGCATGTGCAAGGGCGGCGCCGTGAATTTTGGAAATATACGGGACTGGGGCTATGAATCCAGGAGATTTCGCTCCACGCTGGCCTGGAGAAAGGCGCCGCCCTCCTCCATGTGGGAGAGGCATGAGACTACGAGACCCCGCTCCGGGAGGACGATGCACCGCTGCATCCACTTTCCGTGCATGGCAAAACCACCCTTCTCCCGCCAGAAGAAGAACCCGTATCCGCCCTCCCGGTTTGCCTGCTGGATCGAAGTGGCAAGGTCCACATAGGCCTGGGAGAGGTATCGATGGCCTTCACAGGTGCCGCCGTTTGCCAGCATCAGCCCCACCTTGCTGAGATCACGGCAGGAGAGCCGCATCTGGGAGGCACCGTAGAAGTGGCCCTCGGGGGAGGTGCCGCAGTGGTAGTCTGTGATGTGCAGCGGGGCGAAGAGCCGCTCCTCCAGGAAGGGTATGAGATTCTTTTCCAGGATTGTCTCCACCGCCACCCCCACCAGGTACGCGCTGATGTTGGAGTACTGGAAGGCCTGCTGCTCCGGCTGGATGGGGCAGTTCAGGGAGAAGTCCAGGTAGTTCGCTCCCTCCGGCCGGAAGGGGAAGCCGGACACAGACATGGTGAGCAGCCGCCGTATCGAAATGGGCTGAAAGAGGGCCCTCTGGGAGGGAGACATCCGGGAGACCGCATCCTGTGGCAGCAGTTCGAGAACGGGGGCGTCCAGATCCAGCAGCCCCTGATCCCAGACCATCCCCACGGCGATGGAGAGGATGCTCTTGGTGATGGAGTACACCTCGTAGGGGTGGATGGTGTCCCCGTAACTGTATACGAGGGTGCCGTTCTGATAGACCTCCGCGCCGTATACCGGCCAGTTGTATGCCGCGATGTCCTGTTCGAAGCCTGCAAAGTTCATGGTGGTGTCCCGCTCCTTCCTCAGGTGGAAATGCAATCCAGTGTGCCCCTTATCCTACAACCTTTTGGCTCTGGATGCAATCAGGAGTTTTCTCTTTCCTTCCCCTTGACGAACGCCCCCGGAACCGGTACGATACGGGAAACCACACCGGAGGAGGGAGATCCATGGCGCCAACCCTGCTGCCAGAGGCTTTCTATAACCGCGACACCGTTGCCGTGGCCCGGGACCTCCTGGGCAAATACCTGGTGCGCCGTGTTGGCGATCTCGAGATGGCGGGGCGGATCACGGAGACGGAGGCGTATATCGGAAGGATGGACCGGGCCTGCCACGCATACAACTACCGGCGCACCGCCCGCACCGAGACCTTGTTCGCCCCGCCGGGCACCGCCTATGTGTACCTGATCTACGGGATGTACTGCTGCCTGAACCTGGTGACCGAGGCGGAGGGAGAGCCGGCGGCGGTGCTGATCCGGGGACTGGAACCCCGGATGGGCGTGGAACAGATGGCCCGGAACCGGTATGCCTGTTCCGCAGATGATCTTACCAAGGCGCAATGGCGCAACTTCCTGAACGGCCCCGGGAAGCTGTGCAAGGCTATGGATATCACGAGGGCGTGCAACGGCCTGCCCTGGGGATCCCCGGAGCTCGCCGCCTGTGACGCGTTGCCGGAGGATGTCCCAGTTCCGGCGGAGGATGCCGCACCGTTGGAGATCCATGTGGGCACCCGGATCGGGGTGGACTACGCCGGGGAGGACGCCAAGCTGCCCTGGCGGTTTTGGTTGTCTGACGGGGATCCGTGAGCAGCATTGCACTTAAGACGAAAACTGGCAGCGGCCGAACCCGTATGGGCTCGGCCGCTGCCATATGAAAAAGAGGAGGAAGAGGAGTGCAATGCTGAGAGAAAAGCGGACGGGACCTGTTCAGACGGTTTCGCTGCGCAGCCACGCCGCCGTGTCTGCCAGCGTCTGTTCCAGTGGGCGAACCTTGTAGCCCAGCATTCGGTCCGCCTTCGCGTGGCTGAAGTGCCCGTTGCTGCCCAGGGTGTACAGGGAGTACGGCGTGATGAGCTTGGGCAATTTCAGCCGGTTCTCCACCCACTCCATCAGGGAGGCGAAGGGTTTCAGCAGGCCCAGGGGGACTGCTCTGTACCGCCTGGGCACCCCCTTGCACCGGCTGAGGATCTCAAACATCTCCTGCACGTATCTATTCAGTCAGCCCAGGGGATTTGTGGATCATCCACGAATCCCCTGGTTTTGTTGTAACCGCCACAGAGAATCGAAATTTCAAATAAAAATTTGGTTATAGTGCCTACTTGAATTTTAAGAAGAACCGATATATAATGCTTAAAAATTCGAATCTTGGCAGTGGAGGAGACTATCGTGTCTTGCATCGTGAAGGCCTATGATAAGAAGACAGGCAACACCTACTTGTACGAGTCCGTCTCAAGGTGGGATCCTGAGAAAAAACGCCCGTCACCACTACGCCGCTGCATTGGAAAGCTGGATCCTGTCACGGGCCAGCTCGTTCCAACTGGAAAACGCGGCAGGCCGAAGAAGGCAAAACCGGATGCTAGCGAGTCCTCTGTGGATGGCGCTCATTCAAAAGATGCCGCCGCACTGCAGCGGCAGCTTTCGGATGCACAGAACCGAATTCGGCGGGGCGAATCCCAGTACAAGACGCTGGAGGCGAAGAACAAAGCTCTCGAGGCAGAAAACCAGCGGCTAAAGAGTAATCTCAGAGCTTGCAGGTCATCCCTCGCTGCGTTGAAGAGGGCTTTCAACAGTCACTGCGCCGTCCTGGAGGGTACTCAGTCTTAGTCAGCACGAATAATCAACTATGGTTTGGAAGGAGATGAGCATAATGGCAGACAAAGTGATCGAAGTAGAGGCCACCGCTGAAGATGAGCAGCTCTGCAAAAGGACCAGCGCAACTCTGCTGATCTTTGCCATCGAGCTCCTCGTCCTTGTGTTTTATGCGGTAAGGCGCGTCATCTCCTGCCTGAAGCTTCGAGTTGAGGAATCTGGACGTAGAATCCGTTATCTTGAGAACGAGCTCAAGCAAAGGGATGCGGAGATCGAGCGTCTGAAGGCGAACGCAGAAGACACAACCGAAACTGTCAAGAAGATGGATACAATCTTCAAGGAACTTCAGCGCGTCCTGGGGATGAATTCCTCCAACAGTGGCTGGCCTTCTTCCACAGATGGCATTAAGAACTTCGGCAAGCTGCTTCAGAAGCTGTCCAAGGAGTATAACATCCTTATTGCCAAACTATTCTCAGGTATCAAGCCAAACACCACTGTCACCTCCATTGTACCCGCTGGTCCTCTACATATAAAGACACCCCAAAAGCAGAACAGGAATAAGCCTGGCGCGAAGCCCGGCCACGATCCTGCTTCCATGAACTGCATAGGGATGAAGCCCACCAAAGAAGAAGTACACATGCCCAAGAAGTGTACTGGCTGCCCCAATTATGAGAAGTGCAAGAAGGCTGCCAAGAAGAAAGATTGCCGGATGGAATACGACATCAAGATCATCATCGAAGCCATCGCACACTACATAGGCATTGTAGAGTGCCCTCAAACTGGCGAGGAACTCAGCGGGTGCTTCCCCGCTAATATCACCAGTCGGTTCCAGTATGGTAGCGGAGTGTGGGCTCTCTGCGCGATTTTGGCCGAATTTGGCTGTGTTAGCATCAAACGTACCGGTGATATCCTCAGGGATGCGTTCTCTATCCCCGTCAGCGATGGAACCGTTATGAATGCCATCATGCGCGGCGGAGAACTTGCCAAGCCCTTTGTAGACCACTTCCGCAAGCACATATTGCTGTCCCCATGCTCAAGCCATGATGGAACGAGTAGGAAAATGCGCCCTTCTCCCGAGATAATTGCCGTAAAGAAAAAATACAGCAACAAGAGCGATGCGTATTGGATCGAGGTATTGAAAAAGGGGAAGGCAATCTCAATCTGGATTCATACCGCAGTAACCCCGCTGTATACGGTGCTGCATCCATCCCTGTTTCGTGGCATTAGAGGGATGGTTGAAGGCGGTATTCTGCAGAATCGCTATGGGATTATTGTGCACGATTGCCTATCTGGTTACTGGTTTTTCACCCAGTGTGAACATGGCCTCTGCATCATCCACCTGGACCGAGAGGTTAAGGGGATTATAGAGCGGGATCCTTCCCAGGCTGTGTGGCTGGACCGGCTTATGCGCTTTCTGTACCACATGTTGGACCTTAAGAAGGAGGCTATCGATGAGTGCAATAGGCTGAAGGCAGCCGGAAAAATAGCGAAGGATGAAAAACCGCGCTTGAGCCAGACATTGATCGACGCGGCACTAAAGGAGTTCGATGAGATCATCGCTGCTGGAAGAGCGGTGAATTCACAGCCATACGTCGATCCAGAGAAGAAGGGGCCAGGGAGGAAGAAGAAAACCGATGCCGCTAATCTTCTGGATAGGCTCGAGGAGCATAAAGAGGATTGGCTCCGGTATTTCCTCGATTTCGATGCATGGGAGAACAACACGATCGCTGAGCGCAGTTTCAGGGATCAGAAGGTATCTGAGAGTGTATCGAAAATGATGCGGACGATGGATGGGATGTGGGCTCAGTGCAGGCTCAAGTCCGTAATTGATACGGCCAAAAAGCACCGGATTCCGCCAATCAAGGCACTGATCCAGATGTACGAGGGCAGTACTCCTGAGGAGGTATTCCATGATCCCCTCCCCCAGTACCTTCTTAATTGTGCGATCATCTTCGATTCTTTCGATCTGCGCTCCCCCTACGGCATCGCCACCAGGAGTCTTCCAGCTCACGTCGATGCCACCGAAAACAGAATAGATGGCACCCAATCGGCCGATGCCACCATAGTCATGGCCCCTGGGATCGCAATGAATGTGGGTACCAATTGAGAATGGATGGCCTAGATGGTCTCCCGGACCAAGGCACCATTCTGCCCATTTTACCAAGGCACCAGTCTGCCCATCTGGGCTAAGGCTTTTACATAGATGAATATCCACTACCGCCGGGTTGGTATCCAGGATGCCAGCCCGGCGGTTTTTCGTTCTGCACATACCCCAGGCGAGGCCCGACACACCTACCTACCGCCCCTACGCAGGCCTGCCACTCACCCTGCCTCTGGGCAATTCTTTTGTGGCATACGCCGGGAGACTGAATAGATACTCCTGCACGGAGATGTACCGGTTGGAGAGGATATACGATTCCCCCCCGCTGCCCGCGCTCGGCGCAGGAGAGGATGCCCTCCGCCACATCCCGGACATCTACGAAGTCGTAGCCGCCGGTGATGGCCACGGGAAAGGCGCCCTGCCAAAAGGCCCGGATGGTCTCCGTCATGTAGCCGCCGGAGCGGTCCTCGGGTCCGATCATGCCGGAGGGGTGGACGGTGCAGGCGTTCAGGCCGTGGGCTACAGCACCCAGCACATGCGCCGTGGCGTCCGCCTTGCTCTTGCCGTAGATCCCCACCACGCCGTCTGAGGAGAAATCCGCGGGCTCTGTGATCGCCTCTCCGTCCGGCCTCTCCCGGATGGCGTGTACCGAGCTGACGTAGATCAGCTTGCCGATCTTGTGCCGGAGGGCCATGGCCACGATGTTCTTAGTCCCCTCCACGTTGACCTGCCGGACCTGCTCCTCCCGGTCTGATCCAATGGAGACGATGCCGGCGCAGTGGACCAGGACCGCATGCCGGCCCCTGGCCTTCTCAAAGAAACCGGTGAGGGAGTCCGGGTCAGTGATGTCTCCCTCCTGATACTCCACCCTGGGAATCAGTGCACTGCGGTCCTGGGGCAGTTTCAATCCCACCACCTGTTTTCCATGGGCCAGCGCCGCCTTTGCCAGGGTGCTGCCCAGAAACCCCGTGGCGCCGGTGATCAAGAACAAGTCCTCCAACGCAATCCCCCCGCTTTCGTGCAAGTCTTGTGCTGAGCATAGCCCCGGTATGTTTGAGAGATGTGAGAGAAATGTTTGAGGAAGATTAAAATGTCCCGGATAGCGCCGAAATCGCAGGGGATCGGCGCGAAAAGAGCGCGTGGGTCGGGACGGCCCACGCGCTGAGAGAATGTGTCTTTTTAGTTGCCGCCTGCTGCCCGCTTCTCCGAGACGAAGAGCACAGCAGAGGGAAGCGGGATCTGCCGGAGCACCGTGAGGTCGGCTGCCTGGAGGAGAGCCTCCGTCTCGGCTGGGCTGTCCGGATAGAGCTGCAGTTTCCGGCTGCCGTACGCCAGGGAGTCCCCGGAGGCGGTGTCTATGGAGAGGACGAAACGGCCACCGTTCCGGAGCAGGCTGGCTACCTTTCGGATGGCCTTCTCCTTCTCCGCGATGTGGAGAAAGGTGAGGGAGGAGTAGATCACGTCAAAGCGCCGGTCTGTGTGGTAGGCCAAGAAATCTGCCGCGATGAGGGAGACGTGGGGGAGACCGGCCAGGTGTTCCCGGGCCCGCTGAATGGACTTGGGAGACAGATCAATGCCGGTGAAGCTGCCGCAGTGCGGAGCCACTTTCACCGCCAATCTGCCGGTGCCCACGCCGATCTCCAATACCGCACTGGACGGGGTGAGGGCAAGCTGCTCCAGAAAGAGCGGGCCGTCCCACTGGTCCATGTGCGCCTGTAGTTCGGGCGGGTCTAATACCGGGTCCTGGCCCTCGTCCAGAAGGGCATCGTAATGGGAGAGGATGTCGAACTGGCGGTCTGCCGCCTCGGAGAAGATCGCCGGGGTGGAGATGGGGCTGTCCAGGCCGAGCTTGTCCCAGGTGGCCGCCCAGAGCAGGTACGGCTCCAAGGGCAGGCTGTCTCGCACCTTGATGTGGGTCCCGCCCCGGATGAGAAGGCCGTCCTCAGCCATGCGGCGGGCATCGAAATAGAGCCGGGCGCCGGGCCAATAGGGGGCGTTCACGTCCTCACAGATGGTGCCGGACTGCCGGGAGAGCACCACCACCTCCGGGCTGACCCCGAAGCCGAACATGATGTAGTCTGAGAAGTCTGGGGGATCGCCCAGATAAACGCCGATGGGGCTGTCCTCCTGAATGGCGCCGGCCCGGCGGAGGTTATTCCAACTCCGCAGCATGCCGTCTCTTTGGATGCCCTCCCAGCCCGCCTCGGTGGTGCTGTGGACCAGGACGGCGGGCTCCCCGTCTCGGAGAAAGGGCTCGTCAAAGCGGTGGCCGCGGTAGAGGAGCGTGGCGACCTGGTATTCCGCGGGAGATGCGATCAGGTACCCGCTGAGATGATTGGCCTCGCAGTACCCCACAAAGTCCCCCACGTTGCGGTACCAGTCCGGCACCTGATCCCTGTTGATCTGGATGGTGTACGGTCCGCTGTTGTCTTCACCGTTGCCCACACGCATCGCATATGGAACCCCGGAGACGAGCTCCAGAACCAGAACGTCCTGCACGGGGATGGAAGCGGGCAGTTCGGATCGGTTGTTCAGGCGGGTGATCATGGCGGAAGCCTCCTCTCAAATCTGTAATGGGAATGATATCGAGCGCAGCATCAAGTTGGCCGCCGCAATCGGGATTGCGGCGGCCAAACTGGTTGCCTGGGGGTGGGGCTCAGGAGACCGGCGGGAAGCCTGCCTCAGACGCCTTGCCGGGTTTCGTTGCAGTGCGGATCAGGGGCATCTGTACCACGAAGCTCACACAGCCGGACCTGAACTCCGGATAGGCGCTGCCGTTGTATTTTGCCACGATCCGCTGCACGGTGGCAAGGCCGATGCCCTCGTGAGACTGCTTGGTGGACCAGCCGGGCTTGAAGGCGTCCTTGAAGTCCGCCGGACCGCGGTCGCAGGGATTGGTCACCTTGATGATGTGATCGCCGCCCCGCTTCAAGATCATCACCTGGATCCAGCCGCCGTGGCGCTGTTCTACCTCGTCGATGGCGTTCTGGATGAGGTTCCCGATGACGGTGTTGATCTCATAGACGGTGCAGGGGAGGTAGTCCAGGTCGTTGTAGATGTCCGCCTGGAAGGGGATGTGCTTCTGGGCCGCCACCTCCTGGAAGGAGTTCAGCATGGCGCAGATGGCGGGATCCCGGAGGGGGAGGATGTCGTTCATGTGGTTTACGGTCTTCACCATCTCCCGGAGGTACTCGTGGCACTCCTCGTACCGCTTGCTCTCGATCATGCCGGCGATGGTCTGCATGTGGAAGTTGAAGTCGTGGCGCTGGGAGCGGACGATCTGCATCAGGTTCACCAGCTCCGCCTGATACCGCTTGTCTAATAGGGCCTCCAGCCGCTCTACGGCGTCAAAGGCGAGGCGGCGGGCCAGAATCAGCTGGGCACAGGCGGCGAAAAGGGTGAAGACGGTGATCCAGATCCGGTCCTGCCGTGGAAGGACTGGGAGCGTTGTGAGCAGATAGGCCACCCAGATCTGCTGGGCCAGGAGCAGGACGATGCCGGCGAGAAGGCTGCGCCCCAACTGGCCGGTGAGATGCCACTCTCCTGTGGGGGCAGACCGGTCCTCCTCTGGGAGTACCGCAGCGTGCCGCCAGATGCCCAGGGCAGAGAGCAGCAGAATGGCGATCAGCAGCCATTGGGCGGGAATGCCCTCCTGGAGCAGCAGCTGGTTCAACGCGTAAAACTGGCCTGCCAGTAGACCGGCGGTGACGGCGTAGAGGGGAGAGGCGTGAAAGAGCTGCCACACCCCGGCACCCAGGGCCAGAGACAGGATCGGCGTGGTCCAGAAACCCATGCCGCGGAAGGCACACCACCAGAGGAGCGTGCCCCAGAGGAGCCAGAGACCGAGGGACTGGGCCCACAGCTTCAGCGGCTTCTGCTGAGTGAGAGACAATGCCCACCACAGGGCGATGCCCGCCACGATCTCAATGGAAATCAGGCGCAGGATATCTGCCGCTGCCATGGGATGTCACTCCTCTCTCAATCTCTTTGTTTGCTGTGTTGTGCTCAGAAGATGGTGAGGCCGCGCTGGGTCAGCTGGGCCTTCAGGTCCGGGTACTTGTCCCGGCTCAGGGGGATTGGCTGGTCTGTGTCCGAAAGCTGGATGGTGTAGGTGTTGCGGGAGGCGTCCAGCCGGATGCCCTTGATCTTACTGAGGGAGACCAGAAAGGACTGGTGGCAGCGGAAGAAGCCGTAGGGCTCGAAGACCTTCTCCAGCTTCTGCAGGGAGTCTGCGGAGCTGATGCGGCTGCCATTGCGGTCCACCACGGTAACTCTACGGCCGGTCTTCTCCAGGTAGAGGAGGTCGTCCACGTTCAGGATCTCCAGGCCCCCGTCCACATGGATCCCGATGGTGACGCTCTCCGCCTCCTTGTGGACCGCTTTGTTCTGCTGCACCCGGCGAAGGGCGCGTCCCAACTTCATGATGTCCACGGGCTTCACGAGAAAATCGGCGGGGGCGAACTCATATCCGTCTATGGCGAAGTCCACATGGCCGGTGAGAAAGACGATCTGGGTGGAGGGGTACCACTCCTGGATGTGCCGGGCCAGCCGGAAGCCGTCCACATCCCCCAGCTCGATGTCCAAAAATACAAGATCCACCGTGTGCTGCTGCAAAAAGGCCACGGCCTCGCTGCCGCCGCCGGCCTCTCCCGCCACGGAGACAAAGGGAAAGGCCTGCAGGGCACTCCGGAGGGCCTCACGGTGCTGGGGTGCATCATCCACCAGGAAAGCCGTAAGCTGATCTTCCATCGCGTTCCACCCCCTTTAGCAATCATTGGCTTGAGTATAGCAGATTGCATGGAAAAATACCACTGGAAAATTCGAAAACCTGACTATCTCTGGGAACCCCTACTGCGGGGAGACTGCTGGGAAAAGGGCGAAAGCGATTTGCGGGAAAAACCCCGGAATCTGCGCCATTTGCTGCGGGATGCGCAGAAGGGCTGGACTGCGCTGGTTTAGAGTGCTAAAGTGGCTGCATCCTGATTCATGGGAGGGAGAGAATTATGCAAGAGAAATCCAAAAACCTTGCACAAGACCCCAAGAAGAATATCTGGAAGCCATTCATGACCTTGATGCTCCAAGTCAAGGTGCCATGGGTGTGGCTGGCGGCTGCCATCCTGGTGAGCCTCTTCGGGGCACAGCTCAGCCTGCTGATCCCTGACGCCACTGCCAAGGTGATTGCTGGAGACATCAGCATGGGCGCCATCCTGTTCATGGTAGTATGCATGTTCCTCAGTGCCCTGGAGACCGCTGTTCGCCAGGTGCTGGGCCGTATTGTCTCCCAGAAGGCGCAGTTAAACTTCCACAAGTACCTTCTGAAGAAGACCTTCAGCCTGCCGGTGCCCTACTACGACAAGCACATGGCCAATGAGCTCATCACCCGGATTACCAACGACAACGTACTGATCTCCGAGTTCTGGGGCTGGTCCGTGCCCTACATGCCCTCGGCCATCTACCGCTTTGTGGGCACTTTCGTGATCCTCTTCTCATACAACTGGCGCCTCGCCGCCCTGATGGGCATCATGGTGCCCATCATTTTCGTCATCACCATCGTCACCGGCAAGGTCCAGTTCACATGGAACAACCGGATTCAGGGCAAGACCGCCGGTCTCGGCAGTTACCTCGCCGAAGCCCTGCAGAACATCCCCCTGATCAAGGTGTTTGCCAAGGAGGACCGGGAGGAGCAGAAGGGCAAAGACGCCATCAATGAGATCTACAACACCAAGAAAAAGTACACAATTGTGGCCAGCGTGGTGAGCTTCTTCAGCAGCGCTGAGTCCATCATCCTGACCCTGGTCACGGTAGTGGGCGGCGCCATGATCGTCCGCGGCGGGTACATCACCATCGAGGACTGGATCGCGTTCTACATGTATGCCTCCGGCCTGGTGGGCTCTTTCAGCAGCATCCTGCGGTACTATGAGTCTGTGAAGGCCGCTCAGGGCAGTGCACGCCGGATCTCCGAGATCGCCGCCGAGCTCAGTGAAGACCGGGGCGGCCCCAACACGGTCTCCGAGAACCCCGGCGACATCCGCTTAGAGAACGTCACCTTCGCCTACGACCAGAACAAGGTCCTGGACGGCGCCAGCTTCACCATCCCCCAGGGCAAGACCACTGCCATCGTGGGCCGCAGCGGCGCCGGCAAGTCTACCATCTTCGGCCTGTTGGAGCGGTTCTACGTGCCCCAGGAGGGCGAGATCATCCTGGACGGCAAGGACGCCAAGGAGTACAGCGTCACCAGCTGGCGCAAGTCCATCGGCTACGTGCCCCAGAACAGCCCGCTGTTCTCCGGCACCATCCGCTTTAACATGACCTACGGCCTGGACCGCACCCCCACCGAGGCGGAGCTGATCCAGGCTGCCAAGGATGCCAACATCTACGACTACATCCAGTCCCAGCCGGACGGCTTTGACACCGATGTGGGCGAGCGGGGCACCAAGCTCTCCGGCGGCCAGAAGCAGCGGGTGGCCATCGCCCGGGCCATCCTGAAGAATCCCAAGATCCTGCTGCTGGACGAGGCCACCTCCAACCTGGACGCCGAGGCCGCCTACGAGGTGCAGCTGGCCATGGAGAAGCTGAAGGAAGGCCGCACCGTGGTGGTAGTTGCCCACGAGATGCGCAATGTGGAGAACGCAGACCAGATCCTGGTGCTGGACGGTGGCAAGATCACCGATCAGGGCACCCACGAGGAGCTCATGAAGATGAGTACTCTGTACAAGAGCCTGCGGGAACTCCAGACCGTGCCTGTGAGCGCCTGAGAGAGGAGGAGAAGGGTATGAATAAAAAGCCTGAAACCGCTTCCAAGAAGCAACCTTGGGGTCCGTTCTTTAAACAGGTTCTGGGTCCCAATGTTCCGTGGGCATGGTACATCATCAACCTGGTGATCCAGATGGCAATGTCCAACCTGTTCCTGGGCATGTATGAGCTGTCTGGCCGGATCATGGCCGGCGAGATCTTCAACAACGAACTGCTGTTCCAGTACATTGGCATGAATGTGCTCTCCCTGGTGTTCAGCCTGGTGATCGGGTACTCCGGCTCTCTGGCAAACTACTGGACCGAGCGGAAGATCCAGAACCGCATCTGGCACAAGATGGTCCGCATGCCCATGCGGGATTACGACAAGGAAGAACCCTCCACCTTGCTGAGCCGTGTGATCAACGATATCGGCAACGTGACCTACACGATGTCCTATATCTTCACTGTTATTACAACTGCCTATTCTCTGTTCCTGATGCTGGGCACAATCTACCAGATGAACAGCTTCATCACCCTAGCGCTGCTCTGCGTACTGCCCTACATCTTCGCCGTGATGGTGATTCCCGGCCGCTTCCTCTACAAGGCCCAGGCCGCGGTCCAGCAGAAGATGGCCAACCTGTCCGGCTACATCGCCGAGCGCCTCAGCTCCATCACCCTGGTGAAGTCCTCTGCCAACGAAGAGGGAGACCTGGCCATCGGCTATGAGGCCGCTGAGGAGTACTATAAGGCTTATATCAAGTATCACCTCATTGACGGCGCCACCCAGCCGTTCAGCTACGGCACCGAGGGTATCGTGGGCGCCATCGTGCTGATCTCCGGCAGCATCCTGGTGCAGCAGGGCAAACTGGACATGGCGGGCCTCATGACCATGTTCGCTATGCCCGCGTGAAAACCGCAGAAATACAAGGACTTTTGAATATACCCTGTTTTCGGCATTTTATTAGCTTAAATTCTCTTTCAAATTTTACAACCGATTGCGCAAAACCAAAGGCGTTTAGCACTCTATAGAAGGACTTTCGCTAATGAAAATGCTAACGCCTACCACCCGAGAAACCTTCTAAGTTCCTCCACGCCATCCGCCTCATCCTTTTCGGCGAGATGCGTGTAAATGTCTCGCATGACTTTAAAGTTAGACCATCCGCCTAACTTCATGGTTGTTTTCTCGCTCAAGCCCAAGTGATAGCAAAGAGACGCGAAGCTGTGCCGCAAGCCGTGGGCGCCGATATGGGGCAGTCCGGCTTTATCGCATACCCGGTTAATACTTCCTGACAGCTTATCAGGCCTACGGTTTACGACACGGCCCACCCGCTTTTCCGGCGGGACGGCCTCTAGCGCCGCCATCAACTCGGGTATCAATATGGGTATGGTCCGGTTAGACTTTGCCGTTTTCGTCTCTCGTCGCTCCACATATTGGCCGTCTGGCGTTTTGACCACCGTGCCGTTAACATGGAGCGTCTTTTTCTCTAGGTCCACGTCTTCCCACCTGAGACCCGTGATCTCAGCCGCCCGAAGGGAGTGCAGCCCCAACAGGCTGGCAATCTCCACCGGCCGCCCGTGTAGGGCCTCGATAAAGGCCGGGATCTGGTCCGGTTGCAGGTATGCGTGTTCCTTTGGAGGTATCTGCGGCAGCTTCACTTTTGGCGTATGGATGCCGTTATCGCTGAGGACCGCAACAACCTTACCCCACGCGCACCGTACCGTTACCGGCGAAAGCGCTGCGGCGTCCCGGTTAATCGCCGCCTGAAAATTCTTGATCTGATCTATCGGGGTATCCATGATGGTTTGAAAACAGTTTCTTTGGACGTTCTGATAAGCCACGATACTTGCCGGCGAAAAGACCTTATCCCTGGCCTGGATGTACGCCGTGAAAGCGTCTCGTAGTGTCGGGGCCGTCTTCTGCTTTCCCGCTTCACGCTTGCCGGCTAAGACCTCAGCCTTGTAAAGCTGTGCCTGTCTCAGACATTCCTTTTCCGTGTCGCAGGTGATGGACCTGCTTACCCCGCCCACGCGTACCTGCACGAACCATCTGCCAGACGGCAGCTTTTTCGGTGTGGGTACCTTCATAGTCTCACCTTCTTTTCGTGCGCCCTCCCGTGTAGGTTTTACGCGGGAGGGCTTTTTTTATTGGAGAATCCGCATGCCGTGCCTCAGGCGGTAGAGAAGGACGCTTTTGTATCGTCCTCCGCTTCCGCTTCGCGCAGGTACTCTTCCTGCGCATACTGCCCGACAGCTTTTGCGGCCTCATCGAGAGTCTCAGGCAGCGGCGGTATCCCCTCAGACTCGCCGCTTTCCAGGACCAGGGCCCGCATGAACTGGTAGATCTTGTTCAGGTCTCGTTCATCCATGCCGATGATAACCTCCAGGAACTTCCTGCCAACGGGCCCGAGGTTTTGCTCTTTGACAATCCGGTCAATGAGCGTTGCCGGTTCCGGTTCGAACATCTCGCCCTCTCCGGTCTCCAGCCATTCCCGCCTTACATTAAACTCCCTGCAGATAGCCAGAATGTTGGACTCAGTGATCTTGACTTGGGCTTTCTCAATGCGGCTGATACTCGCCTTTGTGATCCCAAGTTTATCCCCGAACTCTTCCTGACTGAGTTTCAGTTTCAGGCGGAGTTCTTTGATCCTCTCATTCATGCCGATTCACCTCCATTCTGGGCGCGGGATCCGCCCAACACAGAGTATAGCACTTTTCAGGGCGCAGCGCAAGAGGGAAAGTTACGCAGCGAAACGAATTTCTGAAAATTTTTCGAAAAAGGGGGTTGACAGGGTTGAGCCGCGGGATTATACTATTACACGGATCAACCGTCCGATTCCACTACGAGACCGGCGTGACCCACGACCAACGCCGCGAGGAGCGGAGAAACGACTAACCGACTAAACGACTAAACGGAGGTAAACGAGATGGCAAGTTTGAAGGGTCAGGTGCGCGAGTGGCGCAACGCTTTCCGGGGCCAAGTGGCCTGGATGGCGGTATGGAAGGAAGGGCGCAGCTGGGGGATCGCCCCTCTTTACCCTGAGTATGACGAGGACCTCAACCAGTTCAATTGGGACAACGATGTCGACCGGGCCGATGTGCGCAACATCCTGGCAAAGGACCCCAACGCCGCCCTCATGAACGCTTACTACATCAACCTGGGTGATGTGGAGACCGACACCCTGGACGACCTGGTGAGCGCCGTAAAGTGGCAGTACGGCAACAAGTGCTATCCGCTTGCGGTGTGTAACGTTGCGGAGTGGCTGAACGGTGAGGAGGTGATCTGAAATGCCTGAGCTTCTGAATTCCTACACAGGGCGTATCGCGGGATTGGTGGAATCGCCGGCCAGCGCAAAGCGGGAGCACTCCGACTATTCCATCCTGCGTATCGGGCGGTTCAACTGTATCGACAGCGACAATCTGCTGTTGAAGGTGTCCGGGCCACTTAAGGAATATCTGTGGCAGGCTATGCACGACGACTCCGACGAGTACGACATGCGTAAAACCTTCTACTACAGCGAGAGCTTTCACCTGGCGCTCTACGTGGTTCGCAGCGGGTATCTGCACATGTACAACGAGCCGGTGAAGATCGTAGCGAACGACCTTTTCGAAGAGCATTTGCGCATCTGGGGCCCCACAGATTTCATCTCCAACAGCGATACGGCCCTCCCACTGCCCAAGTCCGAGAAGGACGATTTCATGGAG
Source organism: uncultured Oscillospiraceae bacterium (assembly GCA_947629915.1). GTDB lineage: Bacteria > Bacillota > Clostridia > Oscillospirales > Oscillospiraceae > Enterenecus. The sequence continues at coordinate 37,765 of CANRFN010000021.1, read as the reverse complement.
TGGTTCCACGAGGTAAGCGAATTCACCGCATTGTTCTAACACGACTAACGCTGTCCTAGCGGCGAGACGGGGAGAGTAAAGGAGGTGAGATCATGCAGGTATATAGCGACAGGCTGCATACCGACTTAGACAGAACCCTTGTTCTCTCTAACACCCTCCGGCAGTTATCTGATCTGCGGCAGGGCATGGTACTGGGGTATGCAATCGGACTGAGCGACCAGAAGGGCTTAAGCGACAACGAGACTGACGCGGCGAGAGGTGAAAAGCGGTGAAAAAGCGGGATCCTCTCTCTGTACGCCTGGAGCGTGAGAAGGCCATCAACCTGTGCATAGCCCGATGCATGGTAGAGAAGGGCTTGCAGACAGACCAAGATACCGCAGATTTCTGCGGGATCAGCCGTTCGCGCTATTGGCGGCTTAAGAGGGAGCATTTTGACAAGATTGGCTTGTTTGAGATGCTTTCCATCCTGGACAAGCTAGGGGCCACCCCTGAGGAGCGGGCGGCAATCGTAAGTTAAGCGGCTACACGACTAAACGACAAAACGGAGGCAATCAAAATGGAAAACTACTACCCTGAATTCAGCTACCCCGTCTATCCGGCGTGGATGGAGTCCGCACTTTCCGGCGGCATTACCCGCCAGGTGCTGGACAAGAACCCTGAGTACTACACGGTTCTGGCAGTAAGCGGCTTGCGCGTTCTGGCCCGCGTGCTGGACAACGCCCTTGACGCCGCTGAGATCCCCGCTGACTACGTCCAGATTGCAGAAAAGCAGCTGGACCAGATCAAGACCGCCGTTGATACCTGGGAGCAGGTACTAGACGGCCTGCTTGTTTGAGGAAGGGGGCGGCTGAAATGGAAAAACCCATCATCCTGAAGACCACTAAGTCCACTGTTGGACTTTCTGGCGTGGTACGTATCTCCCCCGAGGCGCAGAGAGTAGTACAGCGCTTGCAGAACAAGACGGGACTGGGCGCCCGCTATATCGTGTCTGAGATCATCATCCAGGCAGAAAACCTCATCGACATCGAGTGTGACGAGGAAGAAGAAACCTGACTGAAAGGGCGTGAATACAGGTGTCCATTGCGTTTGAGTTGTACAAGATCCGTATCACCAGCGCTAAGGGGGATGAACGTAGCACCGTCAATATCATGCATCAAGCGGCTTGCGATAGAAGCCTCTCCTTGACGGAGTACGCCATTCTCCAATACATCGCAAAAGAGTCGATGAAAAGAGGTGAAACACCATGAAGTACCTGCAAGGCGTTGCCTTTGCCATCCTTCTCATGTTCGCCGTGATGGTGGACGGGATCGTAGAGGCCATCGGCTTAACCGGTTTCGCCATTGTGGCGGTGATCGTGTTTGCCGTAACGCGGGTAATGATCGAGGTGGGCAGCTATGATTGACCGGATCCATATCATCGTTGCGGCCATCCTTGTGGCGGCCGCCCTTCTCGCTCTAATCCACCTGGCCGTACTGGACGTGCCGCCCACAGCAGAAGAGCCGGAGCTAACGTTCCCCACTCTGCGCCTGAATCAGGACCCCGCACCCGCATCAGCCGAACCCACGCCGTCAACGGGGCCGCATCAGTGGGATTGGTCCGTTGACGGGCGGTCCTTTGCCCTAGACCCCGAGACCGGAGAAGTAGCCATACCAGACGAATGGCTAGACACGGGTTGCGGCTGTACAGATCCTTCCCTAGTGAACTGGCAGCCGTTTGAGTACCATGAACAGATACCCCTTTCGGAGGATCTGCAAGCCACCCTGTGGAACGTGTGCCAGCAATACGGCATACCGTACGAGATCGGCCTGGCACTCATCGAGACGGAGAGCGGCTTCAACGTGAACGCAGACAACGGCGTCTGTCGAGGCCTGTGCGCCCTGCATCGACTCTACTGGCCGGAAGTCCTACCACCGGGGGAGAACATCCAAGAGGGCATGAGAACGCTAGCCCACCACTACGAGACGTATGGAGACTGGGGCGCCGCCCTGTGTGCATACAACGCGGGGCATGACACCGGCAGCCGTTACTATTCAAACATCATCTTCGAGCGGGCAGCAAAGTGGGGAGAGATCGTCTATGCGTAGAGATCCTAACACGCGAATCTGCATCGAGCCCGCCCGCAACGGCGGCGTCTACTGTCTGACTTCAGACGACTGCAGCAAATGCGGGTGGTGCTTGGAGGTGGAACGGCGGCGCAAAGAGGCCATTGGGACGACACCACCGCCGAAAGCAGACACCAAGAAGTTAGCCGCCCAGCGACTTCGGAGGACCACAAACCTTCTAGCGGCGGCGCGGCAAGTGCCTACACAAGGAGGGAGGTGAGAAGGCATGAATGAAGAGCGGCTGGAAGGCATCATGAACGACCTAATCGTTTCTTTCAAGACGGCTGAGAACGCCGCCTGTGACCTCATTGAGATCATGGGGCGGACGATAGGCGCAGTTACTGCCGCCTACGAGATCAAATGCGAGTTAATCCGGGAGAGGATGAAAGAGGCAGCAAATGCGAATTGAGAGCATGGATAGCGTTAAATGGAAAATCGCCGGCCTGTATAAGGCATCAGCGCAAGCCGTAGCAAACGAGATCGGCGAACTGGGAATAGGCGCCACCCCCGCTATGATAGTGAAGCGGGCAGAAGACCCCACGTCTGAGCTTCACAAATGCTTTACCTGGAATGACAGCGAGGCCGCCCAAAAGTATCGGGAGATCGAGGCGCAGAAGGTTGTAAGAATGCTTGTGCGCATCGAGCCGCAGGCAGAGCAGAAGGCGCCACAACGCCTTTTCTACGTCACAAAGGAAAACGAGGGGTACAAGCCTATAGCGTTCATACTGGAGCGACCGGATGAACGCGCAGCCCTACTTGAGAGGGCAAAGAGCGAGCTGCAAGCATTCAAACGGAAATACGATTGCCTGCAGGAACTCACAGATGTATTCCAGGCGATTGACCGGATTGCCAGCTAAACACTATCACGGGCACGGCGGAGGGCTGCAAAGCCCCGAAAACTGCTTAAATCATTTCAAGAAAACTCATCACAGTTAAATGCAATAAACCGCAAAGCATTGCAGCTTTCCGCCGTGCCCGTGATTCCAGGACAAATCACTTAAGTGCAGTGTATGAGACCTTAGAACCGCCTAAATCGAAACATGACAAGTTAGAACACCTTTGCCGCCCCGCTTTTGCGGGCACGGCGGAGGGCTGTGAAGCTCTTAATGCCTAACATTGTAGGAAAACAAATACCAGGGCATATCCGTTAAACAAAGCGAAAATAATTGCAGCACAGCTTTCCGCCGTGCCTACAAAAGGCACGAGCACAAGACAGTGAATTAAAGGACAATCAAGGACAGCAAATCAAAACAAGGTAAACGAAAAAATATGTTAGCGCCGCGCAGATCAGGACATTCAACTACCCCGAACAAAAGTAAAAAGCATCCTAATACACCCGTATGTATCGCCTACACGGCGATACATACAAGCGCCTGAAACTTTCGGGCGTTTGTATGTGTCGGCCGACACGAACGAACTATAGGAGGCAAACAATCAATGATCGAGATCCACATGACTTTCACCAACGGCGCCGAAGCCCGGCAGGAACTCACTGAGTTCGCCGAGCTCATCATGAACGGCGCAGCGCCCAACTTCATGCAGATCGACAACAACGGGATCACCATCGAGAAGCAGCGCACCACCAAGCCCCTGCCCGATACCATCGACTGCGGCGCCGCATCTACCTCGCCCTTCAAAGAAGTTCACTACGGCGGAAACGGCGCCGCACAGGCCAGCGAGCCCCTGCCGCAGAAGGCCGCACCGGCGCAGACCCCTCCTGTGATGCAGCCGGCAGCTACGGCCAACGAGCCTGTGACCGTACCGATGCAGCAGCCGCAGCCGTCTCCCGCACCGCAGCAGACTCCCGTAGCGCCGCCCCCGCCGCCCACCATCTCCCGCGCAGACTTTAACGTGGCTATCACCAAGTGGGTATCGGACCAGACGAACCCCACGAATTTCACCAAGTTCCGTGACCTGCTTAAGAAGTACCAGGTGGACGCCCTCCCGCACCTCAAAGACGAGGACCTGGCAGCCTTTGCCGCTGATGCAAGGGCCCTGGGCGCGACAATCTAAGGGAGGCGAGCGCATGCCCGGCACACACTCCCTTCTCTCCCCGTCATCGGCGCACAGATGGCTACTCTGTACCGCCGCCCCACACTACGAGTCCCAGTTTCCCAGCACCACCAGCAAGTTTGCGGCGGAAGGAACGCTAGCCCACAGTTTCTGCGAGCTCAATGTCCGCAAGGCCTTCTGCGGCATGAGCACCCGCAAATTCAACAGCGAGATCAAGAAGTTGCAGGCGGACCCACTGTATAACCCCGATATGCTCACATCCGCCGCCTTCTACATCGAGTATCTGACCACGAAAGCGAACACCTACTCTTCCACGCCGTACATCTCGCCGGAAGAGCGGGTGGACCTCTCGGAGTGGATCCCCGGCGGTTTCGGGACCTGCGATTGCATCATGATCGGCAATGACGTCCTTCACATCACGGACTACAAGAACGGCGTGGGTGAAGTCGTTTCCGCCGTAGACAACCCGCAAATGCGTCTGTATGCCCTGGGAGCGCTCAAGAAATACGAGCTCATCTATGGCGACACGATTAAGCACGTTTCCATGGCCATCGTGCAGCCCCGCGTAACGGAGGACGTGTCTGAAGACTCCATGACGACCGCCGACCTTCTCGCATGGGGCGAAACGGTGAAGCCCATAGCCAAAGAGGCCAGCGATGGCCCCGGCGCGTTCAATCCCGGCGCGAAGCAGTGCCGTTTCTGCCGCGGGCGCGAGGTGTGCGCCGCCAGAGCGGCAAGTATGCTGGACCTGGAGAAGTACATGACCCGCCAGCCGGAAGGACGTCTCACCCAGGAGCAAGCCGCTGAGGCGCTCATCACCGGCAGCGGCATCATCTCAGACGCGGAAGTCGGCAACATCCTCAAGCGCGGAGAGCAGCTAGTCACCTGGTATAACGACCTGAAGAGCTATGCCCTGCAGGCCCTCCTCGATGGCAGAGCGATTCCAGGCTATAAGGTCGTGGAAGGTGTCTCCCGCCGCCAGTGGGGCGACATCGACAAGGTAGTAGACGCCTTGCATGCGGCGGGGTATGAAGATGCAGCCATCTACAACAGGGAGCTCAAGACGCTCACCGGCATCGAAAAGCTCTTAGGGAAGAAGCAGTTCAACGAGATCCTCAGCACCCTCGTAGTCAAGCCGGCTGGAAAACCTACACTAGCGGAGGAGTCCGACAAGCGCGAAGCCCTCAACCCTGCAGTTAACGATTTTGCGGACCTCGCAGAAACGCTAAACGCCAAAACGTCAAACGACTAAACGAAAGGAGCAGCAAACCATGTATCAGAACATCCCCACCAAATGCCGCCTCGGAGAGGTACGCCTTTCCTACGTGCACCTGACCGCCCCCTACCAGAACGACCCCTCCAGCAAGCCCAAGTACTCCGCGACTCTGCTTGTGCCCAAGAGCAACCCCGCCCTCAAGCAGGACATGGACGCGGCTATTGCCGCCGCCATCGAACAGGGGGTGCACAGCAAGTGGAACGGCAAGCGCCCGCCCGTTGTGGCCCAGCCCGTTTGGGATGGTGACGGCGTGCGTGCGAACGGCGAAGCCTTTGGCCCCGAGTGCAAGGGCATGTGGGTAGTCACGGCCAGCACCAACGCGGAGGACAAGAGCGGCAACCCCCTGCCCCCGCCGATGGTAGTGCACATCTCCAACGTGCGTGTGCGTCTGGCGCCGGAAGACGTCTATTCCGGCATGTGGGGCTTTTGCACCGTCAATTTCGCCCCGTATGACAGCAACGGCAAGCGCGGCGTTGGTTGCTATCTCAACAACGTCTGCAAGACCCGTGACGGCGACCCCCTGGGTATGGGCCGCAGTGACGCCGCCGATGATTTCGCGGACCTGGAGCAGCCGGGCGCCGTGGACCAGATGGGCGGCCAGCCGCAGCAGTATGCGCCTCAGCAGTACGGGGCACAGCAGCAGCCCGCCGTGTACACCGCCCCCGCCAACGGCATCGACCCCCTGACCGGACAGCCGTACCAGCCGGCACCGCAGCAGTATGCACCGCCTGCCAACGGCGTGAACCCCCTGACCGGACAGCCGTACCAGCCGGCACCGCAGCAGTATGCACCGCCTGCCAACGGCGTGAACCCCCTGACCGGGCAGCCGTACAACGCGGCGCCCTACTATACGCCCACCGTCAACTATGACGGCACCCCGTCCTAATCCTCACCTGACAAGCGCTAGAGCCGTTCTCTCATGAACGGCTCTAGCCGCATGACACGAAGGAGGCGAGACGGGAATGCACCACGTTTTTTGTGATCTCGAGACGTACTCTAGCGCACCGCTGGATGAAGTGGGAGCGCAGAAGTACGTGGAGTCCGATGATTTTGAGATCCTGCTATTTGCCTACTCTCTGGACGGCGCCCCGGTTCAGGTTGTCGACATGGCTTGCGGTGAGATACCGCCGGTTTGGCTGATTGCCGCACTACGAGATCCAGACTACATCAAACACGCATACAACGCTAACTTTGAATGGCTTTGTCTCTCCAAGTGGTACGGACTTCTGCCGCCGGAGCAGTGGCGATGCACGCTCTTTCACGGACTGTATGCCGGTTTTCCCGGAAGTCTGCAGGCCACTGGCGCCGCCATGGGCCTGGCGGAGGACAAGCAAAAACTGACCGTTGGCAAGTCCCTGATAACGTACTTTTGCAAGCCCTGTAAGCCCACGGCAAAGAACGGAGGGAGAACGCGAAACCTGCCACGACACGACCCGGAGAAGTGGGAGTTATTCAAGACCTACAATGCGCAAGACGTAGTGGCGGAAATGGAGATTGAACGGCTACTGTCCAAAATCCCCGTGCCGCCATGGCTGCAGCAACAGTGGGTTACTAACGTCAAAGTGAACTATCGTGGAGTAGCGCTAGACTGTGACCTAGTGGCCGGGGCGTTGAACATCATGGCAGAAGAACAAGCGGGGCTAATGGACGAGGCCCAGGGGTTGACCGGACTGGAGAACCCGAACAGTATAGCCCAGGTGACGGCGTGGATAAACCGCATACAGCCGCCCAACGACCAGATTCCAGGACTGACAAAGGAGATCGTGGCCGACTGGCTGCAGAGGGAAGGGCTACACCCCGCGGTAAGAAGAATGTTGGAGATCCGGCAAGAGCTTGGGAAGACCAGCACAAAGAAGTATGACAAGATGGCCGCAACCGTCTGCAAGGATGGCCGCGTTCATGGGATGATGCAGTTCTATAAGGCGAATCGTTCAGGCCGATGGGCCGGGGAATTAGTCCAGCTGCAGAACCTCCCCCGCACTTACCTGGAGTTTGAGTCTATCGGAGACGTTCGGCGGCTAGTGAAACGAGACCAACGAGAAGTGCTAGCCACGCTCTATGGATCAGTTTCCGATACACTATCGCAGCTCATTAGAACGGCGCTAGTGGCCGCCCCTGGCCATGTGCTGATAGATGCAGACTTCTCAGCGATTGAAGCGCGGGTAATCAGTTGGTTAGCGCAGGAGGAGTGGCGGCTGGAGGTTTTCAGAACCCACGGCAAGATCTATGAGGCCTCGGCGGCTCAAATGTTTAACGTGCCTATCGACCGGATTAAGAAGGGAAACCCCGAATACGCCTTGAGGCAACGCGGGAAGGTTGCAGAGCTGGCCCTTGGTTATGGTGGAGGTATTATGGCAATGCGCCGCATGGACACGGGGCACAAACTGGATGATGTCTCTGATGAGGAGATGCAGGGGATCGTGAACCGCTGGAGAAAGACGAACCCACGCATCCAACAGCTGTGGTACGACTTGGAGGGCGCCGCTATTGACGTAGTGGAGAACGGCGGAGCAAGAACCACGCACGGCCTGACGATAGCGAGAGAGTACAACCCAGATCTGCAAATGACGTTTCTCACCATCCTCCTGCCATCGGGCCGCAAGAGCTACTATGTGGAACCCCGTATCACGCAGAACCGATGGGGCAGCAAGGCCCTTTGCTATTACGGCCTGAACCAGGAAACCAAGAAGTGGATGGAAATCGAGACCTACGGAGGCAAGCTCACCGAGAACTGCCTTGCCGAAGGCACTCCCGTCCTGACTGATAGAGGGTGGGCCCCCATCGAGACGGTAACGAGATCAGATAAAATCTGGGACGGTGTAGAGTGGTGCAGCCATGACGGCCTAATCAACCAAGGAACCAAAGAGGTTATAGCCGTTGACGGCGCACTAATGACGCCAAACCACAAAATACTAACAGATGAAGGGTGGGTCGAATGTGCAAAGAGCGGAGGACTTAACTGGAAGGAAGTTCAACTACCTGACAGTTATCGGTCGTGCAGACCACAACACCAGCCAGAACAAGCCGCTATGGCTATGCCAATGCGAATGCGGGCGGGTGATCGAACTGGAACGGCGCTGCATAATGCCGGGAAAGAGGCAGCAGAAATCTTGTGGGTGCAAAACGTCAGAACTGATAGCCAAATCAAGAACAACGCACGGAATGACGCATCATCCGGCGTGGGGCGTGTGGCACTCGATGAAGCAGCGCTGCACAGATCCGAACCATCAGGCTTACCACAATTACGGCGGGCGCGGAATCACAGTATGCGACAGGTGGGCAGAGAGTTTCGAGAACTTCTGGGAGGACATGGGGCCGACATGGCAGAAGGGTCTAGACCTGGACCGGATCGACAACAACAAGGGGTACTCCCCGGAGAACTGCCGATGGACTACACGAAAGAAAAACGCCCGCAACAAGAGAACGAACGTGTATGTGGAGACGGAGAGCGGGCGTATGACGATAAGCGAGCTATCAGAGAAGACAGGGGTAAAGACCAACACGATATGCTATCGCATGAAGCACGGGTGGCCGGCGGAATTGTTATCCACGAAACCGGATCGGAGAAACCTGTGTACGACATCAGGAATTGTGGCCCGAGGCACCGGTTCACAATCAAGACGGACACGGGCCCGCACATCGTAAGCAATTGCATCCAGAGCATTGCACGCGATTGCTTAGGATATGTCATTGACAAGTTAGTTTCTCACGGATTCCCGATAGTGTTCCACATTCATGATGAGGTCGTAATTGATATAGAGCCGTGGGCGAGCCCTGACGAGATGCTAAAGGCCGTCACAGACATTATGAGTGAACCCATACCCTGGGCGCCGGGGCTCCCGCTCAACGCAGATGGGTGGGTGGGTGAATTCTTCAGAAAGGACTGACAGCGATGGGCAAGAAGAAAGGCGGCCACGCCCCGCCGCCCAAAAAGAACGCGTACCTGGAGAAGCGCCGCATAAGGGATGATGTGCTGCAGGACGCCGCCCGGCAGACCTTCGAACAGTACACATGGGACTGCCTGTGTATCGTCCTCAACGACAAGGATGTAATGGGTAAGGACGTCTTCGGCCGGAAGCGGCTGAAGAAGATCCACACGGCGTGGACGGAGGCCTATAAGAAGTACGCCCCGGCACTTCTCAAAAAGGACGAGACCGATGCATATAGGGTACTGCTAGACCAACAGCTTGAGAAGATCCTGCACGAATTCTATGCGCCGTTTGAAGAGCGCTACTATTGGCTGCCCATCACAGAAGAGGCAAAGAAAACCTACACGGAGGAGTGAACCAGATTGGAATATACCAGACCGCTCACCGCCATCCGCAAATTCTGCTTGGCCTGCGCTGGAACTGCAGCAGCGGTGAAGGATTGCGACTCCCGCGATTGCGCCCTTAAGCCCTACCGCCTCGGTAAAAACCCCTACCGGACGCCCAGAAAGCTCACCGAAGAGCAGAAGGCCGCAGCGGCGGCGAGACTGAAAGCAGCACGCGAAAAAGCCACTAAAAAATAGGGCGTTTCTCGCCCTAGAAACGCGATTAGCAGCGGGGTAGCCCTTCTATATTCCCTGGCGGCTACCCCGCTAAAATCGCCGCATTTCTACACAATTTTAGCAAGGAGGCAAACCAGATGGGTTTTACCGTCTCAATTGTCCAGCACCCGACAGATGAAGACTGGATGCTGTGCAAGCGTTGCGCCCTGGTGACGATGGGTAAGAAGCCCGTAACACCACCAGATGAGAAGTGGAAACACGATTCATTGCAGGCGCGGCACAGCCATATTAGAGTACTTCCCTTCACGTTCTCGCTGGAGGGAATTCCGTATTACGTGAGTGTTCACCTTTGCCGGCACGTCCATTCTCAGCCCTTCGTAAAGTCTCAGCGGAGCAACCCCGACAGAGGTGCAGAGCGGCAGGACGCCCCGGTTGATATGTTGTGGCAGATGAATGCAGAAGAGCTCATGACCGTAGCATCTAAGAGACTCTGCAGCTTAGCAGACCCCGTAACGCAGGCCGTAGTACGGGAGATCTGCCAACAGGTGGAAGAGATCTGCCCGGAGTTCAAAGGACTGCTAGCACCCATGTGCGCTTATGGTGTGTGCAAGGAAATGTTTAGCTGTGGTAGGCCGCACATATGCAGCTGCTGCAAGTATTCTAATCTAAAGACCGACTATTATAACTTTGGGATGCGCCTTGAGTGCCGCCGCACCTGGGATGACGTGGACGGCGGAGATGTCTGCGCATTCTTCGAGCACGAGGGATAGCGCCATGAGAAAGGATAACCGGGAGGCCGCCAACGAGTCTATCAGGCAGGCAGGTGACCCTGCCATGCTGGAAGACCTGCTAATTTATCTTGCTAAAAGATGCAACACCGCAGCCCTTGAGAGCGATGTGAGAGAGCTGCAAATCACGCTGAACCAGAAGACCGCCGGGCAACCGCAGTACGCGAAAAGCGGGGATATCAATGTGGACGTCAACTTCGACCGCGTGAGAATGTGCATTCTTGGCAATGCCGTGGGCATGGTGCGGGATGGAACAATAGACCGCCTAGCGGCGGAAGTGTCGCCCGCAGTCATCCAGGATAAGACCGGCATGATGGACCGAGACCGCCGCATAGCTGAGGAAAATGAACGTTTCTGGGGCATGGAGGTTGCGCCGGAAGTTCTCAAGTACCTAGTGCAAGATCTGGACCGGGCCACGAATGACCGAGATCGGGAGTATATCAAGCGCAATATCGTCTGTGAGGCTTACGCGATAGTGTTATCCGGGAGGTTGCCGAAATGAAATTCCCTTGTTTCACAAACCAATATGGCCTCTGTGAAGGTGACTGCAATAACTGCGTTTGGAGTACCCAGCAGCGTGAATTCGACTGCCAAAATTTTGATTGCGAATATAATATGATATGCGCCTTAGATCTTAAACACTGCTGCAAGTTCGCCTTTGAGGGCCGATGCAAGGCGGCTACACCGCCGAAGTGGGTGGATGAGGAATGAACGAAAGAGATCGGCAGGGCCGTTTGCCCTGCAACTTCTGTAAGAATAAGGATTGCATAGACGGTATGACCGGCGCGTGTGTATGGAGTGGAGGCCGCCCATTCTATTGCCAAAACATCCACTGCATACATATCTGCTACGACCCGAAAGTAAAAAAATTCATGTGCAGCCGCTGTCTTGAATTTCACTGCCACGCGGCCACTCTGTTAATGGGAGATGAATAAGCATGTGGATTAGATCCAGAGACGGCAAAAAGCTAGTGAACACAGACCGGATGGTTGCAATCATGGCGGTAGAGAGATTTAGCCAAAAGGAGAGCCGTACAAAGTATACTGTCACCGCATTTAGCGATAGCGATAGTTATGATTTAGAGGTGTACAATGACAGCGTCAGTGCACTCGACACTATCAGCGATATATTCTTAGCAATACAGCACCAATGCGACACTTGTGATATCTAACGGGGGCTATCTAACTTGAGATTTCTTAAAAGCTTTGTGACTTACCTTCTCGTTGTCCTAACTCTTTCTGTAGCAAGCTACCTAATGCGTCTGCCTGTGGACGTGGGCCAGATCTGCGGGTTCGCAATCGCTATGTGGGTCCTGGGCGCGTGGCTTGCATCTGTTATCAGCACGGGGCTAATGGGCGCGGTTAAGGATTGTTCAGATATCGCAATACATGTAATCGAAAAGAGGCTGAAGGACGATGAGAATAGTGATTGACGCCCCCATCTATACCGATGGGGCAGTAACTTACTCAATCGGCAAGAAAGGGCCGTTCTACCGCGTGCAGTCCAACACTACCAGGAAGGTACCAGATTGCCCGTTGCGTTTGGGTATGGGCAACGCCCTAGAAGACCTTTGGCGGCTGGCGCGGGAGAAGAATCTGCAACTTGTGGACACGTACTGAAAAACCTACACACGAGAGGGGGCAGACCAGATGCAAAAACCGCTAACGATTGACGAGATCAAGGCCATCGTGCCGGGAACACCAGGGGCGTGGGTAGTCATTGAACAGGCCTACGACAGCGTGCCGGTTAAGGTGAAACTGACAGAGCGGACGGATTTTATCGCAGCGTTTGGCAGAATAGTGAGAGCGTACAGCAGCTATAACCAGAAGGGAACGGGCTGGAGATTATGGGCGGACATGCCCACACAGGCAGAGAGGAAAGCGGCAAAGTGGAAGGATGCAAAGTAATCCGATGGAATTACAAGACCGGGAAAGCGGAGCCGTTTGTCATACCAGACGGTTACGAGTGCCCACTTATCTGCAGCGGCATGAACCGGATCGTGAATTGTCCTTCCTGCGGCACCCGCCTGCGGTATGGGGATGCTTTTACTTCCATGGAGATCATGACGGACTCGGGCCTCAGTTTCAGCGTCTGCGGAAAGTGCTACGAGGCCGAAAAAGTACGAAGGGCGAAATGGGCGGACAAGTGGGCACAAAAAACGTGATGTCTGAAAAGGAAGAACTGTGGCTGAAATTGCTAGCAGACCGCAAAGAGTGGCCGCACAAGTTGGAAGAGAAGAACGGCGTGCGACTCTACAAAACACAGTCATGGTTCATTGGACCGGACCAACTCAAGTACGGAGACACGCCCGTATACCATGTGTGGGCGGGAGATGAGTGGCTAGCAACCGAACACTATTTAGACGCCTACAACGCGTGGAAGAACCGGGCAGAGAAGGTGATACCAGATGGATGAATTCCCAATAATCGAGGGCGTGAAGCTGATAGGGCGACAAGTCGCGGTCGGGGATATAGTGATAGCAGTTCTAACAACAGTGGCCCTCATCGCGATGCTGTTTGCCACGTATCTTTTCTTGGTAGACGATGAAAAGCCTTATAACCGCGGCTTTTTCATGTTTATTGTTGCAGCGCTTTTGGTGCTTGCTGTACTAGTTTGTATGTGGATTGACGCACTTAAGCCCGTTTACACCATAGAAGTCTCAGACAACGCGTCTTTCACTGAAATATACAATCAGCTCTACATTCAAGATCAAATAGGCGATAACGGCTATAAGGTTAAGGTGAAACGATGAAACCGCTAACAAGAGCACAGGCCGGGAGTTTGAAGCCAAACACCGGCGTATACCTGGAGATCAGGACGGACAAGACCCCGCAATTCTGCTTTGCTATCGTCAAGAGCATTGACGACTATAGCATACTGTTTCAAACCATCTTCGGCCCTATCCGCTTCCACCCCATCGGCTATGGCCGGGTATGGCGTCTGCGGCTGTTGCCGCCTGAGCACAACGAACTGCAGGAAGGGTGGAGATAAGTGAAGCCGTACACCAAAGACGAAGTGATGGCCCTGAAGCGGGGCGCGGAAGTCTACCTGCAATCTCGCTATCCGTACGTGGTACCCAGATTCCCCGTACAGATCCGCGCCGTTAGCAAAGATCGAGTAAGCGTCAACATCAACGACACTACCAGCGGCACGCTCTATCTCCCGCTTTACGGCACGAATATGGAGGAAATCAGGGGATGGCTACTGTGGCCGGACGCCCCCACGCCGGAAGACCGCAAGGCCGTACAGTGGGAGACCATCACGCGGGAAGAGATCAGCCCGTGGCAGCTACGACACATAGAAGTCCTAAAGAAGACGACAAAGCCCCAATGGTGGTGAGATCATGCGCACGAAATACCCGAAGAAGATGCTAAAGACTCTATCTGAGAACGGCCTTGCCGTGCCGTTTGATAATGAGTTTGAAACGATTCTGATCTGTGCCCACCGCTATGCCATGGGCCGGAGATCATACATGCCGCGGCTGGTGATGGACTACACAAGGCCGATGCTACCGTATTTGACCGACCGGTTTCTCAGCGTATTCCTTAGCGATATCCAGCTGCAGAAGAACTGGGGCCTCGGTGATGATTGCGATATAGAAGATTGGACCAGATTTGAGGCAGAGGTTAAGGCAGAACAAGAGAGGAGAAAACACGATAGACACGATCACATTCAGCCCTGACCAGATGGCGGGCAATCAGGCCGAAAACCTACACACCGAGGGAGACCAGACCGAATGACTTACGAAGAGAAGAAAGCGGCCCTGCAAATGCTAAAAGACATCCTTGGTGAAGACGCAATAAAAGAAGCCGAAAAAGGCATGCGCCAAGTCGAACAAGGCGCCGCTTTATCAATGGCGGATTTCGGACAAGAATTCAAGTCCTACCAGAACGGCGAACGAGACACAGCGTGCGGCGTTTCAGAATGGACGGGCCCTGAGTTCGATGCAGAAGGGCCGTACTACGAGTGCAAAGCATGTGAGGGTGGGCTAAGAGGTAAGACACCGTTCTGCCCATGGTGTGGCAGACGCATGAAAAACCACACTTACACGTTAAAGGACTACTAACACTCTAAGGGCTTGCTATCGTGTGAGCGATAGCAAGCCCGCCACCCTACAAGAAAGCGAGGTGAGACCAATGAAGTACGAGACCGGACCAGTCTATAACAGCAAGAAGGACGGCAGAGTCTACGTTGTAGAGCGCCGTCATTTCGGCTTTTATCGCGTCATGAGCTACAGCCTCAGATTGCCTTACTGCATCGAAAATTGGGCCGTTAAGGCCGGGCCATTGCGCCGTAACAAAGCCGCAGCCGTGCGGGATCTGCAGCATATCGCATACCAGGACACGCAGCAGGATAAGCGGCCCCTGACCCGCTTAACCGGCATTTCTTGCGGCACTTGCCGCGAGTATGACGCCCAGACGTGGACCTGCATGAAGGATGGAACCAGCGGCTTACCGCCCTTCCACCATTGCGCTAACTGGAGACCGCAAGAAAGAGGTGATAGGCCTTGACCCTACAATATGACCGGCAAATCACGCTAGCCGTTGGAACGAGCCGCAAGGCCATCCAATGGACGCCCTACGACACTACCGTCTCAGACTTCTACGAACGTCTCCGGACGCCCGTCATCAGCAACGAGACGTTTGAAGAGTACATGAACGCCCCCAGAGCTACCCAGGACGAAAAGAAGGACGTGGGCGGCTATGTGGGCGGCAAGCTAGCCGGCACCCGCCGGAAGCGCTCAGACGTCATCTCCCGCGACCTAGTTACGCTGGACTACGATAACCTGCCCGCGCACTACGAGGACGTAGTGGCCAGCAAGCTGGACGCATGCAACGTCAGTTTCTGCATCTACAGCACCCGCAAGCACCGCCCCACGGCGCCCCGTCTCCGCGTCATCCTCCCATCAGACCGCCCCATGGGCGCTGATGAGTACGAGGCCTGCAGCCGGAAGTTAGCTGAGATCATCGGCATACAGTGGGCGGACCCCACCACGTTTGACGTCTGCAGGCTGATGTACTGGCCATCCGTCTGCAAAGATGCTCAGTTCTTCTACCGCTACAAGGACGCCCCGCTCTTCTCCGTGGACGCCGTTCTCGCCCAATACGCTAATTGGCGTGATCCTCTCTCATGGCCGCAGGTACCCGGCGCAGCTAACGCCCCGAGGCAGGCAGAGAAGCAGCAGGACCCCGAAACCAAGGGCGGCACCGTGGGCGCGTTCTGTCGGGCTTATGACGTGCCCGCCGCCATCGCCAAGTTTCTCTCCGATAAGTACACCCCGGTTGAAGGGATGGAAGGGCGATACACATACACGCAAGGCAGCACAACCGCCGGCGCCGTAGTCTATGAAGGCGGCAAGTTCCTCTATTCTCACCACGCCACAGACCCCGTGGGCGGCACCCTGGTGAACGCCTTTGACCTTGTGCGCGTTCACAAGTTCGGAGACCTGGACGCAGAAGTCCCAGAGGGCTCAAGAAAGCAGAAACCGTCTTTCACCGCCATGTGCGAATTCGCTATTGAAGATCCAGCCGTCAGAAGGGCCGCTGTCATCAGCGACTTCGATGATCTGCAGCCCCGCACCCCATCGCCGGAAGTCCAGCCGAGCGACCCCGCCGCGCCCGCCGCCCCGCCGCCGAAAGCGAACTGGCGGGAGCAGCTGGAGCTAGAGGCCAAGTCAGGCCGCCCCAAGAACACGATCAACAACGCTTGCATCATACTGGAGTATGACGAGGCCCTGACCGGACTAATCCGAAAGAACACGTTCAAAGACCGCATCGAAATACTAGGGCCCTTGCCCTGGGGAGAGGAGTTCACCCGGCTAAGAGGATGGACAGACGCCGACATAGCCGGGCTGTATTGGTACATGGAAAACGAGTACGGCATCAACAAGCGCCCCGCCATAGACGCGGCGCTAGCGACTTACACCACCGCCCACTCCTTCGATGAAGTGCAGGAGTACCTCAGAGGGCTGGAGTGGGACGGCACCGCCCGCCTGGATACACTATTCGTGGACTACCTGGGGGCGGAGGATAAGGAGTACACCAGGCTGGCTACACGAAAGGCATTCACGGCGGCTGTGGCGCGGGCGATGGAGCCCGGCTGCAAGTTCGACCAGATGGTGATCCTAGTGGGCCCGCAGGGTTGCGGCAAGAGTACCATCCTCCGCCGCATGTCCAAGGGGTGGTTTGACGACAACATCACAACGTTTGAAGGTAAAGAGGCCTCGGAGCACTTGCCGGGCGTGTGGATTGCTGAAATCAGCGAGCTAGACGCGTTCAGACGCACGGACGTCAACCGGATCAAGCAGTTTATCTCCATGAACTCAGACCGCTACCGCGCAGCTTACGGCCGGACTGCAGAAGACCGCCCGCGGCGTTGCGTGTTCTTTGGCACATGCAATCAGGCCGAATTCCTGAGCGACACCACCGGGAACCGCCGTTTCTGGCCCATCGACTGCAGAGGGAAGGAGTACGCCACCAAGGACGTTTTCCACCTCTCAGACGAGACCGTGGATCAGATCTGGGCTGAAGCCCTTTCGTGGTACAGCCTGGAGGGCAGCGGCAACCTGATCCTGCCCGCCCGCCCGCCTGGATGAGGAGGTTGAGGCCATCCAAGAGGCCCACCGCGATATAGACCCGCGTGCCGGCGTGATAGAAGAGTTTCTTGATAGGAAAGTTCCAGCTAATTGGAGCGCATGGCCACTGGACCGCCGCCGGGACTACTGGGCAAACAACGTGCAGGGAGAAGCCGGCGCCGCCCTGCCTTTGGTGGATCGAGACCGGGTTTGTGCGCTGGAGGTGTGGTGCGAGCTCTTCGGCAGAAGCATCCAAGACGCCTACAAGGATTACAAGTTTATCAACGCTGTAATCCGAAAAATACCGGGCTGGAAATACCAAGCGGCACGCTTTCCAGCATACTACGGAGAGCAGCCGGCAAAGGGGTTTGTGCGGCTAAAATCGTAACCTTTTTGAGGGCTGAAACGGTTACAAGAAAGTTTCAGCCGGACGGCTAAAGGGGACCGCGGTGAGAATTTGTGACTTTGTGACTTTCTTGTAACTTTTAAAAAGTTACGATTTTCGCCGCGAAAACCCTTGAAATATAAGGATTTTTCGCTCTTGTAACTTTGTAACCTTTTTTTTCCCTATGTAGTTTGAATTGATGTGCAACAGGGGTATAAGACGGGTGTAAAGGGATTTTAAGGGCGGTTGTAATATGAATTCAAGCTTATAAGGAAAAATGAGGTCACAACGGTTACAAGGTTACGATACCAAAATTTGGGAAAGTTACAAACTAAGCGCGATCGCATTGGTGGCGGGCGTGAAATTCCTACACACCAGACCGGGAAAAGATTTTTGGAGGTGCGACCATGCTGGAAAGAGACGTGGAGCGACAGTTGAAAAAGGCGGTGGAAGGTATGGGCGGCATGTGCCTGAAGTTCGTGAGTCCAGGCTATGCCGGCGTACCGGATCGACTCATCATCCTGCCCGGCGGGAAGGTTTGTTTCGCTGAGGTGAAGAGGCCGGGAGAGCAGGAGCGGCCGCTCCAACACTACGTTCAAACGAGACTGAGGCACATGGGCTGCACCGTTTACGCATCAGTCGATGGGCCCGAGGCCCTTGCCCGCGTGGTGGAAGACTGCAGGAGGTTAGCCCATGCAGGATTATAAGCCGTGGCCTTATCAAGAATTTATCACACAAAAAGAGATAGAGCTTGAAAGCGTAGGTTGTTACGCCGAGATGGGTCTTGGGAAAACCGTTGCTACTCTTGACGCGTTGTATAAATTAAAATATGAACGTTTTGACATGTTCAAGTGTTTGATCATTGCGCCTAAAAAGGTTGCAGAAGCAACGTGGACGGCAGAG
Organism: uncultured Oscillospiraceae bacterium; assembly: GCA_947629915.1. GTDB lineage: Bacteria > Bacillota > Clostridia > Oscillospirales > Oscillospiraceae > Enterenecus. Next base: position 19,235 of record CANRFN010000021.1, on the reverse strand, counting down.
CAGGGGAAGTGGCGGCAGCTGCAAGGGCTTCGCGTTGTTTTCGTTGGGGGAGCACAATCTGCCCGTGAAAGGGCTCTTGAAAGTGAAGCAGATGTGTACGTCATAGGGCGAGATCTTACGCAATGGATAGTTAATTTTTATAAATTGAAATGGCCTTTTGACACTGTTGTATTAGACGAGAGTAGTTCTTTTAAAAATCCACAAGCTAAAAGATTTAGGGCGTTAAAAACCGTGCGGCCAAAGATCCACCGGCTCATAGAGCTCACCGGCACACCGGCGCCGCGTGATCTAATGGACCTGTGGGCGCAGGTGTACTTACTCGATGGGGGCAAGCGACTGGGGCGGACTCTCACGACCTACCGGGAGATGTACTTCCTGCCCGATAAGCGCAGCGCCGCCATGATATACAGCTATAAGCCGCGGCCGGGGGCGGCCAGGGAGATCTACGCCGCCATAGCAGATATATGCATCAGCCTGAAAGCCGAGGACTACCTGAGTCTGCCAGAAATCACATACCAGGACATCCCCGTGCAGCTGGACTCGACAGCGGCGGCGGCCTATCGGCGGTTGGAGCGGGAGGCCGTGCTGCAGGTGCTGGAGGATAGCGGCGAGGAGGCCGGCACCATTACGGCGGGGACGGCGGCGGTACTCTCCAACAAGCTGTTGCAGCTGTGCAATGGCGCTGTGTACGATGAGGCCGGCACCGTCCAGGAAATACACGGCTGCAAGCTAGCGGTGTTTCTGGAGACTGTGGAGGCCCTGCAGGGGGAGCACGCCCTTGTGTTCTACACCTATCGCCACGACCTGCAGCGGCTGCAGGCGGCAATAGCGGCGGCCATGCCCCGTGTACGCGTGCGCACGTACTCGACAGACGCGGACCTGCAGGCGTGGAACGCGGGAGAGGTGGACCTGCTACTCGCACACCCGGCATCGTGCTGTTATGGCCTGAATCTGCAGGGAGGGGGCCACCATGTGATTTGGTTTGGGCTTACATGGAGCTTAGAGCAGTACCAGCAGGCCAACAAGCGCTTGCACCGGCAAGGCCAGCCCTTCCCTGTGATCGTGCACCATTTGGTGGTACAAGGCGGCATGGATGAAGACGTGATGAGAAGTCTGCAGGCGAAAGACCGCAGCCAAGAGGCGCTATTGCAAGCGCTGAAGGCCAGGATAGACAGAGCAACGGGAGGACAGAGGGCATGAAGCTAAGGGACCTATCGCAGCTGTACTTTCTACGGCGGGAGATCCAGGAGGATGAACAAAGACTGAGACGGCTGGAGCAGGAGGTGTACAGCGCCGGCGCCATGCGCTATAGCGGTATGCCGGGCAAGGCCACAAAGAGTGGGAGCGCCATAGAGACCGCCGCCATAGAGCTAGTGCAGCTGAGAGACGCCATAGCCGAGAAGCGGCTGCAGTGTATCCGAGAGGAGAAGCAGCTGCAGCAGTATATAAACGGCATCAGAGACAGTGAGACACGCGTCATCTTCACGCTACGATTCCGGGAAGGCCTATCGTGGGAGCAGATTGCCGCACGGCTGGGCGCAGGCCACACGGCGGACCGCGTGAAAAAGGTTTGCTATCGCTATTTGGGCCGCCGCTGAAAAAGCGCACTAATATAGCTGTGATTTTCGCCGTAGAAACGCTTTCACGCGGTCAGCCATATCCGAGCACCACCTGCAGAGCACGGCCCTTGTAGCGCGTGCTACCGGGCTTAATTGCAGGCGCGTTAACAGAATTGTAACAACTTTCAAACGGGCGATTTTTGCAGTTTTTAGAACTAAATCAAAACAAATTAGCCGTTTTTAACTGCAAAAATTGAAATACAAGAACTTTTGACGGCTTTTAAAAGTGTCCCGTTTGTCCCGAAATTCCATGCTATACTAGTACCATGGGCAAACGGATGGGTGGCATGCGGGCACGCCTCCACCCGCCTGCAGGTATCGCGGTCTCCCGTGGAGATCTGCAGTGCCGCCCTTCTAGCCCGCACAAAACGCACACACGGCAACGGGAGGCCGTGCGTGCGTTTTGCTTTGAACAGGCCCTTGACAGTAGGCGCCCCAGGGATACGGGGTAAGCTGAATTCTGGGCCTTATGAACAGTTCCGCCAGGCCTCTGCCATCCGGCATGCACACCCAGGCGGCCACGCAAACCGGCAGGGGATGGGCGCCCGTCCCCTGCCATTCTTACAATCGGAGGCAAGACGATGAGAGACAGCGATGGAGTGCACGACAAGCAGAGGTTGCAAGAGTTGCAGGCCCTGCCACTGGACCGCAAGATTCAAATCACGCAAACACGCATAATCGAATGGTACACACGCAACAAGGGAAATGTCACGGTGAGTTTTTCAGGCGGCAAGGACTCGTTGGTAGTGTTGCACTTGACGCGGCAGCTGTATCCCGATACGCCCGCCGTGTTTGCGAACACAGGCCTGGAGTATCCGGAGATACGCAAGTTCGCCCTGAGCTTCCCGAACGTGGTGGAGATCCGCCCCACCTGGGGCAGAGCCGGCAAACGGCGGGGCCGCAAGCCCGATGAGATCATGACGTTCAAAGACGTCTTGACCTACTACGGCTATCCCATCTTCTCCAAGCAGATCAGCGCCATCATAGAGGGCACACGGATCAACCCAAACGCAAGCAGAGCCGCTCGCATGTTTGGAGAGTATAACGCAGACTGGGAAAACGAACACGGCAAGAAGTCCATGTTCGACTATCGCAAGTGGCGCCCGGTGATCCCCTTGCCCGTGCGCATTTCAGACGTTTGCTGCAAACGCAGTAAAGAGAGCCCGTTACGGCGGTATCAGACAAGGACGGGCCGCGCACCTATCACCGGTACAATGGCGGAGGAGTCCATCCGGCGCCGAACGGCGTGGTATAGGACGGGCTGCAATGTGTTTGATATCGAGTACAGGGTAAGCAAGCCGCTGAGTTTCTGGACCGGGCAAGACGTGCTTGAGTATATCAAGCATGAAAATCTGCCCATCTGCAGCGTGTATGGCGAGATCGAGGAAAACCCGAAAACTGGAAAGCTACAATGCACTGGGTGCGCCCGAACAGGGTGCATTTTTTGTGCCTTTGGGGCCCACCTGGAGCGCGGGGAGACGCGTTTCCAGCGGCTGGCCCGCACACACCCGAAGCTGTATGAATACTGCATGAGCGGGGGCAGTTTCCAGCCAAATCCTGATTTCGATCCTTCCAAGCCGGAGAGCGATGGCAGCAAGCGCGATGTTTGGAATCTCAAAACACTTTGGCAGCCCGACAAAGGCGGTTTAGGTATGGCAAAGGTCTTTGACATGGTGAATGAGATCTACGGCAAAGACTTCATCAGGTACTGAGTCATGTATAAATCATGCCGCAACTACGAAAATCTGCAACACGCCATATATGACGGCGTGGGCCCCTACGGTATGCCGCAAATGGACCCTGTGCAGCTGGATGCAAGCGCCGTCAACTGGATAGGGTTCAACTACGCCCGAGGCTGTGAGGATCCTGAGGTGCACGGCGTGCACTTCTTTCTCGATGATTATCAATTCCAGCGTGTATGGACTCAGGCCGATACATACACCCAAATGCTTTCAAAGTTTCAAGCCGTCCTTTCCCCTGACTTCTCCATGTACGTGGATTTCCCGCTTGCAATTCAATTGTACAACAGCTACCGCAAACATTGGTTAGCCCGTTACTGGCAGGACGCCGGTTTAACAGTCATCCCTACTGTTGGATGGAGCACGCCCGATAGTTTCGCCTGGTGTTTTGACGGGGATCCGGTTGGCGGACTCGTTGCAGTCTCGTCTGTGGGCACCCAAATGGATCTAATCGGGAAAGACCTATTCCTTTCAGGGTATCAGGAGATGCAGCGGCGCTTGCAGCCGTCTCAGGTCCTTTTCTATGGGCCGGTACCGTCTGAGATAGACCCCGCGTCTGTGATCCAAATACAACCCTTCTACAGGCAGCTAAAAGCCCGATGCAAGGCGAAAGAAAATGAGACTGGTCAAAAGTAGTGTCGCATAGCAGGTGACATTTTAGCGGGCGTATTGAAGCTGCAGGGGGTAGGTGGTACAATGGGTGGCAGAGGGGCACGAAGCAGACTGCTAGCGGAAAGCGGGCTAGTGCTTAGGAGCAATAGCTCGATTGGACCGGGGGAGATCCGGGAAATCGAAACTGCAAGCGAAGCAAAGAATTTTGACGAACTCAGGCAGTACATGTGGGACACGCACGGCATCACTTTGGAGGACGAAGTCAGCGACTTAGACTTTGCAGCGGTACGCGATAACTTGCAGGGTTTGGAAGATGTACTGAAAGAGTTTCCCGCGGCAGAAAACATACTCTATTCGATGGTTAGCGTAGGTGTCGACAAAGATGAGACGAACGGCTATGCCGATACAAGTCCCCACGGTCGAATAGCGTTGTATTATCGGCGTTTTAAAGTTGGCAGTGTACTGCAAGGCTATTATTCTCGAGACGCTGCAAACGGTATGTATCCGGCGGGCACAACCTATACTGACGTTCTACGGCATGAGGCGGGGCATCTTTTGATTTTGGCTCTCGCTACCAGGGATGTTCAGGGTATCCGAAGTGTTCAGGACCGCGTTGCGGCACTCGTTGATTTATGGGACTCCAGAGAATACGAAAACAAAATTCTAAACAAGGCGTTTAACAATCTGCAAAAGGCCAAAGCGGGCAGGGGAAAAGCATTTGCAGACTTAGCTTCTGATGTGTCTACGTATGCGGCGAAAAACACAGCTGAAACGTTTGCTGAGTGCATTTCAGATTATAGCAAGAACAGAGTGCACGCTAAAGCATTGTCAAAAGAAGTCTGGAAAATAGCGAAAAAGGAGTTAACGTAGCATAGAGAGGGGGGCAACCGTTATGGCCGGAGCAAATAAGGCAAGTGAATCAAAACGCGAATACTATATGCGAAAAGAAACAAGCACTTATCTCAGATTGTCGCAAGAAGAACTGCAGAAAGCAATTGACAGGGGAAAAGCAAAATTCGAGAAAAGCGGCTATGAAACCATTGAGGAGTACGCCGCATCTCTTAGAAAATAAAATACTGTTTTTAACCGTCAGCGGGGCAACCGCTGGCGGCTTTTTTATGCCCATTTGTCGCGTGGTATGCGACACAAAACAAAGGAAAGGAGGGGTATACTATGGGCGGTAGAGGTAGCCGCAGCAAGTTACCGGCTGGCAGCGGACGCGAGAGAGTAAAGTTCGAAAATGACGCATTAGGGTGGGACGGCAAGGAGATCGACTTGAGCGACTCCCCGCTTGCTTATGGCGACAAGGATCCAAATCTCTCTGATGAGGCGCGTAAAGCAATTGAGGCGTTTGAGAACAAGCGTGTAAAAGCGAAGATTGAGTTCGGCTTAGGCACCGATGCAAACGGCGTGCCTGTTGAAAAGGAGCTGAGAGGTGGGAGCGGATCTGTTAAGCCAACATGGAAGATCTATTTTGACGCCGAAGTTTTCAGCCACAATCATCCGCGGTCTAAAGAACCAGGAACTTTGGGCGGCACGTTTTCGACCGGTGATCTTTCTTGCTTTACGTCGTGGCAGAAAATTAAAACCATGCGGGCGACGGCGGCAGAGGGAACGTATAGCATTTCGAAGAAAGATAACTTTGATGCAAGGGGCTTCAGGGCGTATTATAAGCAAGCGGAGCAGGCATGTAGTGATAGATTCCATAAAACAACTGCGGACTTGCTCCACCAGTATACTTATACCGATATGACCGGTAAAGAGTATCGTGAAGCGTGCACAAGGGCGTTTAACAAGTACCTAGTTGAAACGCATAATGCGCTGAGGGACGGCGCAAAGACATACGGCTATGACTATACTTTGGAAAGGAGGAGTTAAAATGGCGAAAAGAGACAACAGCGCACCCGCTAAAGCGACGGCAAGGGATAAGGAGATCTTCAAGAACCTATCTTTTTGTGGCGGCGTTAAACCGGAGTTTCCCCCACTTCCTGCCAAGAAAGCAGGTGCAGCGGCAAAGAAGACAGGTGGCACCAAAAAGAAATAGTGTTACTCTCACACCGTCAGCGGGGCAACCGCTGACGGCTTTTTATTGCCCTCCACGCTTCAGGCACAGCACAGCGGACCAAGGTAGGGCCTTTTCAAACGGGAAGGTAGGGTGGGCCACTTGAAACGAAAGAAGGGCGGCGGGCTGGACTTCTCTTTCGACTTCTCCGCCCTCTCTTTCGGGGCACCCGATGAGGGAGAGCAGGAGCCGGAGCAGGAGGAGATCCCACGACTCAACACAGGTCCGGTCATCTTTGACAACGCTCTCGAGATGGTGGGGCAGATGGACTACACGAAGGACTATTTCGCTCTGGTATCCGGGCGGTTTGTCTTTGGTGACTTTATCGAGGCGCTCATTGCAAAGAAGGGCTTGCGGCCTTCTGCAGTGTACATCACGACTCTGGGCATGAATCAAGACAACATCGACAGTCTCGTTAATCTCGTGGATTGTCTGGGCTGCAAGAAAGTGAATCTGCTAGTATCCCACTACTTTGCAGGTACGGAGCGGCACAACCTCATGCCGTACATCTACAAGGAATTTTCAGGCCGTCCAATGGACGTGGCCGTCTTGCAATCCCATTGCAAGATTGCGCTGATCCTATCACGCAAGGGCGATACCATGATATCCGGGAGCGCTAACCTCTCAAGCTCTAACAACGTGGAGCAGTTCATCTTGATGCATGATCCGGTCGCGATTGCTTTTGTAAAACGCAAGTTGGATAGCATCATGGAGCGATTCAAGGTGTATTCCGGGGTGTCTGGAGAGTATACGCCAGAGAACAACAAAAACAACACAGGCAATAGAGCGTTTGACGCATTGAAGGAGGAACCGGCGCCATGCCAAGTGGGAGTTTCTGGAACCACACAGGAAACAACGGGGGAGCAAGAAGCCGCCGAGAAGACTATTACGAGGAAGTAGAGGACTGGAGAACAAGCCACCCAAAAAGCGCTTATCTGTGGTATGGCGAAACGGATATCAGCGATGATGAGTGGCGGCGCAGAGTCGAGAACAGTGACGAGTATGACGATGAGTTTCTCCCGTTCTAACTAGAGCCCTTAGAAGGAGGCGGGCCGTATGCCTGGGGGCAGGGGCAAAATAAATGAATACAATCAATCCCTGACGCCAGAACAGCGGGTCGCAAGGGCGAAGGCCCTGAGCGCGGCGGGGAATGCGGCGCAGGCGGCGAAAAGGCGACAAATCAAAGACATCAAGACGATTGCCAAGATCGTCAACAATGCGCCGGCGGGGGCGGACCTGAAGGCGGCGTTGAAGCGTCTGGGGATCGAGAACGAAAACTTAACAAACGCGGCGGGGATCGTGTTGGCCGTCTATCAGGCGGCGCTAAACGGTGATATGAAGGCCGTGGAGAAGTGGGAGAGCTATATCGGGCAGGCCGATAGGAGCAAGGGCAGCGCGGCGCCGTTCGTGCAGATCGTGTGCGACCTTCCTAGGCCTACCTACAACATACCGCCCGATACCATCGTAGTCGAGGCCGAAGAGGTGAAAGACAGTGGCTGAGCAGATCAGACTCAGCGACTTAATCGCCCCCGCCTTTTATGACGTTTACTGGGATATCCAGGAAGAACGTCACACCTACTACGACCTGTACGGCGGGCGCGGCTCTACGAAGTCTTCTTTCGCCGCCGTCATGATTATCCTGGGCATGATGCAGGACCCATGCGCAAATGCTATCGCTTTTCGTAAGGTGGGCAGCACTATAGCCACCAGCGTCTTCAGCCAGCTGCAATGGGCTATCGACATGCTAGGCGTTACGGAGCTGTGGAAGTGTACAACGAGTCCACACCGCATGATCTACACTCCCACCGGGCAGACGATTCTTTTCAGAGGCCTGGACTCCTCTAGAAAGCTTAAGTCCATCAAAGTCTCCCGAGGATACATCAAGTATCTTTGGTTAGAGGAGCTGGACGAGTACGCGGGGGAAGCTGAGATCCGTTCTGTGCAGCAGTCTGTGCTACGTGGCGGGGATAAGTATGTCGTTTTCAAGACGTTCAACCCGCCCATCAGCCGCACGAACTGGGTGAATCAGTATGTGCAGATACCCCGAGAAAGTGCGCTGAGGCACAAATCTTGCTATCTTGACGTGCCGCGTGAGTGGTTGGGCGAACAGTTCTTTGACGATGCAGACGCGTTAAAAGAGACGAACCCAAAGGCTTATGAACACGAATACCTCGGGGTGCCCACCGGAACCGGCGGCGAAGTCTTTGAGAACCTGGACATCAGGGAGATCACAGACGCAGAGATTGCCACTTTCGGCTATCTCTATCAGGGGCTTGATTTTGGATGGTATCCAGATCCTGCCCATTGGGTGAAGCTGTGCTACAACCCAGCGCAGCAGGCCATTTACATCTTTGACGAACTGCGGGTAAACAAGACAAGCAATAAGGACCTGTGGGACATGCTAGTCACATTGAAAGGCGTAACGGGCTCAGATCTAATCATGGCCGATAGCGCGGAACCAAAAAGCATAGCAGACTTGAAAGACTACGGGGCCCTGTGCCGCGGCGTGGAGAAAGGGCCGGACTCAGTAAAGTACTCCATGAAGTGGCTGCAGGGTAAGAAGACGATAGTCATAGACCCCGTGAGGTGCCCAAACACCGCGTGGGAGTTTCAAAACTATGAGTATGAACGCACTCCAGATGATGAGGTTATGAGCGCGTACCCCGATGCAAACAACCATTCCATAGACGCCGTGCGCTATGCGCTAAACACCGTCTGGCGCCGGAAGGGCCAGTAAGGAGGGCCGCACATGTTAGAACGGCTACTGAATTTCGTAAGGCAGGTGATACACCGAGTGTTACCATATAAGGCAATTGAACAGGCGGAGCATATTGACACGTCTCTTTCGCCGGAGATGCTAACGGCCCTGGACCTGTGGCATGACATGTACACAAACAAGGCCCCGTGGCTAGCGCCGGACGGCATGGTGAGCATGAATCTGGCGTCTTTCGTGTGTTCGGAGATTGCCCGCCAAATCCTGCTAGAAATGACGTGGGATATCACCGGCGCGGATCCTGCCAACGGTGGGGGAGAGGCGCAGCCGAATGCCCGCTCGGAGTACTTGAAAGCGGAGTTTGAAAAGCTCTTTTGCAACTTGCGGGAGCAGCTGGAGAAGGGGTGCGCCGCCGGCGGCCTGAGCATCAAGCCATACCCCAAAGATGGGCACATCTACTTTGACTTTACCCCTGATTGGGAGATGCTACCTGTGGCCTTTGGAGACCAAGGGGAGCTTTCTGAAGTGATCTTCCAGGACACGTTCCAAGAGGGGAAGACGTATTACACCCGGCTGGAGCGGCACCAGTTAGTGCCTGAAGGCGTGCGAATAACGCAGCGGGCTTTCAAGTCCAACAATGCGCAATACACCGGCACCGAGATCCAACTCGCAGAAGTACCGCTATGGGCGGACCTGCAGCCAGAAGTTTTGGTACGCACACCGGACCGGGGGCAAATGTTCGGGTGGTACCGTGTGGCGCTTGCGAACACCGTGGACACTACCAGTCCGATGGGGGCCGCCGTCTTCTCTAAGGCCGTTGATGCCATACGGGAGGCGGACAAGCAGTATAGCCGCATTCTCTGGGAGTATGAAGGTTCAGAATTGGCCGTTGACGTGGACCCCACGGTCCTGCGGCCCATCCCTGGGGCGATAGGACCAGATGGGCGGCCTACACTGGAGGTTCCGCAGCTGAATCGCAGATTGTTCCGCGGCGTCAACCTAGGCAAGGACGAGACTTATAACGTGTTCTCTCCCGCCATCCGGGACGCCTCTTTGCTGAACGGCCTGGATACTCAGCTTAAGCTTGTGGAGGACTTGACCGGACTCTCGAGGGGAACACTATCCACGCCAAACGCAGAGGCTAAGACGGCCACTGAGCTGAAGATCCTGAAGCAGAGATCTTACGCCACGATAGCGGACAATCAGAAAGCGCTGGAGCGTTGCCTGAAAGACGTAGTAAGGGCTATGGACCTCTATGCCACACTGTACAACCTGGCGCCGCAAGGGGAATATCAGGTTTCTTTCACCTGGGACGACTCCATCATTACGGACTCCGAGCAGCAGATGGGGGAGCGCATGACGCTAGTCAACACCGGCCTCATGAGTAAGAAGGAATTCCGTATGTGGTACTTTAACGAGACCGATGAGCAGGCACAGGCCGCCCTGCAAGGCGTGCTTGATGAGCAGATGCAGACACAGCAGCTACTCGCAGCGCTGCAAGGCATGACCGGCGGCGCAGAACCCGGCGCACCGTCTGGAGACGATAACATTGAATGAGAACCGGCTAGAGGCGTTCATGCAGCGGCTCAGAGCCCGCTTTTCCCGCGTCATGCGCTTTTTCATTCACAAAGTGGCGGACCAGATCGAAGCACTCGGCGAACTGAATGCCAGCAGCGTTCATACCTTGCTAACTATCATGGACAACGGCACGACATTCTTGGAGGTTGCCAACGAGCTGAAGCAGGCCACCGGGCAAACGCTTCAAGACGTGGTGAAGTTGTGCAACGAGACCGCAGAAGACGTGACAACAGATCCACGGTTCAAAGAGGCGCTAGAGGAGAGCCCGGAGAGAAAGCGGGAGATCGAAGCGCAGGTGAAGCAATATGCGCAGTCTGTTGCGGCGCAGGCCGTGGAAGGGCTGGAAAACCTCTCTAACACTACCGCCATTTCGCAGCAGTATCGGGAGGCGGTGAGTGACGCCGTGCTAGCGGTGAGCTCAGGCCTGACAAGCTACTCCGAGGCAACACGGGAGATCATACACAACCTGGGCTATAACGGCATGAAGGTCTACTATCCATCGGGCTACCGGCGCCGGCTGGACAGCTCAGCCAGACAGAACGTCCTGGACGCCGTGCGGCAGATCAATCAGCACGGCAACGAGATTGTGAGTCAAGAGTTAGGCTTTGACGCCGTGGAAATATCGGCCCACTTGAACAGCGCCCCAGACCACGAGCCCGTGCAAGGCCGCGTGTTTCTCAAGGAAGAGTTTGAGAAGATGCAAGCCGGCGCGGACTTTAAGGACGTGGACGGACGGAGCTACAGCGGCTTTAACCGCTCTATAGGCCAATGGAATTGTATGCACTTTGCCTTTGGGTTTTCCACCAAAATCAGCAAGCGCAAATTCACTGAAGAGCAGCTGCAGGAGATGGAGAAAAAGAACCATGACGGTTTCACCTACAACGGCAAACACAAAACCCTTTATTGGGCGACACAAAAAATGCGGCAGATCGAGACGCAGGTTAGACGCGAGAAGGACGCCGCAAACGCTTTCCGAGAAGCCGGAGACATGGAGGGCCGCAAGGCCTGCCAGCGGCGCATTAACGCCCTAGTGGCGCAATACGCGGACCTGTGTAAGGCGGCTGGACTGCCTCAGCACAAAGAGCGCATGACCGTCGAAGGTTTCCGCATGGTAAGCACAAAAGAACGTTGATTAGCCGCCTAGAGCGGCTTTTCATATGCCCGCGCACGAGGGCGCTAAACCGTGCACCTGCCCCAGCACACGGGCGATAAACTGTGCGACTTGCCCCAGCACACGGGCGCTAAACTGTGCGCGTGCAGACCGATATGGCCGGCACGGGAAGGAGATCAACCATGGAGTTAAAAGCATTGTTAGACGCTGAGACGTGGGCGAAGGTCGAGACGGCCATCAATACCCACAACGCGGCGGAGCAGGACAAGAGCAAGCACATCCGTTTCGTGGACCTCTCAGAAGGGAACTACATCAGCAAGGAGAAGCACGCCAGCGAGATCGACACCTATAAGGGCCAAATGACCGACTTGAACAAACAGATCAAGCAGCGCGATACCGACCTTGCGGACCTGAACACCAAACTGACGGCGGCTCAGGCGGACGCGGGTAAGCTGCAGGAGCTGCAGACGCAGCTTAGCAGCATGACCAGCAAATACGAGAACGAGGCCAAGGAGCACGCTGAGAAGCTTGCCGCCCAGGCCTACGAGTTCGCCGTAAAGCAGCACGCCGGCGGCCTGAAGTTCACCAGCGGTGCCGCCCGTAAGCAGTACATCGCGGAAGCGATTGCCCAAAAGTTCAAGCTGGATGGCGAGAGCATCATGGGCATCAGCGACTTTGACACCAAGTATCGCACCGATGATCCGGGCGCGTTTGTGGTGGACAAGCCCGCAGATCCTCAGCCGCAGCAGCCGCCCGCGCCGCAGATCGTGGCGCCCACTGGCAGCAGCCAGGCCGGCAAGCCCGCAGACAATCCTTTTAGCTTCCACTTCACCGGAGTACGCCCCGCTAACAACGGCTAAGCGACTCCAACACTATATTTCCGTAAAGGAGGAAAAATGTAATGGCAAGCCCTATCAACTATGCAGTGCAGTATAGCAATGCTCTTGCGCAGGCCTACCCCAACGTATTGCACTTTGGCCAGCTGTATGCCACTCCGAACAACGGCCGCTATCGTTGGGTTAACGCCCGCACCATCGAGATTCCCCGCATCAAGACCACTGGCCGTGTGAATGCAGACCGCGACACTATCGGCACCGCCGCCCGTAACTATGATAACTCCTGGGAGACCAAGGCCCTGGAGCGGCAGCGGAAGTGGAGCACCCTGGTGCACCCGCAGGATATCGACCAGACCAATACCGTGGCCAGCATCACCAACATCACCCAGACCTTCAACGAGGAAAACAAGTTTCCGGAGATGGATGCTTACACCATCTCCCACCTGTACGAGCTGTGGAGCACCAAGGACGCCAAGGACGATGAGGACGAGGCCAAGACCGCCGTCACCACTGAGCCCACCACCGAGAACGTGCTGAGCCTGTTTGATGATGCTATGGTCGCTATGGACGAGGCCAACGTCCCCGCCACTGGCCGTATCCTCTACGTGACTTCCAAGGTCAAGAAGATGATCGAGAACGCAGATAAGATCTATCGTTCTCTGAACGTTGGCACCGCCAACAACATCAACCGGACTGTGAGCCGGCTGGACGAGGTGGAGATCGTCTCCGTGCCTTCCAGCCTGATGCAGACCAAGTTCACGTTCGAGACCGGCTACACCAAGGCGGAGGACGCCAAGCAGATCTACATGTTCCTGGTCCACCCCACCGCCGTCATCACCCCGGTTTCCTACGAGTTCGCGCAGCTGGACCCGCCCAGCGCCGTCACTGAGGGCAAGTACATCTATTTCGAGGAGTCCCACGAGGACGTGTTCATCCTGAACAAGCGCAAGGACGCCCTTTATTTCCTTGTGGCAGCGGGGGAATAATTGAGCCGTCCGTAACAGTCCCCTCCCAGGGGACGGCTCCTAAAGACGCGGGAGGAAAGCTTGTGTCCGACCTCATCAGCGAGGACACGGCGATTGGCGCTGATGGCGCCGTAACCGGCACGCTGCACTATGTGGAGTCCATGGAGACTTTCCCCGAAGGGGAGAACTCTGGCCATTACATGCCTGTGACCCTGGATAGCAAGTACGCCGGTAAGGACATCACGGTGAAGGGCAAGAAGACCGCAACAGCGCAGGATCTGGAATGGCTACTGTATGTGGCCGACACGAGCTCTAAGTTCACTTTCGAGACGGCAGAAGACGGCGTGTTCCTGACTCTGACGTTCGCGGGGGCAACGCTGGAGCCGAACAAGATCATGGCCGCAGCCGGCACGCCCGTGGCCACAGTGAAGCGGCGCACGGCAAAGAAGTGAGAAGGGAGGCCCCGTCATGTATTTAACGTATGAAGAGTACCAAGAGTACGGCGGGGCCCTCCCAGAAGGGCCCTTCCGTCTGCTGGAATTCCAGGCCCGCAAACGGCTGGACTACTTGACCGCCGACCGTATCAAACCCATGGCCGAGGCTGAGCAGATACCCGAATCTGTCAAAATGTGCATGTTCGCCCTGATCGACCTGAATAGCAAGGCGGGTGCAACGGCGCAAATGGAAAACCCAGTTGTGACCGGATTCACGACAGATGGGTACAGCGAGCAGTATAAGAATGTGTTGAGCGTGGAGCAGGCAAACGCTGAGATGGACCGGCTTATCCTGGAGATGCTTGCGGGAGAGCTGGATCTGAACGGCGTGCCGCTCTTATATCGGGGAGTGTGGCCCTATGAAACTCTGTACCGACACTATCACGGTCTTTAATGCCCGCGTGGACCCCGCTACCGGCTATGACGATTATCTCCCCACCGTAATCGTGGGGGTATCCTGGTATATGGGCGTTGCTACGAGCGTCAACAATAACGGCTTGCAGGCGGCAAACGCGTGCACTATCCGCATACCTCTTGACGCCGACTTCGGCGGTAAGTCTTACGCGGATCCTATCGAGTACGCCGGCGCGGCAGATCCGGCGGGCCTGTTTACGCTGCAGCCGGGGGACATCGTGATTAAGGGCTCTTTGGAGAGCTCTAGTCTCAGGCCGGCGGAAATCAAGCGCACACATGCAACGTTTGTCACCATCAAAGGGGTAACAGACAACCGCCGGGCGCCCAATGCGCCGCACTGGAAGGTGTTAGCAACATGAGGATTTTTAGCGGACACTATGACGGCCCCACCGATTTCGTGAAGCACTACGGCCTGCAGAAGGGCGGACCTGTGCAGAAGACCATAGATAAGTCTGTTGTTGAATGGTGCAAGGGTTACTGCCCCATGGCCTCTGGCGCACTCTCGGAGAGCCCGAACAGTGTGACCGACTTCGGAAGCGGCATCATCAAGTACCCCGGGCCTTATGCGCACTACCAGTATTATGGGGAGGTCTACGGGCCGAATATCCCCATTTTCGAGGACGACAGCGGGGTGCCGACTACGTTTCGGAGCATACCAGACTCTACGAAACACCCCACCGGGCGGCAGCTGCAATACAAGACGGACAAGAACGCCCTTGCCGGTTCGTTTTGGTTTGAGCGCATGAAAGCGGACCACGCGAAAGACATTCTTGACGAGGCGAGGGCGATGGCCATGGAGGTAGCAAATGGCGGCGGCAAGTAACATCGAGGCCCTGCGAGATTGGTTCAGAGAGTGCCCAGCCCTTCAGCCGGGCGCCCGGTTTCGGGCGGACTATCTCGCGGAAAATCCAACAGAATATGCGCTGTATTCCTCTCCCAGCACGATTTCCTACCATGAAAACGTGCTAGGGGAGGAGATTCCTGACGAGATCCAGACTCTGAATTTCATTTTCGCATCTCGCGAGAATTTCGGCGCAGACGCCAAAGAGAATCTTGCAAATCTGCAGTTTTTCGAGGCAGTAACGGCGTGGGTTCAAGAGCAAAATGCTATCCGGCATTTTCCAAAGTTGCCCGAGGGCGCCGTGAGGTCCATCGTGCCTACACTGACGGCATACCCGGCGGAGGTAGGCAGTGACGCGGCCAAGTACCAAATTCAACTTAAAATTACCTATAGGAGGGTGTAAAAATGGCAAAGCTTGAGCGTAAGCATTTCTTGTTTGCGGCATCTTGGGAGGGCACCACTTGGGATCCCCTGGGCGTAGACAATGATGACCTGTCCCTTGAGCTCAACCCCGATGTGGAGACCAGTAAGAACGTCCTGGGTGAGTCCATCGTTACCCACTCTGGCTACGAGCCCGAGCTGGATATGGATACCTACTATGCCGATCCTGACCGGTCTCTGTACGAGAAGATGTTGGCCAACGCCATCAGCCGTACCACCGATGAGGAGTCCATTAAGGGCAAGTTCGGCGTGGGCGTGTTTGGCGAGGAGACCAAGGACGCAGACTCTGTGACCGGTGAGTTCTGGGAGCAGGAGGCTTACTTCATCCCGCAGAGCATCGGCGGCGACACGGCCGGCGCGGCTATCCCGTTCAACGTGTACCCCATCGGCATTCCGGAGAAGAAGTCCATCACCTACGTGCGGAGCACCCGCAAGATCACCGTATCTGAGGCGGGGGGTTAATCGGCTCTGACTCGGCTTCTGTGCCCGCCCAGGAGTCAGAGCCGAAAGACGCCGGCGGGAAGAAGGTGTCTGAGCTTGTAAGCCCCGACACCATCATCACTGAGAGTGGTGACGTCTCTGGAACGTTGCTGTATGTGGATAACATGCCCTCTTTCCCGGAGGGGGAGAACACGGGCCACTATCTCCCGCTTACTCTGGATCAGAAGTATGCGGGGAAGGATATCACCGTGAAGGGCAAGAAGACCACCACAGCGCAGGATCTGGAATGGCTGTTGTACGTAGCTGATACCAGTTCCAAATTCACGTTCGAGACGGTGGAGGACGGCGTATTTCTGACGTTGACCTTCACATCTACCGTTCTCATGGACAAGGCGGGCCGTATCATGCGGCCCCTGGCGGCATCGGCCGCCGCAAAAACTGGCTTTTCGAAAGAGCGCGTGGCCAGTTATCTGGCAGACGACTGAAAAAGCTACACGGGCGGAGGATGGGCGCGGCCTGTCCTCCGCCAAATCATAAGGAGGTAAAACCATGGACGAGAAAACCATTAAGAGCGTAGTCATTGACGATGGTACGCGAGAAATCCCCATCGTGAATCAGTTCAACCAGCCGATTTGCAAGATCTATATGCGGCCGGCGGACCTCTCCATTCTGGACCGCTACGAGACCGTCATGAAGGACCTGCCTAACATCGTGAAGCCGCTGGAGGCTTTGAATATCGAGGCGAACGGTGAAGCCACTTACGAGACCGACCGGGCCATCATGAAGAAGGTGGAGCAAGATCTGTATGCCCGCATCAACGCCCTCTTTGATATCGAAGAGGCGGAGCAGATCTTTGCCAAGCGGAATCCGTTTTCCAGTGTGGGCGGGGAGTTCTTTGTTATCCGCGTACTGCAGGCCATCGGCGATGTCATTAAAGACGCCATGGAGCAGGAATTCGCGCTTTCCAGCAAGCGCATGAGCAAGTACCTGGAAGACGATGATAGGGAAACTTCCGAAGACGCTAACGGTTAATGGGCAAAAACACGAGATCAAGCCAGATTTCCGCAACATTCTCCGCATCTTCCAAGCGCTGAATTCTGACGAGCTATCAGACAGCGAAAAAGCCTATATCTTTCTGAGCCGGCTCTATGTGGACGCAGACACGTTCACAAAGGCGGATATCGAAGAGGCCTATAAGCAAGGCGTTTGGTTCATGGAGTGCGGTGGGCAGCACGAAGACAAGCCGTCTCCGAGGTTGGTGAACTGGGAGAAGGATGAGCAGCTAATCTTCCCCGAGATCAACAAGGTTGCGGGCACCGAGGTACGTGAACTGGAATACTTACATTGGTGGACGTTCATGGGCTATTTCCAGGCCGTTGATAGAGATGGCCTGTGGGGGTATGTGCTTTTGATCCGTCAAAAGCGGGCGAAGCACAAGAAATTGGACAAAGCAGAGAAAGAGTTTTACACGGCTAATAAAAATCTGTGCAGTATCAATCCGGTTCGCTATCGTAGCGGAAATGATATCCTGGACAGCTTTTTTGGCCCACCTCCCGCAAGCGCAAAAGGTGGTGGAGAGTAATGGCAGATAACGGGCACGATGGCAGCTTACAATTTAACACCGGGATGGATACCAGCGGTTTTGAAGCGGGGTCCGACAAGCTCTTGCAGAGTATTCAAACCCTGATTGATACCGTTAAGACCATGGGCGACAGCATGCAGAAGTCCTTCAGCGAAATGACGCCCCTTCTGCAAAACCTGGCCAGCACTACCGGGCAGATCTATGCGGCCATGTCCAGCGGCGCCCAGCAGGCCACAGAGCAGCAACAGGCGGCCGCGGCGGCTACACAACAACAGGCGCAGGCCTCGCAACAGGCGGCGCAAGCAGCCCAGCAGCAGGCACAGGCCCAGACGCAGAGCGGGCAAGCCGCACAAGAGGCGGCCCAACAGGCGGCGCAGGCGGCAGCGGTATCACAAGCAGAGCTATCGCAAATGTTCAAGGAGCCACAGAAGGACGCCCGACAGCTGGAAAGCACGATGGGCCGGCTGGATGCAACGATTGAGAAAGGCTTTACCAGCGGCGCGGGCGTGCTTAAGTTCGTGAGCGACCTGCAGAAGGCTGGCATTGAAGTCGACACCCTCCGGCAGAAATTAGACGAGATCGGCGGACAGACCGTCAAAACCGAGGAGTATGCGAGTCTTGAGAAGACCTGGGAAAACGCCGTCAATCAGGCGGAGAAGTACCGGGCGAAACTGAAAGAGTTAGATGCTCTAGGCGTAAAGCAGAATAGTTCTAGATGGTTAACGGCCGCGAAGCAGCTGGAGGCCATGACGGCAAAGGCGGAGGAATACAGAGCCGCTTTAGACAACATGGAAGCACAAGGCGCCGCTTTTACGACCGTATCGAACACGGCGGAATGGCAGCAGCTGAACGCCCTGCTACAGGAGGCCGAAGCGAAGCTTGCGCAGCACAGAGACCTGATAGGCGCTGAGGAGATCGAGCAGGCCAAGCTAAACGAGCGTATCGCCGAGACTAATTTCCTCCGTACCAGGGGCACGGAGGAAGAGGCCGCCGCCTTGCAGCAGCTGATTGAAGCCCGTGCGCAGCTCAACGAACTGGCCGCACAGGTAGCGGGCAAGAGCACTGCGCCGCCGGAAGAAGAGAAGCTTCGAACCATTGAGAAAATGGAAGAGGAACTGCAGCGGCTCATCGAGAAGCGCGATGAGATGAAGGCGAGCGGCAACACGTACAATGCAGAGTACGAGGAGACCAAGGCACAAATTCGGGAGATCCGCAAAGAGTTAGAGCAGACAAACCCGAAAATCGTGGAGATCTACCAGAATCTGCAACAGTGGAAGGCAGAGCTCAAAGAGCTTGAGGCACGCGGTTTCGGCCCCGGCTATGCGCAGTATGACGAGCTTGCCGGCAAGATCAGCGAGGCGAGCGCCCAGCTTAAGGCGTACAGCTCCAGCGCCACCCAGGCCGGGAGCGCGAGCGAGATCTTTAGCAGGATAGCCGCCGGCGCCAAAAATGCCGGCTCAGCGCTATTGTCGTTTTCCGCAAGCTACGCCAGCACCGCCACACGGGCCTTGGGGCAACTGGGATCTGCAGCCGCCGGCGCTGTAAAGCAGCTGATGAAAATCCAGCTCATGACGTTCAAAGGCGTGTTTGATGGGATTGCCAAGGGCGCCAAGGCTGTGGTCAGTAAGATCAAAGAACTGGCTACACGGGCGAAGAAAGCAACTCCGAACGTGAATGCCCTGGCAAAGGCCCTGACCAGTTTCAAGAGGATTGATATCATGAATTGTAGTCATACCCAGAATTCGAAATTTCATGCATTTAAGTTATACCCATATAATAAAGAGGAA
>CANRFN010000020.1 GCA_947629915.1 uncultured Oscillospiraceae bacterium | reverse complement strand
GCATCGGGGGTACCCCCTGGGGGGTCTCGGGTGGCTAGTGTCGGTTCCAATCAACAAATTTGTCGAATATCACCTTCAACTTATAAAAACACATTTGCAGTTAAGCGCAGCCGAAGTCATGCAAACCACGGCCTAGGTAATGGATAGAATTATGTAGTTTTTCATTTCCCCTCCTGCCGCAGAACTTACCCTCCTGAGGTGTGTAACAGTGGTGAGTGTTAAATTGTATCAAAATTAGTAAGAAGATTTCCCTCACCATCCCCAAGGGCAAGCTCACCGTGCTGGTGGGCCCCAACGGCTCTGGCAAGACCACCCTCTTCAAACTGCTGGAGCGCTTCTACACCCCCACCAGCGGCAGCATCCGCTTCGGAGACTACCCTGCCCAGGAGATGAATCTCCAGGAGTGGCGGCAGAGCTTTGCCTATGTGCTGCAGGACCCCCAGCTCTTTGACGCCTCTATCCGGGACAACATCGCATACGGCATGGACCGGGCGGTCTCAGACGAGGAGATCATGAGCGCCGCCCGCATCGCCATGGCAGACGGCTTCATCGCCCAGTTGCCGGGAGGTCTGGACTTTATGATCGGGGAGAACGGCTGCAACCTCTCCGCCGGCCAGCGGCAGCGCGTTGCACTGGCCCGGGCCCTGATGCTGGACCCGGCCTACCTCCTCCTGGACGAGGCTACCTGCAACATGGACCACGCCGGCGAGCGCATGGTCACAGACGCCATCCTGAAGCTGATGGAGGGGCGCACCACCGTGATGATCTCCCACAACATGGAGATCCTGGAGAGGGCAGACCATGTGGTGGTGCTGAACCAGGGCCATGTGGAGGCGGACGGCACCCGGGAGGAGGCCCTGGCCGCCAGCGAGACTTTCCCCGGCGAGATGAGTGCCTACATCCTGGACCACATGGTGGGCAACATCATCGTCTCGTACAGCATGACAGCCGATGAGGACTTCTACAGCCAGATGGACGCCGCCTGGAACGACCTGGTGGCCTCCTCCGGCCTGGAGCAGGCTTTCTGAGCACAACACCCAATCCCATCAAAAGCGGGAGGCCGGATGGCCTCCCGCTTTTCGAGTCTCGGCTGCATTTCAGGTGATCTGCGGGTGTCCTACGGCACTTCAACGGAAAAAAGTGCTTTTCAAGAGGCCGGTTTTGTGGTATTCTCCACCTTGAGACAAAATCCGCCCTGGAGGGATGCCCCTTGACACAACCCACTCGAATCCTCCGCCGCAGCGAACAGGACCCGGCGAACTGCTGGAGTATTGAGGACTTATTCCCCAGCGATGCGGCCTGGTATGCGGCCCTGGAGGACTGCAAGGACATCCCCGCCCAGATTGCGGCATTTCGAGGCAAACTCGGTGCCTCTGCGGCCGATCTCTTGGCCTATCTGCACTGCGAGGAGGAGCTGGACCGCCGCCTGGACGCCCTTTTCATCTACCCCATGCTCCGCAAGGACACGGACACCGGGGACTCCGATGCCCAGGCCCTTCTGGGGCGCAGCCAGGACTTCCAGCTGAAGGTGAACCAGGCCCAGGCCTTCGCCATGCCGGAGATCAACGCCATCCCGGCGGAGACCTTGGAGCAGTTCTACCGGGACGAGCCCGCCCTGGTGCCGTACCGCCGGTACCTCACCCGAGTCCGGAGAGGCCAGAGTCACATGCTCTCCCAGGCGGAGGAGGACATCCTGGCGGCGGTGGGACGGTTAGCCGGCGGGCCTGCCCAGATCTTCAACACCCTGCGGAACGCGGACCTGAAGTTCCCGGACGCCCTGGACGCTGCGGGAAAGCCCCACCCGGTTACCAACGGCAGCTACGTCTCCCTCTCCCACGCAAGGGACCGCACCCTTCGGGCCAACGCCTTCCGCTCCCTCTATGACACCTATGGGAGCCTGCGCAACGGCTTTGCCGCCATGTACAACGCCTCCGTCCAAAAGGACGTCTTCTACAGCCAGGTCCGCCATTACGACTCCTTCCTCCAGTCTGCCATGTACCCCAGCGAGATCCCGGAGGAGGTCTATCACAACCTGGTGGACACAGTGCACAACAACCTGGAGCCCCTGTACCGGTATCTCGCCCTTCGGAAAAAGGCCCTGGGCCTGGACGAGCTCCACCTCTACGACTGCGCCGTCCCCATCCTCCCGGAGGCGGACCAGGTGATCCCCTTTGAGACCGCAAAGCAGTACGTGCTGGAGGCCACCCGCGTCCTGGGGCAGGAGTACCACGATGTGCTGGTCTCCGCCTTTGAGAACCGCTGGATGGACATCTACGAAAACCAGGGCAAGACCTCCGGGGCATACTCCTGCGGCTGCCTCGTGCACCCCTTTGTGCTGCTGAACCACAAGGACAGCCTTCGCAGCGCATACACCGTGGCCCACGAGATGGGACACGCCCTGCACAGCTATCTCAGCAGCCGCAACCAGCCGCCGCTCTATCGGCGGTACGTCACCTTTGTGGCAGAGGTGGCCTCCACCTGCAACGAGATGCTGCTCACCCAGTACCTCTTGGGGCAGTGCGGAGACAAGAGACAGCGGGCGGTGCTCATCAACTACTTCCTGGACCAGTTCCGCAACACCCTGTACCGGCAGACCATGTTGGCGGAGTTCGAGGAGAAGAGCCACGCCTTGGTGGAGCGGGGCGAGTCCCTCACCGTGGACCGGCTCAACCGCATCCACAAGGACCTGGTGCGGCTGTATTTCGGCCCAGATGTGGTGCTGGACCCCGGCATCGAGTGGGAGTGGGCCCGGGTGCCCCACTTCTACCGCAAGTTCTACGTCTATCAGTACGCCACCGGCTTCTCAGCCGCGGTGGCCCTGTCCCAGCGGATCCTTCACGGAGGGCCCGCAGCGGTCCGGGACTACCTGGGCTTTCTCTCCGGCGGCTGCTCCAAAGACCCCATCGCCCTGCTCCGGGGCGCCGGGGTGGACATGGCCACGCCGGCGCCGGTGCAGACCGCCCTGGACCTCTTCGCCGGCCTGGTGGAGGAGATGGAGCAGCTCTTGGCCTGAACCCTTCCCCGTGCAAAATGAGCGTGCTGCGGGAACCCCGCAGCACGCTCTGTCCCTCTCTATGGAGTTCCGGGCTTGTTGGATGGCTGTCTGCCTCACAGGATCCGCTGCAGGGCCTCCTGGTCCCCCATCAGGGTGAAGTCCGGGTGCATCTGCAGGATGGAGGCCGGCACCTGCGGCGTCACCCTCCCAAAGAACGCCTTCTTTACGATCTCCGCCTTCTCTTTGCCGCTGGCCACCATCAGGACCTTCTTCGCCTGCATGATGGTCTTCACCCCCATGGTGTACGCCTGCTTTGGCATCTCCTCCCGGGAGGCGAAGAACCGCTGGTTGGCGGCCAGGGTGCTCTCCGTGAGGTCCACGCAGTGGGTGCCCAGCTCAAAGGCGGTGCCGGGCTCGTTGAAGCCGATGTGGCCGTCCAGGCCGATGCCCAGCAGCTGGAGGTCTATGCCGCCCACCCGTTGGATCATGACATCGTAGGCGGCGCAGGCCCGAAGCGGGTCCGGCTCCGCGCCGTCCGGGATGTGGATGTGGTCCGGGTGGATGTTGATGTGGTGGAAGAGCCGGGTGTACATGTAGTGGTGGTAGCTCTGGGCGTGATCCCGGGGGAGGCCCCGGTACTCGTCCAGGTTGATGGTGGTGACTTCCGAGAAGTCCAGATCCCCCCGCTGGTACCACTCCACCAGGTGGGCATACAGCCCGATGGGGGTGCTGCCGGTGGCGAGGCCCAGCACCGCGTTGGGCTTCATGATGATCTGGGCGGAGAGCAGCATGGCGGCCTTCCGGGACAGGTCCTGGTAGTCTTTTGTGCAGACGATTTTCACTGAGTTCCCCTTCCTTTCTGTTGTGGCCGGGCAGGTCTGTCTGGGACAGAGGACGAACTGGCTTGCTGGATCCAGTATAGCAGAGCGGGGGAGGGAACGTCAACGGAGAAGTGGCAATTTGGACGAAATCTTGTGCAATTCACACCTGCCGGATTGTCCAAACAACACAACGGATATTCCAAAGAACTGCCAAACCGGTTGCAGAAACTGGAAATCCATGCTATCTTTATTGTGAGATCTTGTCCGCCCCGGCACAGCACTGCCCCTGCATATGATTGAATTGTATGCGCCCGAGAGATGGTGCTGGCCTGTCCGCACTGTGTCTGCGGGCGCTTTTGTCTGCCGGGTGGGGATAGGGGCGTTTCTTCATGTTGTGTTTGGATGCGTCTGCCCGATTCGCGCATCTTTGGAAATGGGGACGAGGAAAGGGGAGAACCGGATGCAGACCTTTGAGTACACGATACGCGATGCCCTGGGCATCCATGTGCGGCCGGCGGGACTGCTGGTGCAGCAGGCCCAGAAGGCCAGAAGCTCCGTAACCCTGGCCGTGCGCCGGGGAGGCGATGTGGAGACCGCCAGCCTGAAGCGGCTCTTCACCCTGATGCAGCTGAACATCAGAGCCGGGGAGACCGTCTTTATCACGGTGGACGGCCCGGACGAGGCGGAGACCGCGCCGGCGCTGGAGGCCTTTCTCCGCGCCCACCTCTGAGGCGGTGATCCCATGCGCGTTCTACAGGGAGAAGGGGTGTCCCGGGGCATGGCCTGGGGTACCCTGAAACTGGTGCGCCGGGGGACCACCCCGGTGCCCCGCTATGAGGCCAAGGTGCCGGAGGAGGAGCTGCGCCGGTTCCACACCGCCTGCGGCGAGGCCTGCCGCCAGCTGGACCAGCTGGCGGAGGACAGCCAGGCCCACCTGGGGGAGGAGCAGGCCATGCTCTTTGTGATCCACCGGATGATGCTGGTGGACCCGGACTTCATGGACTGCGTGGAGAGCCTCATCGTGGGGGAGGGGCGCAACGCCGAGGCCGCGGTGGAGGAGGCGGGCAACCACTTCGCCGGGGTCTTCGAGGCCATGGAGGACGACTACATGCGGGAGCGCTCCGCCGATGTGCGGGACATCGCCCGGCGGGTGATCCGCATCCTCACCGGCGAGACCTACCAGCCCTTGGAGGGGCCGGGGCCCTTTATCCTGGCCGCAGACGACCTCGCCCCCAGCGAGACCGCGTCCTTAGACCGGGACAAGGTGGCGGGCTTTCTCACCTCCAGCGGGTCTTCGTACTCCCACTCCGCCATCTTCGCCCGCACCATGGGTATCCCGGCGGTGGTGAAGCTCCACGAGTCCCTGCCCGCAGACTGCCAGGGACAGCTGGTGTACCTGGACGGCGGCACCGGACAGGTGTGGCTGGCCCCCGATGATCGGACTGCAGAGGACCTGCAGCAGCGGGCGGAGGCGGAGCGGCACCGGAAGGCCTGGCTGGAGCAGTTCCGGGGCCAGGCGGTGCACCGGGGAGACGGCACCCGCCTCATGATCTGCGCCAACATCGGCTCCCCGGAGGACCTGCCGGCGGTGCTGGAGGAGAGGGCGGACGGCATCGGCCTCTTCCGCAGCGAGTTCCTCTTCCTGGGCCGGGAGGACTCCCCCGGCGAGGAGGAGCAGTTTGACGCATACCGCAAGGTCCTCTCCGGCATGCAGGGAAAGCCGGTGGTGGTGCGCACCCTGGACATCGGGGCGGACAAACAGGCCTCCCATATGGACCTCCCCCGGGAGAAGAACCCGGCCATGGGCCTGCGGGCCATCCGGCTGTGCCTCGCCCGGCCCAAGGTCTTCCGGACCCAGCTGCGGGCCCTCTATCGGGCGTCCGCATACGGCAACCTCTCCATCATGTTCCCCATGATCGCGTCTGTGGACGAGGTGCGCCGGGCCAAGGCGCTCTGCCAGGAGGTCCAAGAGGAACTGGCGGCGGAGGGGATTCCCTTCCACCGGGATGTGCCGCTGGGCATCATGATCGAGACCCCGGCGGCGGCCATCATCAGCGATCTGCTGGCCCAAGAGGTGCGCTTTTTCAGCATCGGCACCAACGACCTCACCCAGTACACCCTGGCCATAGACCGGCAGAACCCGGCCTGCGAGCCCTTCTCAGACCGGCACCACGAGGCGGTGCTGCGGCTCATCCGCCACACCGTGGAGAGCGCCCACAGGGCCGGCATCTGGGCGGGCATCTGCGGGGAGCTGGGGGCGGATCTCAGCCTGTCTCAGTTCTTCCGGGACATCGGGGTGGATGAGCTCTCCATGTCTCCCGGCAGCATCCTGGAGGTCCGGGCCCAGCTGCTGAAGGACGGCGCAGACAACCAGACCTGACGGCTTTATCGAGCGGAATGCGGCAGCGCATTCCGCTCTTTTCCTCGCCGGGGAACCGTGATACAATGGGGGAGAAACATAGAAGAGGGGGAGCGGCGTATGATCATCCGAAACGCCCAGATCTTTCTGGGAGATCGCTTTGTGTCCGGCGGGATTTCCTTCCGGGATCGGGTGGAGGCCATCGGAGTGGTGGAGGGACCGGCGGACCTGGACGCCCAGGGCGGCTATCTGATCCCCGGCCTGGTGGACATCCACACCCACGGGGCCATCGGCGAGGACTTCTCCGATGGAAACCCGGCGGGCGTACAAAAACTGGGGCAGTGGTATGCTTCCCAGGGCACCACCAGCTTTCTCGCCACCACCATGACCCTACAGGAGCCCGCGTTAAACGCCGCCCTGGACGCCATCCGGGGATACCGGCGAGCGGGCGGGGCCAAGTGTGCCGGGATTCACCTGGAGGGGCCCTTCCTCAGCTACAGCAGACGGGGCGCCCAGAACCCGGAGAACCTGCACCGGCCGGATGTGGCGCTGTTTCAGCGATTGAATGCCCGGAGCGGGGGAACGGTGCGGCTCGTCACCGTGGCGCCGGAGGAGCCGGGGGCGCTGGAGTTCATCCGGGCGATCTCCCAGGTGTGCACCGTCTCCCTGGGGCACAGCGCCGCAGACTATGAGACTGCCCTGGCGGCGTATCAGGCGGGGGCAACCCACGCCACCCACCTCTGCAACGGGATGCCGCCGCTGCACCACCGGGCGCCGGGGCTCATCGGGGCGGCGTTTGACGCGGGGGCCACGGTGGAGCTCATTTGCGATGGCCTCCATGTCCACCCCGCCATGGTGCGGATGCTCTTCCAGCTCTTCGGGGACCGGGTGAATCTGATCTCAGACGCTCTCCGCTGTGCCGGCATGCCGGACGGAGACTACACCTTGGGGGGACAGCCCATCCGGGTATCATTTGGAAAGGCCACCTTATTGGACGGGACCTTGGCGGGGTCCTCCATCAGCCTGCTGGAGGGGGTCCGCCGGACGGTGTCCTTTGGCATCCCCCTGGAGAGGGCGGTGTACGCTGCCACCACGGCCCCGGCGAGATCGGTGGGCATCGAGGCCGGGGAGATCGCGGTGGGCGGGCCGGCCGATCTCATACTGCTGGGTCCGGATCTCAGCCTGCGGGGCGTCTGGATCGATGGACAGCCGGTATCGTGAGACCGGTATCGGTTTGGCTGAGAGAAGTTCAAGTTCTGAGCGTGTGAAAGGGCACCGGCCGGGTTGGCCGGTGCCCATTTTGCGGCGTTGGAATTGGTAAATAATAGAAGCGGACGATACAGAGCGGCGAATTTTCTGGTTTGAATACAATTTGCAATCGCGGATTGGGGCTTTGGGGGCGTGCCGGGCGGTGCTGTGTCCTGCAGTGTCCGAACTGCTGGGGTAGCTGAGAACGGGCTGAAGTGGTGCCGAAAGCGGGATTTTGGCGTTGGAATGGCACGAAAGCGGGCCTGTGCGGGCGGAGAAACGCCGGATCCAGGGTGCGCCAGGGTGCCGCGGGTTGGGTTGGCCTGTGGTGCGGACTATTGTGCCGGATGCTGTCTGAGTGGGGCACATTTCGAAATGTTTGTCTGGGATTTGGGCTGTCTCGCTTTATGAGACAAGTATTTTCCCTTTACAGCACTCTCCAATCCCCTCTTGACGATTCCTGGCATCTCCGGTACAATGGAGGCAGATTCATCCAGCGATGTTGGGAGGAACACACCATGAAAAAAGGAACGATACTGGCCGCCTGCGCCGGGGCGGCGGCCCTGTCTCTCGCGGGACTGGCCATCACCGGCCGGAAGATCGGCTGGGGCCCCTTCGGCCATCTCTACGACTGGGACCGGGAGGTGGACGCCATCGCCAAGAAGTACCCGGCAGACCAGCGGCAGCACGAGGTCCTCTTCTACGGGGCCTCTAACTTCCGGCTCTGGACGGAGATGGAGGAGGACCTCTCGGGATACAAGGTGCAGAACCACGGCTTCGGCGGCAGCACAGACAAGCTGCTGGTGCGGTACGCCCCGGTGCTGCTCTACCCCTATGCCCCGGATGTGGTGTTCTTCCAGACCGGCTCCAACGACTATCTCTCCCTCCAGGGCACCGATGAGGACAAGGTCTCCGGCTGCATGGCGTACAAGCGACAGATGTTTGAGACCTTCCATGAGAAGCTGCCCGAGGCCAAGTTCGTGGTGATGAGCGGCCTGCTGCTCCCCGGGAGGGCACAGTACGCCGGCCTCACCCAGAAGATCAACCGGGAGCTGGCGGCCCTCTGTGCCGAGAGGGACTACATGTCCTTCCTGGACGCCACCTGCCTCACCTACGATGTGGGGTCCTATCACACGGTGCTGTTCCAGGAGGACGGGATCCATCTGAACCACGAGGGACAGCTGCTCTGGATGGACGACTTTATCCAGCCGGAGCTGGAGCGGCTGATCGATGCGTATGGGCTCTACCACCTGAGAAAGGGCTGACCTGCGGGCCTGTCTGTTCCCTTGTACCCGCCGTTTTCGGAAAACGCGCCTGTTTCAGAGGGGAAATGGCGTGGGAAGCTGGACATTTGGCGCAAGAAGGGCTATACTGGCGGCAGCAAATCCGCCGGGGAAACCCGGAGATCACGTTTGTTTGGAAAGGTTGGGACACAGTATGTCTGTGAACAGCACAATGGTCCGGGCCATGTTCACCAAGGGAGACAAGAAGCGGGACGCCGGTCTCGTCACCCCGGAGGACGTGGTGCGGGCAGACAACATCCCATACGGCACGCAAGATGCAAAATATCAGCTGCTGGACCTGTATCGCCCGAGAGAGGCGGGGGACGACGTCCTGCCGGTGATCGTGAGCGTCCACGGCGGCGCCTGGGTGTACGGGGACAAAGACGTCTATCAGTTCTACTGCATGAACCTGGCCCAGCGGGGCTTTGCCGTGGTGAACTTCAGCTACCGCCTGGCCCCGGAGAGCAAGCACCCCGCCCAACTGGAGGACGTGAACAGCGTATTCCACTGGGTGCTGGACCACGCCGAGGAGTATCACCTGGACCCGGACCATGTGTTCGCCGTGGGGGACTCCGCCGGCGGCCACCTCCTCAGCCTGTATTGCTGCCTCTGCACCAACCCGGACCTGCAGAAGCTGTATGCCATCGCCCCGCCCAAGGGCTTTGTCCCCACCGCCGTGGGCCTGAACTGCGGTTGCTATCGCTTTACCGGCGAGCTCGTGGGGACCACCAAGGCGATGATGGCGGACTTCCTCCCCGAGAAGGGCACCCCGGAGGAGCTGGTGTCCATCAACGTGGTGCAGTGGGTGAACAGCAAGTTCCCGCCGGCCTTCGTGATGAGCGCCGTAGAGGACTTTCTGCTGCCCGAGGCCAGGGAGTTCCCCAAGGTGCTCTCCGCCAACGGCGTCCGCTGGAAGCGCTGCATCTATGGCAGCGACACCCTGAAGCTGGGCCATGTCTTCCACTGCAACATCCGCACCAAGGCGGCGGAGAAGTGCAACGATGACGAGTGTGCCTTCTTCCGGGAGTACCTCTGAGAGGCCAGAATACATATCGATAACACAAATCCAGGCCGTGCGCTTATCGCGCACGGCCTGGATTGCTTCTGGGGCGGCGGTTGCCGCCCCTATGGGCATGGAACTGCATCGAGGAGGGTGACGAGCTGCGGCTCCAGTGCCTGTATGTGGGAGGGCTCAGCCGGAGATGCCGTTGGCCTGCAGCCAGGCCGCAATGTCCTCCGGCAGGCTGCTGCCGCCGGAGTAGTGGACGGAGAGGGGCTCTCCCATATTGGCATCCGGGGCCAGCTTGGCGATGGCGGTGAGGCTCTGGCCGAACCTTCCGCCGCCGTGGGAGCAGAATGGTATGACGGTCTTGCCGGCAAAGTCATACTGCTCCAGGAAGGAGGCGATGGGCATGGGGATGGACGCCCACCAGTTGGGATAGCCCAGGAGAATGGTGCTGTACTGGTCGAAATTGGCCACCTGGTTGGCGAGCTCCGGCCTGGCCTGCCGGTTCTGATCCCGCTGGGCCTCGTCCAGCACGGTGTTATAGTCTGTGGAGTACGGGGTTACCAGCTGGATCTCAAAGAGGTCTGCCCCCAGGCCGTCCGCCAGCTTCTGGGCGATGCCCTCCGTGTTGTTGGTGGCAGAGAAGTACGCCACCAGGATCTTGCCGCCGGTGCCGGGCGTGTCCGGGTTCTCCACGGGATCTGCGGCCGGGGGCTCCGCGGTCTCCGGGGTGCCGGCGGTGTCCTGCTGGGCGGGGGTTGGGGTTGTGCTGGGCGCGGCAGTATTCGCGCTCTCCTGTCCGCCGCAGGCGGCCAGGGATAGGACAATGAATACTGCAAGGAATAAAACGATGAGTTTCTTCATTTCAGAATACCGTACTGCGCATCGGTTACCGGCTCCAGCCACTCGTTGGAGCCGTTCTCTCCCGGGACCTCCACCGCCAGGTGGCTGAACCAGCTGTCCGGGGCGGCGCCGTGCCAGTGCTTCACGCCGGCGGGGATGTTGATGCAGTCTCCGGGCCGCATCTCCACGGCCTCCTCACCCCAGGCCTGGTAGTACCCCCTGCCGCCGATGCAGATCAGGATCTGGCCGCCGCCCTTGTCCGCGTGGTGGACGTGCCAGTTGTTCCGGCAGCCCGGCTCGAAGGTGACGTTGAAGATGCCCACCTGCTCCTTGGACACCGGGGCCAGATAGGACTGGCCGGTGAAGTACTGGGCAAAGCCATCGTTGGGGGCGCCGATGGGGAAGAGGATGGTGCTCTGATACCGGTCCTTCTCCGTGAGGGCGGGCTCCGCCTCCTTCCAGACCTCCTTGGCCAGGCGGAACACCGCCCAGGCCTTGGGCCAGCCCACATAGAACCCTACGTGGGTGACGATGGCGGCGATCTCGGCGCGGCTCACGCCGTGGGCCTTGGCGTTCTCCAGGTGATAGGTGAGGGAGCTGTCCGTGATGCCGGAGGACATCAGGGCCACCACGGTGAGGATGCACCGGGTCTTGAGGTCGATGTCCTGGTTGTTCCAGTTCTCTCCGAAGAGAACGTCATCGTTGAAGTGGGCGAAATCCGGGGCGAAGTCCCCCAGCTGATTCCGGCCGGCGGTCTGTGTGATCTTTTCCATGGTTGTGTACCTCCTGAATTATTTTTAGACTACGTTTCCTGCTTTCTGCTTGCCGTTCTGGGCCATCACACCCACGAGGGCGTGGGGGACATACAGCTCCTCCAGATAGGCCTGCTCCTCCTGGGAGAGGACCAGATCCACGGCCTTGGCGGCGCCGTCTACGTGGGAGAACTTGGTGGCGCCCACCACCGGTGCGGTTACCTTGGTGAGCAGCCAGGCCAGGGAGATCTCCGTCATGGAGACGCCCCGGCTGTCTGCCAGCTCCGCCACCCGGGCGATGATCTTGCCGTCTGCCTCGGCGGTGGCATCGTACTTGAACCTGGCGTACGCGTCCTCCTCCAGGCGCTTGGAGGTCTCTCCGGGGCGCTTGGAGAGCCGCCCGCCGGCGAGGGCGCTGTATGGGGTCATGGCGATGTTCTGGTCCTGGCAGAAGGGGGCCATCTCCCGCTCCTCCTCTCGGGCGATGAGGTTGTAATGGCCCTGGATGGAGATGAATTCGGTGAGGCCGTGCTCGCGGGCGTAGAAGTTGGCCTTGGCCAGCTGCCAGGCGAAGCAGTTGGAGATGCCGATGTACCGGGTCTTGCCCGCCTGCACGGCGGCGTGCAGCCCCTCCATGATCTCCTCCATAGGGGTGTGATAGTCCCACATGTGGTAGATGTAGAGGTCTACGTGGTCCATGCCCAGGTTTTTCAGGCTGCGGTCCAGGTAGGTCTGGATGTGCTGCTGGCCGGAGACGCGGTGATCGATCTCCTCCTGGGTGCGGGGCGTGAACTTGGTGGCGATCACGTAGTCCTCCCGGCGGGCGAAGTCCCGGAGGGCCTTGCCCACGTACTGCTCGCTGGTCCCGTTCTGATAGGCGATGGCGGTGTCGAAGAAGTTGATGCCCAGATCCAGGCCGTGGCGGATGATCTCCCGGGTCTGGGTCTCGTCCACCGTCCAGCTGTGCTGCCCGGTGGCCGCATTGCCGAAGCCCATGCAGCCCATGCAGATCCGGGAGACCATGAGTTCCGACTTGCCCAATTTGGCGTATTGCATTGGGGTCCCTCCTGAATGATGTGGATTGTGTCTCAGGCCTTGGCGGCCTGCACGTTGTGGATGATGTAGTCCAGGGTGTCCAGCGCCTGCTGCCGTGCGTGGAGCTCCTCCAGCTGTGCACACCGGGCTTTCCGGAGCAGGCGGACCATTTGCTCCGGCGTCTCACAGGCCTGGACCGCCTTTGCCTCCGCCTCGCTGAGTCCGGCCTTGGCCAGGGAATAGGTTTCGGGACACATGTGCCTGCCCTCCCAAATGAAACTGGCAGTGCATCCGCGCCTCAGGCGCCCCTCACTGCACTGCCATTATAGGATTCGATTTGGAATATAGCAAATACTTTGTTTTTATGCCTGTGTCATGCCTGAAAAGCATGAATCGGACGAAGGGAAGAGAAAAAGTACAGCCAGTGCCGGGGGCACTGGCTGTACTGCTGGGACAGAGAGAGGATGGATCCGAGGGAGGGCAGGGATCGAATACCGCTGCGCGAAACTGCAGGGGAAGATCAGGGGTTTGAAGTGAGATACTGTGTGAGGATTGCCGCCATCTCAGCCCGGGTTGCCTGGCCTTTGGGATCGAAGAGATCGTTGCCCTTGCCGGTGATGATGCCCTTCATGTTGCACCAGGCCACGGCCTCGAATGCCCAGTCTGAGATCTGGTCCAGGTCCTCGAAGGGCAGGCGGTACATCCACGCTCCGGTGAAGCCGCCGTCTCCGTACTTCTTTTTGTAGTTGTACAGCATCACGGCCATCTGTTCCCGGGTGATGGTGTCCGCAGGGCCGAAGCTGCCGTCTCCGCAGCCGGACACGATGCCCTCGCTGGTGGCCCAGCGGATCGCCTCGGCGTACCAGGTCTCTTCGCTCACATCGGAATAGGTCATGTAGAAGTTCACAACAGGCTTGCCCTTCAGATTCCAGAGGAGCGTCACCATCTGAGCGCGGGTAACGGTGCCATTTGGTTCAAAGAGACCTTTCTCATTGCCGTTCATAAGGCCATGGCTGATGACGTAGTCTGTGTGCTCGTGGTACCAGGCGGTGGGATCCAGATCCGGGAAAGACACCGTGGTGCACTTCACAAACGTGGTCTCTACGGACACAGTGCCCGCCGGCATGGTGAAGGTATAGGTGCCGTCCTGGTTGTCTTTGAGTGCAACCGCTTTGCCGTCCTGATCCAAGACCGTGAGTTCATCCAGATGATAGCCGTTCTCCGCCTTTATGGTGAGCTTCACGCTGGTACCCTCGGCCGCATTCTTGGGTTCCACCGCAACGGAGCCGCCATCAGACTTCTCAGGAACGGTTACGCTGTATGTGGCAGGCGCGGGATTGGAGGGCGTTGCGGGCGTAGAGGGAATGACGGGCGTGGTGCTGGGTGTGGGAGTAGGTGTTGGCGTTGGTGTAGGCTCGGGCTCGCTATAGTGGATCACGGCAAAGGTGGCCTTTACCGTGACGCCGCCAGCCGGCTGGGTAAAGGTGTATGTGTTCCTGCCGGTGCGCGTGAGGGCAACCGGGTTGCCGTACTGATCCAGCACTTTGAGGGAGTACAGATAGTACCCTCTCTCTGGGCTGACCGTGAGGGTTACGGTATCGCCTTTCGCCGCATCAGTACGGTCTGCCACCACAGAGCCGCGGCCAGAGATGTTCTCACTGGGGATATAGATCGGGTACCGCTGGGGTGCCGGCGGCGTTGGTGTCTGCTTCAGTGTGAAGGTGGCGGTTACTGTGACGTCTCCAGCAGGCATGGTGAAAGTATAGGTACCGTCCTCGTTGGCCTTTGTGGTGATTTCTTCGCCATTGTCGTCCTTTACAGTAATGAACTCGATCTTGTACCCGGCATCCGGTGTGACCGTGAGGGTGACGGTGTCTCCCGCTGCTGCGGTGGTGGGACTGGCTTTCACGGTACCGTTGTCTGATGCAGAGATGGTCACTACGTACCGAACCGGCTCCTCCTTCGTGAAGGTGGCGGTAACCGTGACGTTGCCTGCGGGCATCGTGAAGGTGTATGTGTTATTGCCGGTTTTGGTGGTGGTAACTGTCTTGCCGTCCTTGTTCAGCACGGTGAGAGAGTCCAGGTGGTATCCGCTTTCCGGGGTAACCGTGAGGATCACGGTGTCTCCAGAGAATGTATAAGTGCTGCTGGGCGTGACACTGCCGTGGCCTGTGGCTTCCACCGTGATCGGGTACTTGGTGATGGCGATGTCCTTGCTGCTGTACCCGATGGCGTATGTGGAGAAGTGTTTCACATGGAGAGTGATGATGCCGTCTGTCTCATTCAGCTCGATGAACTCATCATTGGCGTTCGGGACCTCTGTAAGGGTATCCACTTTGCCGTTGTGGTAGCGGTACACCACGATGTTTTCCTTGCCGGTGAAGTCGAAACGGAGGACCACGGTGATGGGTTTTGAGACTTCGGGGACCGGCTCTGAGACGGGCGCTTTTCCGGTCTCCTCTGTGGTCTTTGTAAGGCGAATGTCCATGTAGTCCAGACTCCTGCTCTCTGCTTCCGCCTGGATCTCCTCCGCATTGGGCGCGGTGGCTTCGGTCTCTCGCTCCACGGTCATGGTGACGGTTACCGATGTGTTGGGGGAACTGCTCTCCGCGGCCTCCAACGCGGCATCGTTCAGACCGTCTGCTGCCAGAACGGGAGAATCAGATCCATTGGCGTCCAGTTTCGAGTTGATGTTCTCATCTGGTACTTCAAGGTCCTTCTCGGTTTGGTCCCCCTCGGTTACGGTGGCCATGGATGTCAGGGTCTTGTCGTCCGGTGTCTCTACCACGACAGTATAGACACCTGGGTCTGCATCGGGGAAGGAGTAGGAACCGTCCGCGCCAGTGGTGGTGGAGCCTTTAGTCTCATCGCCCTGCTTCAGGGTTACAGTGGCGCCTGGGACCGGCTCGCCGGATTGGGTAACAGTACCTTGAAGGGGTGCATTGTCTGCCGGCTTCTCGTTGATGTGCACCGGGGCGGCGAGTTCTACACCCGTTTTGCTCTTCTCTACCGAGTAGTACTTGGCATCTGCGCCAGAGGAGGTGATGTCTGTGAGGTCTACGGTCTTGTATTCCCCTGGATCAGGCTTCCCTACATTGCCTGTGGCGGTGAGGGTGACAACATCGTCTCCTACGAGGTTTGTGGGGGTAAGGGTGACGGTGACGGCGGTGGTGCCATCATAGGTCTTGTCCTCTGCGGAGACGGTGTACTCCAGGGCCTTTTTAGCCACGGTGATAGTGGTTGCATCAGTGCTAGAGGTGATATTGCTCGAACCGCTGTACACTGCTGTGAGGGTGCCTGTGCCGCTTTCGCCGAACAGCTTCTTCTGCAGGGCGGTGTTGGTGCCCTCGATCTTCAGAGCGGCCGTACCGTTCTCGATGGTCACGGGATCAGAGAGAGCGTCTTCGCCGATTTTGAATGTTATGGTTCCGCCGATCAGGTCTGCATCGAGGCCATCTGCTGTGATGGTGGCGGTGAGGGTGATGTCGCTGCCGTAGGTTGGGTTCTCGGAGACAGTTACGGAGACAGTGGATGGGGCTGGTGTAATGGAGACTTTCACTGTGAGTTTCACGGGATCAGACCCGAATGGTCCGAAACTCATCAGAGCATACTGAGGTGACGCCTCTTTAGCTGTAACAGTGAGAGTGTAGTCTCCCACATCTGCAGTGGCGGGGATCGTGAGGGTGTCTCGGTCTATGGTTGCCTCGAGGGTATCGTTGCCGTCTGTGATCTCAAAGGTGAATTGACCTTCTGTGGAATCGCCGGATTCGAATGCAACGTACTTGGACAAGTTCTCGGTACGGCCGGTGCCGTATTGTGCGGTAAGGGGGATTGGATCACTCTCGCCGCCGATGGCCCTCCGACCGATGGCGTAGACGGTGATGTCCTTTGTAACGGGGGTGTTCTCGGTGAATGTCTCGCCACCAGTGGTGGAATTTGTTGTGGACCAGTGGTCGAAGACAAGTCCTTCTTCCATGGCGGGAGGAGAGGGAAGCTTCTTCACGCCATCGGGATTGGCGTACTCCACAGCGTAGTTTGGCTTCTTGGCTGTAGCGAACGTGACCTTGTAGACTTTCTTGGCTGGGGCGTTGGTCAGCTCGGGGTAGCCAGTGCCCACTGTCTGGCCCCAAACCTGGGTCTCCGGCGTGCTCTGACCGTTTTGCAGCAGCCAGGCCACTTCGCCGGAGTTGAATTCGTCCGCTGTTTTAGGGGTGCCTCCTCCGCTCTCACTGCAGGCGGTGTCGAGATAGTATGTGTTGTCCACAGATGTCGCAGTTCCAGCAATTCCTCCGATGGGGCCACCGGCGGTGTTTGTGACTACGCCTGTGTTATAGCTGTTTGAGATGGTACTTTTTGAGTCCCCTACGAGGCCTCCGGTAGGTTGATCGGTAGCGCTGGTGACTACTGTTCCGGTGTTGTAGCAGTTCACGATAGTTAAAGTGCCTTTAGCGGTACCTACAAGGCCACCGGCGGGGCCGATACCGGTAATATTACCTGTGTTATAACAGTTGGTCATGAGAACAGTTGCATATCCTGCAATGCCTCCTACCGTGAAGCTGGAGGCAGTCACAGCGCCGATGTTACAGCAATTTCGTATTTCGCCGGAAGGAGCATTGCCCACAATTCCGCCGACCATTCGGGTGCCAGAGATGGTGGCTTTGTTGCAGCAGTTTTCGATGACACCAAAAGACTCGCCGGCGATTCCGCCCGTGTAATCACCTCCGGAGACAGATCCTTCTACTGTTAGATTCTTTATTGTGCTGTCGATATCAGCGTGTCCGAACAATCCCTGAAACATACTGTTGGTATTGATTAGCAATCCCTTGATCGTGTGTCCACCACCATCAAATGAGCCGTCAAAAGCAGTATGCATATTAACCCCGATCGGATCCCACGGTTCCTCTAGCAGGTCAATGTCGGCTGTCTGTTCGAAATACAAACCTGCGCAGTCTGTTCCAGAATTCACATAGCTCTGGAGTATCTCTAAAGTGGCTTTATCTGGAATGAGGTAGGGATCTTCTTCCGTGCCTGAGCCGTCAAAGTTGAGTTTCCACGCCGCGTAGACAGTGATATCCTCGTTGACCTGGGAGCCGATGGTAAACACATCGCCGCCTCCGTCACGCTCCGTGGTCCACTTGCTGAAACGGGATCCCGCTTTGACGGGATCATCAGGCAACGCAGTAAGCCCGCTGGGGTTGGCGTATCTCTCATCGCGAGTGTCACCGTCTACTTGGAACGTGACCTTGTAGACCCTTTTTTCTGGATCAGAGGTCAGTTCAAGATTGCCTGTTCCCAATACTTGTCCCCACGCTTGATCTGTCTGCCCTTCTTGCAGTAGCCAGGCTACTTCACCAGTGGCAAATTCTTTATCCGTTTTTTCCTCTACCCCATTGCCCTTATTGCTGTCTGAAACACCTGCGGTATTGAGGTAGTAACAATTTGTTGTAGTACCCGATGCGTATGACCCACTTGACAATGTATAACTTCCAACAATTGCACCAGTGTTTGCCGCTCCGGAAACTGTGCCGATGTTGCTGCAATTTGCCATCGCGTCATCAGGAAATTGAGAGTAACCAACATAGGCACCGGCTATACCGCCAACGCCACTGGCCCTTAATTCGGTGACTTCACTACCACTCCCAGTAATATTCCCGGTGTTGAGGCAGTTATTGAATTCACCAATGATCAATACCCCCGCGATGCCACCAATGCCGCTACCGAGGGCCTCAATACTCCCTGCGTTATAGCAATTAGAGATAATTTCTTGCTGACCTTGACCAATGATGCCACCAACCAGGTTGTCTCCCGAAATAGTACCTTCATTGTAGCAATGGGTTGGGCTACCCCAGCATCCACTAATACCGCCGACTACGTTATTGCCGGAGATGGAGCCATAATTTTTGCATTTTGATATTGTTCCACTAGTATTTGCTCCAGCGATGCCGCCGACTGTATTTTGGCCAATAACAGAACCACTGTTGGTGCAATTCTCAATATCACCACTTCCGAAATAACCTACTATACCACCAGATTGTATACCAGTGGAATTTACTGTACCTTTGTTTATACATCCTGATATTTTGGCCGAAGCAGAAGTACCTATTTTTCCTACAATGCCGCCTACTGTCCCATCACCGGCAGTAATTTCGCCCATGTTCACGCAGTTTATAATTTGTCCGTCACTGCAATAACCAACAATACCGCCAATAGTTGAGCCACACGATATATCACAAGCGTTGAAACAATTCAATATATATCCAGCGGAATAGCCAACGACTCCCCCTATGTACGTCTGATCTGGGCTTGTAATAGATCCTGATACAGTTAGGTTCTTAATAACGCTATCGCTTTCTGTGGAGCCAAATAAACCGGAATACATCTGCTCCTCTTTGATATATAGTTCGCTGATCGTGTGATTATCACCATCGAAGGAACCGTTGAAATCGTAACGGCCGCCGATTGGTGTCCACGGGTTATCATCGCTGCCATGCAGATTGATATCATTGGCCAGCTTGAAATACATGCCTGTTGTGTCGTTTCCGGAGTTCACAAAGGTGCTCAGTGCTTTAAGCTGATCAGCGGTTTCAATCATATACGGCTCAGCCTCAGAACCGGTGCCGCTGGCTGCACCATCGAATGTCGCAGCTCTTGCCACTGTCGGCAGCATGGCAAAGACCATTGCGAAGGCCAACAGGCCTGCCAGCCACTGCCTTGTGATCTGTTCCATATGCTTCATAACGAGACCTCCAGACGAACTATCCCTGTTTTAGATTTGGACGCACATCTACGGCTGACCAGTGTTGTGCAGGACAAAGCATAACCTGATGCCGGACCACAATGGCGGTGCCACGTCCATATAAAACGGATTGCCAATTAATTGGAAATGAATTTTGCGCGTGTACACGCGCATAGCCGTTGGTCAACGGCTATGATACCTATATTCATTGCGTTGTAAGTATATTGGATTCCTGCCCGGCAGAAAGTGACGTTTATGAAGAGAAGGAGCGTTTCACGAAATCAAGGGTGGAAGACTGAGGCGGAGACGGGTACAGCCAGTAGAAAAGCGGGGGGCAGAGACGGGCATAGAAAAATGCAGCCAGTGCTGGGACACTGACTGCACCGCTAGGACAGAACTGGGTCTATCCCCTGGAGTGGAAACAGGCTCGAATCCCACGTCGGCCATCCCCAGAGCCGGTGGATGGGTGGAGTCTACCTCTGCCCACATCTCCGGAACTGATTCTAGCAGATTAAGTGCGGAGGGTCAAGAAGATATATTGGAATTTAGACCAGACTTGTGGACAGGGACACCTGCACCTGATAGAATACCGTTATTCCAAAGAAGGGGGAAACAACCTTGTCCATCTCCACATGGAAAAACAAAGCTGGAATTACATATGCTTATGAAATAATTTCGCATTATGATCCAGAGACAAAGCAGTCTCGGCCGAAGAAGGTCTACCTGGGCCGGGTGAACCCAGAGACCGGGGAGATCGAGCCCACCAGCGGCAAACGAGGCCG
Source organism: uncultured Oscillospiraceae bacterium (assembly GCA_947629915.1). Classification (GTDB taxonomy): domain Bacteria; phylum Bacillota; class Clostridia; order Oscillospirales; family Oscillospiraceae; genus Enterenecus. The sequence goes on along the minus strand of CANRFN010000020.1, from coordinate 43,005 downwards.
CCCGAGAAAGCAGCTTGAGACCCCGGAAGTGCCGGAGCCCGCACCCGGCGAGACGGCAGACTATGAGAAGCTGTACCGGGAGGCCCAGAAGGAGCTGAAAGAGCTGGAGATCCAGTACGCCCGGCAGCAGGAGACCGTCACCCAACTGCGCATGGAGCTGGCTGCGGAGAAAGACCGGGCCAGGGAACTGGATGTCTGCGTCCGCCGGGTCTATGAGACGGTGCGGAAGGTAGCGGAGAAACCGGAGGAGAACAGTTGAGCGGAGGATTGTCCGCCGTTAAGGGTGTTCTGCAGCCAGCAGACTTCTCGCGTGCTCGATGAACTTCCGGGTGGCGGCGCTCATGGGCTGCTCCCGCTTCCAAGCGAAGGCCACCGATGCGGAGAGGGGCGGATAGAGCGGCCGGGAGACGATCTCCGTCCGCTCCCGGAAGGGGAGAGAGCCCTCCAAGGTGATGGAGTAGCCGTATCCCCGCTGGACGAGAAGGGCGATGTTGGTGGTGAGGTTGCCGGTGTAGGCGATGTTCATGTGCTCGAACCGGTCTCCAAACCAGTTGGCCAGCTCGCCCTGGAGGTTGAGACGCCTGGGCAGGACCAGCGGCAGCCCCTCCAACTGGAAGGCCCGGATCTCTTCGAACTGGGCCAGGGGGTCGTCCCGGCGCATCAGCACCACCCAGCGCTCCGTGCCGGTGAGGCGGATATATTCGAACTTCTCCATGCTGATGGGCTCCAGCAGGATGCCGATGTCGACGCTGCCCCGCTCGATCTGCTCCTTCACCACATCCGCGGTGGCGGTGTAGAAGTCGAAACGGACATGGGGGTACTTCTCCCGGAAGGTGCCGCAGAGCTCGGCGATCTGTTCCATGGCGGAGAGCTCGCCGGCGCCGATGGTGATGATCCCCTCCACCTGCTCCTCCTGGGCCAGCAACTCCTGCATGGTCTTGTCTGAGAGGGCGATGATCTCCTCAGCTCTCCGGCGGAGCAGCATGCCCTCGTTGGTGAGCACGATCTTCCGGGTGCCCCGGCGGAACAGCTTCACCCCCACCTCTTCCTCCAGCTGAGACATCTGCCGGGAGAGGGTGGGCTGGGTGATGTGCAGCACCTCGGCGGCCTTGGTGATGCTCTCCTCCCGGACCACCGCCAGGAAGTATTTCAGTACGCGGATTTCCATAGGCGAGATTCCTCCCCTCTCTTGCCAAGCTCTGTGTCTCTGTCTTTCTCGCTTCCCTCGCCCTACAGGTTTCTCCCCAGCTGATAGGCCTCCCGCATGTGGGGGCTGTTTTTTGTCTGTCCCGGGGTGCCGCAGCCGGTGCCCAGCACCATGCCGCAGTCCTGGAAGTGCATGTACCGGCAGAGCTTCTGGTAGTGGCTGGAGAGATAGGGCATCACATCCGAGTCCGTGTCCCAGGCCGCGGCGATGAGGGCGGTCTTCAGATGCCTTGCGGAGAGCTTCATGGTGTAGCTGTAGAAGCGGTCTATCACCATCTTCAGCTGGGCGGACATGCCGAAGTAGTACACGGGGGTTACAAACACCGCCATATCCGCGGAGAGCAATGCGTCCCGGATCTTCTGGACATCGTCCTTTTGTGCGCAGGGGCCATCCATGCCGCAGCGCTCGCAGCCGAGACAGGGGTGGATGTCCATGCGGGCCACGTCCATCTCCTCTACGGTGTGCCCCACCTCCCGTGCGCCCTGGATGAACTGCCTGGCCAGTGTATTGGATGAGCCCTGTTTGTGCGGGCTGCTCTCTAAGACTACGATTCTCATATGTGCTCCTTTCGGCCCGGTTCCCGCTGCAGTGCGGGAGAATGTGGATGGAATGGTGGAAACGCGGTTGGATTTCTTGCCGTTCATTATACAGCGCTCTCAGCCCGATGTAAAGAATCCCGCAGGCGGGCAGATTTGGGGTTTCCAACGCACAGAGCCTCCATCCGGCAGGTGCCGGATGGGGGCTCTGTGCTGTATGGAGGCATATTCACAGGGGAGGGGATCCCCTGTACGAAAAGTGGAGAGCCCGCTCAGTCGCCGAAGAGAATCTGGATGTAGCAGAGGTTGATGCACTTGTCCTCGCTGGTGATGTCCAGGGTGAGCTCGCCGCCGGAGACTGTCACCTGGAACTGGACGGGCTGTGCGATGGGTACCTCTTCTGCTACCACTTCACCGTTGGCGGCGATGGTGGGCGCCTTGGAGCAGCTCCAGGGATCGGAGAAGTACATGGCCACGGTGTAGGTGCCGTCCTCCAGCTCGAACTTGTAGTGGAGGTTGCGGTCCACGCCGTTTTCAAACTGGTTCTTGGTGTAGCGGTTGGAGGCGGACTTGTCTATGCCATCGCCGCTCACCTGTTCGTTGGCCCATGTGCTGTTGGTGGAGAGGCCGTGGGGCGCCTTGCCGCCGGCGGTACCGGGATCGGAGTCGTCCCAGATGCCCCACATCTTTCCGGTTACCGGGTCTGCGCCATAGAACTGCTCGGTGACGGAGTTGTATTTGCCCAGGAAGTCCCCATCGGAGAGAGTGGTGGGATCCCAGTCTCCGCAGTCCACGAAGTACGCCAGGTGGTTCACCAGCACCTTGGTGTACACGAAGGAGCCGAGCCGTGCGGATTCAGCGCCATCGATACCGGACACGGTGATGGGAATCACATCGGTTACCTCTTCATCCAAGAAGGTCTTGCTCTGCGCCGCGTTCACCACCTCATCCGGCAGCCGTACGCTCACCTCGTAGAGGTCCTCCTGGCCGCTGTTGTCCAGAGTCTCAGAGTACAGCACGGTGTCTCCGGAGCACAGGAGCAGCGTCTTGCCGTTGTCCTCCTGGACCAGGTTGAACACCAGGTAGTTCTCGGCGCCCTTCTCCACTTTCATCCAGTAGGTGAAGGAGCCGCCCTCGGTGGCATACCGGGAGGTGCCGCCTGCAGCGGTGTCTGCGGTGGAGCCCACGGAGCCGTTGTCCTCCATGGTCTGTTCATACTGTCCGTAGCCGGGCTGCACGGTGTCCAGGGTGGTGAGCTCATAGGGCACCACCGGCTTCTGGACCTCTACATCGGCGTTTGCGAAGGTGAAATACAGGCCGTACCGCTGGGTGTACTGGCGGAAGTGGATGGAGTAGGTCAGGGGAGAGACCTTGGTGCCCTCCAGGGTGAACTTGCCGTCCTCGCCCCGGACCATGTGGGTGTTGATCTCGTCCATGAACTCCTGTACCGTGCCCTCAGACACGGGGATGGTCTCGCTGGCCAGCGGGCCCAGGTCCTTGGCGGCCGGCACGGTTACATTCACGCCGGTAGTGCCGGTGGACATGTTCCGGGTGCCCAGCTCCGCGGAGAGCACGAAGGGGCCATACAGGAAGGCATAGGTGTTCTCCCCGTCCGGCAGGGCGTGGGCGGTGACGGTCTTCTGGAGGGTAACGGTGAGGGTGTCTCCCGCCTGAACCGGGACGGCCACAAAGTCCTCCTCCATAGACGCGCCCTGGTCTTCCCCGTTGAGCGCCACATCAAATGTGGCGGTCCAGTACGGGACCCGGAGGTACAGGGTGGCGGCGCCGTCTGTGATGTGGAAAGAGACCTCATCGGAGTTCTCCAGATCGGCGGTCTGGGTGAAGGAGACCGCATCGCTCCGGTACTCGGAGGACAGGTACAGGGCCACATAGACGTTGGTGTTGTCTGCGTAGTAGATGCTGTCGTTGAGTTTGGTGAAGTTCTCCATGCCGCTGCCGGTGCAGCACCAGAAGTTGTCCTCCGGGGTGGAGTACACCTTGAAGTAGCCGGTGGCCATGGGCTGGAAGTAGGTTGTCATACCGGTCTCGGGGTTTTGAGAGGACCAGATGGCGTTGAAATAGGTGTCCTCGTAGTAGTCCAGGTACTTCTTGTCCTTGGTGATGGAGAAGAGCATCCGGGACAGCTTCAGCATGTTGTACGTGTTGCAGGTCTCGCAGTTGGCATTGGTGCGCTCCCCGTCCAGCACGTCATCCTCGCCGAAGTGCTCCCACTCGCTGTTGCCGCCGGTGACGTAGGTGTGATGTTCCGTGACGCGGGTCCAGAACTTCTCCGCCACCTCCAGCATCTCGGAGGCGTCCACCGTCTCGCCGTCTACGGTCTTGCCGTCCAGCACCATATAGCGGTTGAGGGCGCCGATCACCTTGGGAATGGTGGTGTTGGCGTGGAGGTTGTTGAGGTAGTTGGCCCGCTCCGAGAGGATGGCATCAAAGAGAGACTGCTCATCGAACTTGTGGGCCGCCGCGGCGTAGCGGTCGTCCCCGGTGGCGGCGTAGAGGTTGTACAGGGCATCGTTCATGCCGCCGTACTCGATGGCCAGCACCCGCTTCTGAGTGGCGTCATCCCAGGCGGAGACCCGCTCTACCACCCAGTCTCCCAGGGACTTGGCGATGGCGAGGGCCGTCTCATTCCCGGTGAGGGTGTACACGTCCAGAATGCCCGCCAGCAGCTTGTGCATGGTGTACCAGGGGACCCAGGCCTCCGTGGCGATGTTGGTCCGGCCCATCTGGACGTTGTCGAACTGGACTTCCGGGGCATCTCCCAGGGTCTTGGCGCCCCAGAGGAAGCCGGCTTTGGCGCCTGCGCTCTCGGCGTTGTCCTGGCACTCCTTGAGAGCGTCAATGATGTAGGCGATGCGCTCGGTGAGGGCGGCCTTGTCTTCTTCAGAGGTGCCGGCGTTCACGCTGGCCTGGGCGATGGCGGAGAGATAGTGGCCCAGGGTGTGGCCGCCGATGAGGGCTCCCTCCCAGCCGCCGCCGTACGAGGACTGGGTGGGCGGTGTGAGGGCTGCGTTGCGGTAGAACCAGTACAGGAGCTTGTCTGCGTCCAGGCTCAGAAGGTATTCCACCTCCTTGCTGAGGCCGTTCACCGCATACGGCTCGGTGATGGTGACATCCGCTACAGAGGTGAAAGCCAGACGCGCTGCCGTCTCACTGCTGTCCGGGGGTGCCTGGGTGGTCTCCGGAGCTTCCGGCTCGGTCTCCTGGGGTGCGGGTGTGGTGTCTTGCGGTTCCATAATGGCCTCCGTGGGGGTTGGGGTGGTGTTGCTGTCTCCCTGTTGGGACTGGCCGCAGCCGGCCAGACTGCCAGACAGGACCGCGGCACAAAGAACTGCCGCGATGGCCCGTATTGCGGGCCTCTTATTCCGCTGGTGCAGCATGATTCATAGCCCTCCTGATACAAAATCCTCGCCTCTGTCTTGCCAATTCCGGCGAGACAGAGTAGAGTGGTACTGCCAAAATGATAGGAAATCCCGGGCGGAAAGTAAAGATCATTAGCCCAGGAGGAGGTATCAAAAAGTAAGATGCTCCATTTCAACTTGTCCCACCCCGTGGAGATGCTATGGTTCGGGGAGTTCATCGCACCGGAGAAGGGCTTCATCCACCTGATCCGGCAGCTCTTCGAATACGAGCTCATGATCGTCACCGAGGGGGAGCTCTACATCGCAGATGAGTGGGAGGAACACCATGTCCAGGCGGGGGAGTACTTTGTGATGTCCCCCACCCGGTTTCAGCACGGCACCCGCCAGTGCAAGTGTACCTTCTACTGGCTCCACTTCCGGGCAGACACCCGGCCTCCTCACACCCTCTCCCTGCCGGACCAGGGGCGCTTCACAGACAGAGAGGTGCTGGCCGCTCTGGCAGGACGGCTCTTTCAAGCGGAGGCAACGGAACACCAGGGGGCACTTTCCCACTACCTGGCCACGGAGTTCCTGCTGGAGCTGGCCCGGCAGCAGAAGACGGATCCGCTCCCCCAAGACCCCAGGACCCGCGAGGAGATCCTCTGCGACCGTATCCGGGACTACGCGGCCTGGCACCGCTTCTCGGAGGTCCGGGTGGGGGACATCGCCCGGGAGCTGGGATACCACGAGAAGTATCTCTCCTCCGTGTTCCACCGGACGACAGGCATCACCCTGAAGCGGTACCTCATCGGGGAGCGGCTTCAGGAGGCCAAACGGCTGCTCCTGGACAGCACATACAACATCTCGGAGATCGCCCAGTACCTGAACTTCGAGAACGCCCACAACTTCTCCCGGTTCTTCCGGACGGAGACGGGGCAGACCCCTACGCAATTTCGGGAGCAGTCTACGCAGAAGAACTGAGCGCCGGCATGCAAAAGCACCGCGCCGATGCAGGACATCGATGCGGTGCTGTTTGGGGCGCATGTGGGATTCAATCGCCGGGTGAGAGACAGCCATTGCCCTTCAAATACAGGTTGGTTGCCAAGGCCAGCGCTAGATGGTATCCTGAGCAAAACCAACGGTTGGAGGGATCTCTATGGACAATGCAGCAGTGGGAAAGCAGATCGCAGACCTGCGCAAGGCAAAGCACCTCACCCAGGCGGATCTGGGGATGCGCCTGGGCGTTACCTTTCAGGCGGTCTCCAGGTGGGAGCGTGGGGACAGTCTCCCAGACACGGCAATCCTGTTGGATCTGGCATCGGTGCTGGAGACCACGGTAGACAACATCCTCTCCGGCGGGGCCTCCGCGGTGGCGTACACCCGGAGGCTCACCATGGAGGACATCCGGAAAGCCCTCTGGGATCTGGATGAGATGGGGAGACTCCTGGGACGAGACAACCTCCTCTATCGGGCCGCCGTGGAGGGGATCAACACCCGCATGAACACGGACATCGAGCAGGCCTTTGTGGACGGCCACCTCTTCCAGGTCTTCATGGGGGAGGCCGCCATCCAGGCGCTGCGGGTGGGTGCCTACCTGGATCCCACCGATGTGCGGGAGGCCTTGGGGGAGGGGCCGCACTGTGAAGCCGTCCTCCAGGCCTGTGCCCAGCACGGGATCCGCTGAGTGCCTGTTCAGCCCCTCGTGGGAGGGTGGCCTTCCTCCAGGCGGGTGAGGTATGCGGGGGAGACATACTTGGTGAGCCACACCCCGTTGGAGGACAGCCAGAATGGGATGCCGGCCTGGGCCATGGCCTCGGTGTCTACCCGGAATACCACAGGCTTTCCTCTCCGGCTGCCCACGGAGACGGCGGTCTCATAGTCTGCGGAGAGGTGGACATAGAGACGGGTTTTGGGGATCAGTCCATTGGCCAGGATGCTTGGGACGAACTTCTCCACCGTGCCGTGATAGAGAACCTTGGGCGGGGCACACTCCTCCAGTTCCACATCCACCTGCACGGAGTGCCCCTGGTTGGCCCGGATCATGGTGTGGTCCTCGTTGAAGGAGTACCGCTGCTTGTTGTCTGTGCGGACGATCTCCTCCAGCAGGTCCCGGGTGAAGGCCGGATCTCTCCTGCGCATGCCCGCCAGCAGCAGGTCCACATTGGCCCAGCCGTGCTCGTCCAGGGTGATGCCGATCTTCTGGGGCTGGTGGCGCAATACCAGAGCCAGAAACTTGCCGGATGCGGTGAGATCCCCGACGTTTCGCTGCAGCAGCTTGACCTCGATGCCCACTACCCCGTACCGGGCCTGCGCCTCGGGGGAGTAGTACTGGTCCATGTCCGAGGGGGAGGCGGTGCCGATGTCCTCCTCGGTGTATCCGCACTTTAGAAGGGGCAGATGCTGGTACAGCTCCTGGAACGAGGCAAAGGGGTGCAGCGCCACCACCTCTACGGTGCAGCGCTGGCGCCTGTCCTTCAGATTGGTGAACTCGATCTCATCGCCTACCTGGATGATCTTGCGCTTTTCGTCCAGCAGGCGCAGTTCTATGGTCTTCCGGCCGGAGCGGATCATGCCGAAGGGCTGCGGGGCCAGGTGCATATCGTGTTTCATGACGTGAAGAGGCCTCCTTATATAAGGTATAACGATAGGAGAGAACGGCTCTTTGGCCGTACTGATGAGAGGGGATAGGACAATGTTTCAGCGTGCCATGGTGATCGGCAGCCCGGGGTCCGGGAAGAGCACCTTTGCCCGGCGGCTCCGAGATCTCACTGGCTTGCCCCTTACCTATCTGGACCAGATGTGGCACCGGGCAGACGGGTCCCATGTGAGCCGGGAGGCGTTCGATGCGGCCCTCCAGGCTGTCCTGCGGCAGGACCGGTGGATCATAGACGGCAACTACCAGCGGACGATTCCCATGCGGCTGCCCCGGGCGGACATCGTGTTCCTCCTGGACTACCCGGTGGAGGTGTGTCTCGCCGGTGCCCTGTCCCGGGTGGGGAAGCCCCATGAGGACCTTCCCTGGCTGGAGGTAGAGGTGGATGAATCTTTCCTCCAGGACATCCGGGAGTTTCCCGTCACCCAGCTGCCGGAGATCCACGTCCACCTGGCGAGGGATCCGGACAAGGAAGTGGTCTGCTTCCACTGCAGGGAGGAGGCAGATGCCTGGCTCCGGGAGCTGGAGGAGCAGAGAACGAGACAGTGGGACTGAGGCTTGAGAAAAGCCCCGACTTCCCTCGACTTTGGCCGGCTCATTCTACCACGCCTTGGAAATGGTTGCAAGCCAGGCGGCGGTCTCCCCGGGCGGAAAGTGCCGGTTTGGGACAGGACAAAAGACGGGCCCAGTACCCCGCCCATTTTCAGCGGAGCCCGGGCCCAAGACGCATACGGCGTCTAACTTCATTGTACACCGCGTGCGGCACGCTGTGTAGTGCCTTGCGGTTGCATGGCGGGCTGGGAATTAGGATGGTTATTTTTGCAATCTGTATTGAGAAGCAAGGATTATACAATTTGTGATGGTGTATTTGACATAAACAAAGCTTGCGCTGTGCCTACACGTATCGGATTGGCTCAGGTATTGAAGTTCATAGCAAACGAAGCGGCTCCCTGCAGACGTGTGCAGGGAGCCGCTTACGTGTGCGGGCAAATTCAAAGGGCAGTCCAGAAACCGATCTGGACTGCCCTTGCTGCGTTTTGGAGACTGTTGGAGATCAATACCGGCCCAGGTCGCCGGAGGCCCGGTCGTCCGTGGTGGGCTCGCCGAACACATAGTCCTTGCCGGGCAGGATGGCGTTCAGGAGAATGCCGGCGATGGCCGCGATGGCGAGGGATGTGAGGGTGATGGAGGCCCCGCCAATGGTGAAGGTGATGCCGCCGGTGAAGCCCAGGCCGCACACCAGAATCACGGCGGCGATGATGAGGTTCCGGGAGTTGGTGAAGTCCACCTGGTTCTCCACCACGTTGCGCACGCCAATGGCGGAGATCATGCCGTAGAGGATGAAGGACACGCCGCCGATGATGGCCGCAGGGATGGAGTTTACCAGGGCTGCGAAGGCGGGGCTGAAGGAGAGGACGATGGCGTAGATGGCGGCGAGACGGATCACTCTTGGGTCATGGACGCGGGAGAGGACCAGCACGCCGGTGTTCTCGCCGTAGGTGGTGTTGGCAGGGCCGCCGAAGAGACCGGAGATGGAGGTGGCGATGCCGTCTCCGATCAGGGTGCGGTGCAGGCCGGGGTCGTCAATGAAGTTCTCCCCCACGGTGGCGGAGATAGCGGACATGTCGCCGATGTGCTCCATCATGGAGGCGATGGCGATGGGGGCCATCACCAGGATGGAGGTGAGGTCGAACTTGGCCAGCTGGAAGGGCTGGAGACCGATGATCTGGGAGCTCGTCACAGAGGAGAAGTTGATGAGGGGTGCCACGGCGTTGGGGTCCAGCTCGGTGGGGGCGGGGATGGTGGCGCCCAGAGCGTTGGCGATGAGGGCCACCACATAGGAGCCAACCACGCCCAGGAGGATGGGGATGATCTTGATCATGCCCTTGCCCCAGATGTTGGCCACCACGATGATGGCGATGGCCACGAGGGCCAGCCACCAGCAGGTGCTGGCGTTGTTCACGGCGGAGGGGGCCAGGTTCAAGCCGATGAGGATGATGATGGGTCCGGTCACAACAGGGGGCAGGAACCGCATGACCTTGTGCACGCCAACGGCCTTGATCATGGCTGCCAGGACCACATAGAGGAGGCCTGCGATCACAACGCCGCCCAGTGCGTAGGACAGCTTGTCCTGCGGGGCCATATCGGCGTAGATCCCCTGATTCAGGTTGGCCACCGCCTCAAAACCGCCCAGGAAGGCGAAGGAGGAGCCGAGAAAAGCGGGGACCTTCATGCGGGTGCACACATGGAAGAACAGCGTGCCGATGCCGGCGAAGAGAAGGGTGGTCTGGATGCTCAGGGGCAGTCCGTATCCCTGCACCAGAATGGGCACCAGAACGGTGGCGCCGAACATCGCAAACATGTGCTGGAGGCCAAGGATCAGCATTTTGGGTACGCCTAAGGTCCGCGCATCCCGGATGGGCTTATCAGTGTTCATACAACCTATCCTTTCGTCTCTGGATTTGAGCAAAAAAAGAGGGCAGCCGCCTCAAATGCAACTGCCACACACGGGAAAATGGGAATAAAAGGCCCGCAGCTTCCGGACGATGCCCTGCAGCGCGATGCCCATTCTTCCTTCCCCCTCTATTCAGCTCCGGCGTATCTTAGCAGATTGGCGGCCAGATTGCAAGCAAAACCTGCGGGAAAAACGGGGAAAAATGGGGGCTCTGTGAAAATGGCACAGATCGTTCGGCGGCCTTACTCGAAAAGTTGGAAAATAGTCCTTGACTTTACTGCTGAAAGCAGCTACAATCGAAAGGTATTGAGACTATAAAAGAATGAAAAGACAAATTGTAAGACAAAACCCCGCCATTCGCCGGGAAAACCCGGGGAAATCGGGAAAAATGTCATACAAGTGTCCGAATAGGCGAAAACAGCCTGGAGAGGCGACACTTCGCATCGGGGTTGGACGGCCTATGTATGGGGTGAGGTGGATGAAATGGCGGCTGTATGTCTCAAGGTGGGCTGCTCTGCGGGGAAGATACTCGCAGACGGTGTACAGGGTGTCTGGATGGCTCGCGGGGTGTGATATCATCCTACCTTGTGTTTTTAGAAATCTTGTGGGCTGCAATTTGCATGGCGTAGTTGGAACAATGTCATACAAAATCGGCCAAAAGCGGCGCTGGAGGCGCCTTTGGGTGGAAAGGGGAGGAAAAGCCGTGCCTGGCGTGTCAATTCGGGTGGGGGAGTTCCACATCGCCTACGACAAGTTTCTGGGATACTGCGCTCCGGGGGAGCATGTGCAGCGGCCGCTGCAGGTGGAGAACTGGAGAGATGTGATGTACCGGTGGCAGAAGGACGGCTATGTGCCGGTACCGGTGCAGGTGGAGATCCCGGAGGGGATCACCGCCGTTGCGGAGCGGGCGTTCAAGCACTGCAGGGCCCTCACCGCGGTCTCCGTTCCAGATACGGTGGTGTCCATCGGGAGGGAGGCCTTTGCCTACTGCTCCGCCCTTGCCCATGTCCATCTGCCGGATTCCGTTACGGAGATCGGGGACGGGGCGTTTGTGGGGTGCGATGTCCTGGAGGAGATCACCCTCCCGAAGGCGCTGAGCGGGCAGGCCAAGCGGATCTTCGGGGACTTGGGCGAGGTCTCCTGGCGGTGGTTCAGCGGGAAGCTGCAGGTGAACCCGGAGCTGGCCAACACCCTGGGCGCGTCTCTGCGGCGGAGACGGGAGGACATCGCCAAGAGGGTGGTTCTCTCGGAGGATGTGGAGACCCTGGAGCGGTATCTCGGCCTCTGGAAGAAGGTGCCGCTGGACTTCCTGGAGGAGCTCATCGAGATGTCTGTGCAGGCCCAGAAGGCGAGTATCACAGCGATGCTCCTGCAGTACAAGGACAAGCAGTACTCCCTGGCCCGGACAGAACTGGCCCACCAGCGGCGGATGGAGATGGAGCTGGGGATCCGGGAGCCCAGCATCACGGAGTGGCGCCGGATGTTCGTCTTCCACGAGGAGGACGGGGAGATCGTGATCACCGGCTGCAAGAAGATTGGCTCCGTGGTGGCGGTGCCGGCGTCCATCGGGGGCATGCCGGTGACGGTGATCGAGCGGTGGACCCCGCGGTCCCGGAAGGAGCCGGACAAGGTGTATTCGGTGGTGCTGCCGGAGGGCGTGCGGGAGATCGGAACAGAGGCCTTCAAGGGCTGTAATCTGGAGGCCATCACCCTCCCCAAGTCTGTGTGGGAGATCGGAAGGGGGGCCTTCAGCCACTGCAAGCACCTCACCAGCATCGCTTTGCCGCCTGATCTGAATCGCATTGCGGACGAGACATTTCTCCGCTGCGATGCACTGGAGTCTGTCTCGCTCCCAGAGGGCTTGCGGGAGATCGATCTGGACGCCTTTTGCGAGTGCCCCAACCTGGACAAGATCATCTTGCCGGCGCGGGTGGAGAAGGTTCGGGCGGGCAAGTGGCGCTGGGAGGAGCGAAAAAGGAATCCGTACTGGAGGTATGCGAGCAGAGTGGTGGCGTCTGGATATACCACCACGCGTGCGCTTCGGGAGGCCGATGTGGACTTTGTATCTCAGTAGGGAGGCGGTACCATGCCAAAGAACAACATCCCGCCGGGGAAGTGCAACATCTCCCACGGGATCTTCAAGGGCTATACCGCGCCGGACGAAGATGTGGAGCGGCCCGTCCCGGCAGAGCTGGAGGGCGAACTGTACAGCCGGAGAAAGGCAGCTTGGCAGCCGGTCCAGGTGGAGATCCCGGAGAGGGTTCACCGCATCGGGTACCGCTCTTTCGAGGACTGCCGCGGGCTGACGGCCGTCTCCATTCCGAATACGGTCACCGAGATCGGGGGCGGGGCGTTCCGCAGATGCTCTGCCCTGACCCATATCACCTTTCCGGACAGGCTTAGGGTGATCCGGCTCTGGGCTTTTGCGAGATGCACCGCCCTCACAGAGGTCGATATCCCGGACAGCGTGACGGCGATCGAAGAAGGGGCATTCTCAGACTGTGCGGCGCTCACCCGCATCAGCGTCCCGGACTCGGTGAAAACCATCGGGGAGTCCGCCTTTGCCGGGTGTACCAGGCTGCGGGAGATCACCCTTCCGGACGCCATGTGCAGGCGGGCAAAGCGCATTTTCGGAGACCTTGGGTGGATGTCCTGGCGGTGGTTTGCCGGGAAGCTGCAGGTGAATCCGGCGCTGGACAAGGTACTGCGTGCACACTTGAAAGGGCGGCGCAAGGACTTCGCGGAGCATGTCATCGCATCGGAAGACGGGGAGATCCTGCACCGGTATCTCGCCCTCTGGGACAAGGTGCCGCTGGACTTCCTGGATGAACTCATCGAGACCTCCGCGCACGCCCAGAAGGCGGGGATCACGGCGCTGCTGATGCAGTACAAGAGGAGCCAGTACACCCAGACGCAATTGGAGAACGCACAACAGCGCCGTGCGGAGAGGGAACTGGGCCTGCGCAACCGGTCTGTGGCCGATTGGCGCAAGATATTTGTCTTCCACGATGAGGGCGGAAAACTTGTGATCACGGGATATAAGGGCGCGGATGACGTGGTAGAAGTACCGGCGGTGATCGGGAAGAAACCGGTGGCTGCCATAGCGCGGTGGATTCCAAAGGGCTATGAAGAGCAGGATGAGCCGTACACGGTGATCCTGCCGGAGGGGCTGCAAGAGATCCGGAAAGAGGCCTTCGGGGCCTGTCGCGTGAAGTTCATAAACATCCCCAGCACCGTGACGAGGATCGGAGAGAGGGCGTTCCTCCATTGCAGCGTATTGGAGCGCATCAGCATCCCCTCCCGCGTGACCGAGATCGGAGCAGAGGCCTTCAAGGGCTGCGGGAAGCTCAAGGACGTCAGCATCTCTCCGGGCGTGACAAGGATCGGTGCAGGTGCCTTCGAATTCTGTACCGGACTGGAGCGCGTAGACATTCCCCAAGGTGTCACTGAAGTGGAAGCCGACACGTTTTCCTCTTGCGATGCGCTGGAATCGGTGACCCTTCCGGACAGTATCACGTATGTGAATTTCTATGCTTTTGCGAGCTGTCCCAAGCTTTTGAAATTGGTTTTGCCCGCCGGCGTTCAGTGGGTTTTGGGCAACCTGGGAGAGTGGGTGTTCCACAGCGATACCCAGGTGATAGCGCCGAGGGGGAGCACAACGGAGGAGACGCTGAAAAGGGCCGGGATCCCATACAGCCTGGTCTGAGCGTGGGGATACAGCATCCCGGTTAGATCGGAAACTCCCAGATCAGGGAGCGCAGAACGCACCGAGAGAGGGGGAGAGACAATGGAGGAGATTGTCTGTGTGGCCGGAATCCTGCTCGTGGGTGTGGCCCGGATTGCGAACCTTGTCCTTACCATCATTCTGATGAAGCGGGAGAAGGACCAGAATGGGGCATAGCACACCGATTGAGGGATGCGCTGTGTGGGTGATGCTTTGTGCTGAGTCCTAATGTTTGATGACACACGATTGATGCGTGCGGCTGGATGCCGTGAGGAGGAGACATCATGCAGGATAGTATCATGATAGCCGTCTACGCAGATGGGGCATATCGGGTGTCCCAGCACTGCGATGGGATGGGGTTCCCCAAAAGCGTGGGGTTGGAGGTGTTGAAGAGCCTGGAGGTACTGGACCTGGAGAAATTGCGGTTGGCATGCCTCCAGTGCAACGGGATATCGCTGGGGGAGATAGTGAAGAGGAAGTGGGAGGATCCCAACTGGGTGGAACCCCTGCAGTTCCAACCATGGGTGGGGGTGGAGATCCTCGGCCAGATCGTGTACAACGGCATCCGGGACCTCCTGGTGTACCCGATCTCCTTCTACAACAGCGCACTTTGCGACTGGGCCTTTGTGGTGGATTTCGATATGGGCACATTTGAGGTGTATCGCGGGGACAACCACGAGCAGGTGCCGCAGGATGCCCGCTTCTATACCGGGCACGGCTGGGCGTATCAAGAGGGCGAGAAGGAGACCCGGTTCTACCCGGTGCGCCTTGCGGCCTCCTGGCCGCTGGAGCACTCCCAGACAGGGCGGAATTCCTGCAAATGATGAAACGACTGGATCAGGATGCACCTTGAGCGGCCGCGGTCCAGGTGATGAACAGAGACCCTGGATCAGGGCAGAAAGGCGGTCTTCCATGACAGAGATCCACATCCCGCTGGGGAAGTTCAACATCGCGTACAAGACCTTCCGGGGGTTTGCGGCGCCGGACGAAGATGTGGAGCGGCCCGTGAATAACGACAACGTGGAGAAGAAACTGTACAGCCGAAAGAAGGCCGTGTGGCAGCCGGTCCAGGTGGAGATCCCGGAGGGACTACGCTTCATCGGGTACCGCTCTTTCGAGGACTGCCGCGGTCTCACGGCTGTCTCCATTCCAAATTCGATCACCGGGATCGGAAATCGGGCCTTCTGCAGCTGTATCTCCCTAACCCACGTCACCTTGCCGGACAGCGTAACAGAGATCGGCGAGGAGGCGTTCTTGAGCTGCACGGCGCTCACCCGCGCGTGCGTCCCAGAATCGGTGAAGACC
Source organism: uncultured Oscillospiraceae bacterium (assembly GCA_947629915.1). Lineage (GTDB taxonomy): Bacteria > Bacillota > Clostridia > Oscillospirales > Oscillospiraceae > Enterenecus. The sequence continues at coordinate 27,766 of CANRFN010000020.1, read as the reverse complement.
ATCGGGGAGTCTGCCTTTGCCAGGTGTACCGCGCTCCAGGAGATCACCGTTCCGGACGCTCTGTGTAGCCAGGCAAAGCGCATTTTTGGAGATCTGGAGTGGGTGTCCTGGCGGTGGTTTGCCGGGAAGCTGCAGGTAAATCCGGCGCTGGCAAACGTCTTCCGCACAGACTTGAAAAAGAGGCGGAAGGATATCGCCGCGGGCGTCATCGCATCGGAGGACGGGGAGACCTTGGACCGGTATCTGGCGCTTTGGGACAAGGTGCCGCTGGACTTTCTGGATGGGCTCATTGAGACCTCCGTGCACACCCAGAAGACGGGGATCACGGCGCTGCTGATGCAGTACAAGAACAGCAAGTACACCCAGACGCACATAGAGATGGCGCAGCAGCGCCGTGCGGAGAAGGAACTGGGCCTGCGCAACCGGTCTGTGGCCGATTGGCGCCAGATCTTTGTCCTCCACGAGGAAGCGGGCCAGTTCACGATCACCGGGTACAAACAGTGCGATGCCGTGGTGGAGGTGCCGGCGATGATTGGCAACAAGCCGGTGGTGGCCATAGCGCGGTGGGTTCCAAGGGGCAAGCAGGATCAGAGGGAGCCGTACACAGTGTTCCTGCCGGAGGGAATCCAGGAGATCGGAAAATATGCTTTTTACAAGTGCAATCTGAAGGCCATAAACATCCCGAGCACCGTGAAGAAAATAGGCATATCCGCGTTCAAGCACTGTGAAAGAATAGAGAGCATAAGCATCCCCTCCGGCGTGACACGCATTGAGAAGGACACATTTGAGGGCTGCACAGCGCTGAAATCGGTCTCTCTCCCGGACAGTGTGACGTATCTCGACCTCTATGCCTTTTATAACTGCACTGCACTCGGCCGGCTGGTTCTGCCTGCTGCGGTGCAAGAGATCACGGGCGACCTGAGGGACTGGCGGAGCTACTGGAGCTGCAAGACCCAGGTTGTGGCGCCGAGGGGGAGCGTGACAGCGGAGGCGCTCAGGAAAAACGGAACGCTCTTTGAGTACGCAACCTGAGGGAAAAACAGACCAAGGAAAGGAACATACAGAGAGGAGGGGAGACAATGGAGGAGACCATCTGTGCAGCTTGGATCATCATCGTGGGCGTGGCCCGGATTGCGAACCTGATTCTTATCATCATCCAGATGAGGCGGAAGAAGGAACTGGATGCGGCATAGCGCTGTGTGGGTGCCGGCCTGTATGAAGAGCAATCAATGGTTGTGCGCTAAGGATGCGCAAGACCAGACACATGTGGGGAGGAAGAACCATGGAGGAAAGATGCGTCACGGCCGTCTACGCAGACGGAGGATACCGGGTTTCTCAGTACTGCGCTCATCTGGGGGATCCCAGGGGGGCGGGGGTCCAGCTGCTGCATACCTTGAAGGGTCTGGACCTGGAGAAATTGCGGCTGGCATGTCTCCAGTGCACCGGGGTCTCCCTGGGAGAGGCGGAGCGGCGGCGCAGGGAGGTGCCTGGCTGGGTAGAGCCGCTGTGGTACAGTGAATGGGTGGGACCGGAGATCCTCGGCCAGATCGCGCTGCACGGCATTCGGGATCTCCTCCTGTACCCAACGCTCCTCTACAACAGCCTCACCTGCGACTGGGTCTATGTGGTGGATTTCGATACGCGCACATTCGAGGTCTACCGCGGAGACAACCACGAGCCGGTGCCGGAGGATGCCCGCTTCTACACCGGCTACTACTGGGAGAGGGAAGGGGGAGGGACGAAGACGCAGTTCCACCCGGTGCGCCTTGTGGCCTCCTGGCCGCTGGATCATCTCCCAGACAGAAAGGAATTCCTGGACAAGCTGGAACACCTGGATCGGGATGCGCCCTGAGTGGCCGCAGTCCAGTGTGTGAATAGAGATCCCGCATCAGGGCAGAAAGGCGGTTTTCCATGACAGAGATCAACATCCCGCTGGGGAAGTTCAGCATTGTCTTCGACTCCTTCCAGGGATACCAGGCGCCGGATGAGTCCGTGAAGCGCCCGGTGCCCGAGAGCGAAGAGGAGGAGCTGTATCGCCGGAAGAAAACCGGTTGGCAGCCGGTGCAGGTGGAGATCCCCAAGGGGCTGCACTCCATTGGACCCGGTGCCTTTGAGGCCTGCTACGGCATTACCGCCGTCACCATTCCGGACACCATCACCTTGATTGGCAGTGTTGCCTTCCGCGGCTGCATTTCCCTGACCCGTGTCACCCTGCCGGACAGCGTGAAGAGGATCTGGTCCGGGGCCTTTCGGGATTGTACCGCGCTCAAAGAGATCACCATCCCCAATGGTGTGGCAGAAATTAAAGACAAGGCGTTTGCGGGCTGCACGGCACTCACCCGTATCTGCGTTCCGGATTCGGTGCAGACCATCGGAGACGCTGTCTTTGCCGGGTGTACTGGCCTGCAGGAGATCACCCTGCCCGACGCCTTGTGCGGGCAGGCAAAGCGCATTTTTGGGGATCTGGAGTGGGCGTCCTGGCGGTGGTTTGACGGGAAACTGCAGGTGAACCCGGCGCTGGCAAAGGCCCTCCGTACAGACCTGAAACGGCGGCGGAGGGACATCACTGAGAATCTCATCGCCTCAGAAGACGGGGAGACTTTGGACCGGTATCTGGCGCTTTGGGACAAGGTGCCGCTGGACTTCCTGGATGGGCTCATCGAGACCTCCGTGAACACCAAGAAGGCGGGGATCACGGCGCTGCTGATGCAGTACAAGAGCCGCCAGTACACCCAGGCGGGGATAGAGATGGCGCAGCAGCGCCGTATGGAGCGGGAACTGGGCCTCCGCAGCCGCACGGTAGCCGAGTGGCACAAGATCTTCATCTTCCACAAGGAAGACGGCGAAATCGTGATCACGGGTTATAAGGGGGCGGATGATGTGGTGGAGGTCCCGGCGGTGATCGGCAATAGCCCGGTGACGGTGATCGCACAGTGGGTGCCATGGGGCGGGAGCGATTCGAATCAGCAGTACACGGTAATCCTGCCGGAGGGGGTGCGGGAGATCCGGGAGGGGGCTTTTCAGTACAGCAACCTGAAGGAGATTCACCTCCCCAATACCTTGACGCGCATTGGGAGATGTGCTTTTGCATCCTGCGGAAAGCTTAGGAGCATAAGCCTTCCCTCCTCTGTGACGAAAATCGAAGACCAGGCCTTCGAATACTGCGAGAAGCTGGAGCATGTGAGCATCCCCTCCGGCGTGACGCGCATCGAGTACGGTACCTTTTCCTATTGCGATGCGCTGCAATCCGTGACGCTTCCGGACAGTATCTCATATGTCAATATCAGCGCATTCGTAAGCTGTCCCAAGCTTTTGCGGCTGGTTCTACCTGCTGGAGTGCAGAAGGTCTCGGGCAGTACGTGGGATTGGAACTACAGAAAGATTGAAGCGGTAGCGCCAAAGGGGAGCATAACGGAGCAGACGCTGAAAAAGGCCGGAATCAGGTACAGCCTGTGCTGAGAAAGGACATGTATCATCCGCCGAGTGCGATTGGGCGTATGAAAGGGGAGCATCTGGGCGGGATGTGCATTGCGCAGTTGCAGTCCAGTGTGTGAACAGAGACCCTGGATCAGGGCAGAAAGGCGGTTTTCCCATGGCAGAGATCAACATCCCGCTGCGGTGGTTCAGCATCGACTACAGCTGTTTCAAGGGGTACACGGCGCCGGACGAGACCGTGACCCGCCCCGTGAGCGCGGAATCGGTGGAAGAGGTGCTGTACAGCCGGAAGAAGGCCAGCTGGCAGCCGGTTCAGGTGGAAATTCCGGAGGGCCTTTGTACCATCGGGTATGGCGCCTTTGAGGACTGCCGCGGCCTCACAGGCGTCTCCATCCCGAATACGATCACTGAGATCGGGGAGAAGGCGTTCTACAGGTGCACGGCGCTCACCTGCATCTGCGTCCCAGACTCGGTGAAGACCATCGGGAAGTCTGCCTTTGCCGGCTGTACCGGGCTGCAGGAGGTCTCCATCCCAGAGGCTTTGTGCGGACAGGCGGTGCAGCTTTTTGGAGACCCGGAGTGGGTGTGCTGGCGATGGCTGGAAGGCTGTCTGAAGGTGAATCCGGCGCTTGCCGCATCTCTCGGCGCACTCCTGAAACGGCGGCGCTGGACGATCACCGAAGATTTGATCCGCAGGGAAGATGGGGAGAACTTGAGACGCTATCTCAATCTCTGGGAAAGGGTGCCGCTGGACTTTCTGGACGAGCTGATTGAGAAATCCATGGATGCCAAGAAGCCAGGGCTCACCGCAGTCCTGCTGCAGTGCAAGAACGACAAGTACTTCCAGACGCAGTCCGAGACGGTGCAGCACCGCACGGAGAAGGAACCGGACCCGTCTCACCGGTCTGCGGCAGAGTGGAGCAGGATCTTTGCCTGGCACGATGAGGGCGGAGAACTTGTGATCGATGGATACATACAGTGCGATGATGTGGTTGCGGTTCCGGCGATGATCGGCAACAAGCCGGTGGTTGCCATTGAACGGTGGATTCCAACAGGTATGAAGGAGCAGGAGAATCCGTACACAGTGATCCTGCCGGAGGGACTGCGGGAAATCCGGGAGGGCGCTTTTCAGAACTGCAACCTGAAGGCCATAACGATCCCCAATACCGTGAAGAAGATTGGCAAGGATGCCTTCGAGAGATGTCGCAACCTGGAGGAAGTGGCAATTCCCTTTGGCGTGAAGCGCATTGAGGATGGGACTTTCTCCTGGTGCTCTGCCATGAAGTCTATTTCCATCCCGGAAAGCGTGCATTACATCGACATGGATGCGTTTTGTGGATGTATGGCAAAGCTTTCTCTACCGGCTCATGTAAGAAAAGTTGACATGGGTCTTCAATTCTTTCCTGCGCCAACTGTTCCAGAAGGCAGCGCTACTGAGAGAGCGCTTCAGCGGGCGGGGGTTCGCTATTTTGTGTGCTGAGGAAGCAATGTTTCGTTCCTGTGCTGCGCCATAGGACGATTGAGCAAACAGGAGAGGAGAAGGTGGCAGTCATGGGAGAGAACAACGTCTGCATCGGGCAGTTCAGCATTCACTACTGGGAGTTTGCCGGGTACCGGGCGCCAGACGAAACGATGGAGCGCCCGCTTCCTGAGTATGAGGTGAGGTACTTGCGGGAGGCGCCGGCAGGGAATCGGCAACCGGTGCAGGTGGAGATCCCGGAGGGACTCCGATCCATCGGGGACAGGGCATTCGAATTCTGCTTCGGACTCACTGGCGTCTCGATCCCCGATACGATTACCAGCATTGGGAATGGGGCATTCCGCTACTGCACTTCTCTGGGGCATGTCTGCATTCCGAACCGTGTAACGGAGATCGGCGATGAGGCCTTCTCAGACTGCACTGCCCTCACCCGCATTTCCATTTCGGACGCAGTGAGGACCATAGAAGAAGAGGCTTTCGCAAGATGCACTGGGTTACAGGAGATCACGCTCCCGGACACTTTAGAGAGCATCGGGAGAGGGGCCTTTTCCTTCTGCAGATCACTGGTTGAGGTAGTGGTGCCCGGCAGCGTGGCAGCAATCGGAAGATTTGCGTTTTCTTCCTGCACTTCCCTTACAGACCTCACCATCGCAGAGGGCGTGAAGCGAATCAGAAGCTGGGCGTTCGATGGGTGCACTGCCCTGAAAGAGCTTACCTTGCCGCCCAACATAAAAATCGGCATGCGCACCTTTTACGGATGTACTTCCCTGACGCACATCCGCTGCCTGGGCCGGGTGAAAGAGATCGGAAACAATGCCTTTAGAGGCTGTACCGCACTGGAGGAGATCACCCTGCCGGAATCCCTGTGCACGCTGGGCCAGGTGCAGCGGATCTTCGGGGACGTGAAGCAGCTGTCCTGGAAATGGCTCTGCGGGGACCTCCGGGTAAACGAGCCGCTGGCGGCGGTGTTCGCGGAAGACCGGAGAAACCGCCGGTCCCAGACTTGGGGGAGGATCATTACGGCAGGGGATGCGGGGCTGCTGGAGCGGTTCCTGGCCCTGTGGGACAAGGTGCCGCTGGACTTCCTGGACAAGCGGATCGAGAAGGCCATGAAGGCTAAGAAGTACGAGTTCATAACGATCCTGCTGCAGTACAAGAACGACCACTATCTGCACGAGCAGTTGCCGCCAGAGAAAGGTGCCTGCTGATACACGGGATAAGAGGGAAAGAGGGGAGTCCATGGGAGAGGGAGAGAACGCCAACGGACAGTTCTTCCTTTGCGGGGACACCCTTGCCGGCTATGCGGCGCCGGACGAAGACGTGGAACGCCCACTCTCCGAAGCGGAAGCCAGACGTGTACCTCAGCGAAGATAGAGAATGGCAGCAGGTTCAGGTAGAGATCCCAAAAGGACTTCGCTCGATAGGGTGCGGCGCTTTTCAAGGTTGCCAAGGATTAACGGCAGTGATCGTCCCGGATACGATCGAGAAAATCGGGGATAGCGCTTTCTGCGCGTGCTATTCCCTGCGTGACATCTCGATACCAGACAGTGTGACGTTGATCGGAGAGAAAGCCTTTTACAACTGTCCATGTCTTACCAGCCTTGCCGCCGGGGCGGGTGTTACGAGAATCGGAACTGCAGCCTTTGCCTTTTGTACTGGGTTAAGGCAGGTCACGGTTCCAGGTAGCACGACAATTGGTGATCAGGCTTTCTACGGATGTACCTCTCTCGCCCGTGTCTGCATTACAGGCAACACAAAATGGATCGGAAACGATGCCTTTGGGGGCTGTACCGCACTGGAGGAGATTGTCCTTCCGAAGCACCTGTGCCACCGGAAGCATGTGCAGCGGATCTTCGGGGACGTGAAACCGCTGTCCTGGAAATGGCTCAGCGGAAAACTCCAGGCGAATGAGCCTCTGGCGGCGGTGTTTGCAGAAGATCTGAGGAGCCGTTGTTCTCGGATCTGGGGGAGGATTTATACGGCATGTGACGTGGGACTGCTGGAGCGGTTCCTGGCCCTGTGGGACAAGGTGCCGCTGCACTTCCTGGACAAGCGGATCGAGAGGGCGATGGGGACCAAAAGGTACGAGTTTGTAACGATCCTGCTGCAGTACAAGAACGACCGGTATCTGCAAGGGAAATGAGCGGGAGAGCACTGCCCTCTCCCCAGAATGGACCAGCGGAGAGAAGGGAGCACAATGGAGGAGTGTGAGAACAACAACGGGTAGTTCTTTATCACCGGCACAGAGCTCACCGGGTATCGGGCGCCGGACGAGGACGAGAATCTGGTCCATCGGGGACCCCTGTCAGCGGCCGTGGAAGTGGTTCAAGGAAAGGTGCAGGTGAATGCCCCTGCGGCGGCGATGCTGGCGGCGGATGTGCACAATACGCGGACCGGCGTCTTGGAGAAGATCGCCTCTCGGGGGGCCCTGAATCAGTTGGAGCGGTATCTCGCAGCGTGGGATCGGGTGCCGATGGAATATCTGGACAAGCGCATCGTGCGATCTGGGAAGGCCAAGAGACCGGCGCACACAGAGAGGCTCCTGCGGTACAAGAGAGTGGTATCCGGAAGGACAGGCGGCCGAGAAAGGTGGTTGAAGATGGTAGAAGAGGAGATCGCCAAGGGACGGTTCCACATCTGCTATGACGTCTTTGCGGGGTATCAGTCCCCGCAGGAAAGCGTGAGACGGCCGCTTGCGGAAGACGATCAGGAACGCAGGCGGTGGCAATACAGCGGAACAGCGGTACATCCGGTGCAGGTGGACATCCCGAAGGGGCTCCAGCGGATTGGTTGGGGAGCCTTTGAGCACTGCGAGGATCTCATAGCTGTCTCCATGCCGGATTCCATGCGGGAGATCGGGGGCAGGGCGTTTTCAGACTGCAGCTCCTTAATCCGCGTGGACATTCCCGATCAAGTGTATGAGATTGCAGAGGCCGCCTTCTCTGGATGCACGGCGCTCACCCAGATCAAGCTGCCGGCATGCCTTACCAAGATCGGAGCCAGAGCTTTTCAGGGCTGTACCGCCCTCACGCAGGTTGCGATCCCGGATCGTGTGGAGGAAATCGGGCACAGCGCTTTCGAGGGCTGTATCTCCCTCACTGCTGTACATGTCCCGGACACCGTAAAGAGCATAGACCACTCCGCGTTTTCCCAGTGCACTGGCCTGCAGGCGTTCTCCCTGCCGGAGCATTTGGCTCCGCATGCCAAGCACATCCTGGCGGACATGGATTCCTATGCCTGGCGATGGTTTCGCGGGAAGCTGCAGGTGAACCCATCCCTGGAGGAGGTCTTTCGGGCGAACGTGAAGAGAAGGCGCAAGGCCATCGCCAAAGATGTGCTCGCCACAGAGGACGGGGAACTGCTGGATCGGTATCTCGCTCTGTGGGACAAAGTGCCGTTGGACTTTCTGGAAGAGCTGATCGAGCTGTCTGTACAGGCCAGGACGGCGGGTGTCACGGCGATGCTGATGCAGCGCAAGAGCGAGCAGTACGCCCAGAGCGCGGTAGAGGCGTCCATGCAGCGCCGGACGGAAAAGCGGCTGGGGACCCGCAACCGCTCCATTGCAGACTGGCACCGGGTCTTCGTCTTCCGGGACAATGAGGCTGAGATCGTGATTCGAGGCCACAAGGGATGGGAGGCCGTGGTGGAGGTGCCGGCGGTGATCGGCAGCAAGCCGGTGGTGGCCATCGAGCGGTGGATCCCGAGAGGGGACAGCGAAGAGAAGATGGCGCCGTATGAGGTGCTCTTGCCGGAGGGCATGCGGGAGATTCGGAACTGTGCGTTTGAAGATAGCCGCCTGGAGTCCATCCGCATCCCCACCACCGTTACCAAAATCGGCGGATATGCATTCACCCGCTGCTCCAACCTGAAGAAGGTCTGCCTGCCGCCGGGCCTTACGCGCATTGAGGGACACACCTTCTCCAGCTGCACCGCTCTGGAATCGGTGTCCATCCCGGAGAGCGTGACGTACATCGACATGGACGCCTTCGTGCGGAGCGGTCTCACAGAGATCGTCCTTCCGTCCAAGGTGCGGGACATGCATGTGTACTTCCTGAACACCAATCGCCGGATACTGGTCCCCCGGGGCAGCATCACCGAACAAACCATCCGAAAGATGCCGAGCAACACCCTGGAGGTGTATCGGGGCTTCAACGAGGAGCCGCTGCCGGAGGACGCCCGCTTCTACGCCAATGGCCACTATGAGGAGTACAGCAGCGGGGAGCGGTACTATCCGGTGCGGGTCGTGGCCTCCTGGCCCCTGGACCAGCTGCCTCGGAGGAAGGTGTTCCTGGACACCTTGGAGCCCCCGGAGCCGGACGCCGCCTGATCTGAGACATTGTAAGAGCGCATACCAAGGCACTGCCGCCTGGGGTATGCGCTCTTTTTGTTGGCAGGGGGAAAGAAATGCGTGCAAAACGTGGGGGATTTGCGGGAAACTGGTTGCAGCGGGACGAAAAATGGTGTAGCATAACGGTAGACAGATCACATGGGAGAGAGGGTGAGGACCACGGACAAGAGACTGGCAGTGCTGGACACAGAGGTATCCATGGAGGGAGCGGTGTTGGACTGCGCCTCCCTCACCCCAGAGGGGGCGGAGTATCACGGGGCATCCGTTCAGGGACTGGTGCGCTCCCTGGAGGGCGCGGCGTACTTCTGCGGCCACAACATCGTCCATTTCGATCTCCCACACCTCCGGGAATCCATGGCAGACTTTCCTCGGGCCAAGGAGATAGACACCCTCTATCTCTCCCCGCTGCTCTTCCCCAAGCGGCCGTACCACCGGCTCCTCAAGGACGACAAGCTCCAGGTGGACCAGCTGAACAACCCCCTCTCAGATTGCAGGAAGGCCCTGGAGCTCTTCCGGGACGAGGAGGCGGCCTTTCTGGCATTGCCCTCCGAGCTGCAGCAGATCTACTGTGCCCTCCTGTCTCCTCTGGCGGAGTTCGCCGGCTTCCTGGACTGGATGGGGATTGTCCCGGACGGGGCAGACCTGGAGCGGCGGATCCGCAGCTTCTTCGATGGCAAGTTCTGTGCCCACGCGCCGGTGGCCCGGCTCATCGCAGACACCCCGGCGGAGCTGGCGTATGCATTGGCCCTCATCCACACGGAGGACCCGTACTCCGTCACGCCGGCGTGGCTGGAGTACACCTACCCCAAACTGGAGAACGTGCTCCGGGTGCTTCGGCAGACCCCGTGCAAGGAGGGCTGCCCCTATTGTGAGGCCAAACTGGACATCCACGCCGGATTGCGGCACTTTTTCGGCTTCCAGGACTTCCGGAAATACAACGGAGAGCCCCTGCAGGAGCGGGCGGCCAAAGCTGCGGCAGACGGGGAGTCCCTTCTGGCCGTCTTTCCTACCGGCGGCGGAAAGTCCATCACCTTCCAGCTGCCGGCCCTCATGGCGGCGGAGTCTGTCCGGGGCCTCACTGTGGTGATCTCCCCGCTGCAGTCCCTGATGAAAGACCAGGTGGACAACCTGGTGAAGATCGGGATAGACAACGCGGTAACCGTGAACGGCATGCTGGACCCCATCGAGCGGCAGAACGCCCTGGAGCGGGTCCAGAACGGCCAGGCCTCGTTGCTGTACATCTCCCCGGAGATGCTGCGCTCCAGGACTATTACCCGGCTGCTGGAAGGGCGTAATGTGGTGCGCTTCGTGATCGATGAGGCCCACTGCTTCTCCGCCTGGGGCCAGGACTTCCGGGTGGACTACCTCTATATCGCCCCCTTTCTCCGGGAGCTGCATGCGGCAAAACACCTGCAGAAGCCCATCCCCGTCTCCTGCTTCACCGCCACCGCTAAGCAGAAGGTGATCCAGGACATCCGGGATTACTTCCGCAAGGAGATGGGCCTGCAGCTGCGGCTCTTCGCAACGTCTGCCGCCCGGGAGAACCTCCGGTATACCGTGCTGTTTCAGAACTCCCCGGAGGAGAAGTATGAGACCCTCCGCAACCTGATCGTCCAGAAGAAGGCCCCCACCATCGTGTACGCCTCCCGGACGAGGGCCACCACAGACCTGGCAGACCGGCTCACCCAGGACGGCATTGAGGCCCTGCCCTTCCACGGACAGATGGAGTCCGCCCAGAAGACCAAAAACCAGGACGCCTTTCTCACCGGAGACGTCTCTGTGATCACCGCCACCTCGGCCTTCGGCATGGGCGTGGACAAGAAAGACGTGGGGCTGGTGGTCCACTACGACATCTCTGCCTCCCTGGAGGACTACGTCCAGGAGGCCGGCAGGGCGGGACGAGACCCTACCATGGAGGCAGATTGCTACGTCCTCTTCAGCGAGGGGGACCTGGACAAGCACTTTCTCCAGCTGAACCGGAGCAAGCTCACCCTCAGCGAGATCCAGCAGATCTGGAAGGCCATCAAGGGGCTCACCGGGAAGCGGGGCACCGTGTGCTGCTCCGCCCTGGAGATCGCCCGGGAGGCCGGCTGGGATGACGACCACAGGGACATCGAGACCAAGGTCCGGGCCGCGGTGAACGCCCTGGAGACCGCGGGCTACGTGAGCCGGGGCAAGAACGTCCCCCATGTGTACGCCACCAGCATCAAGGTGAACTCCATGATGGAGGCCTCCGCCCGCCTGGAGGCATCGCCGCTCTTCCAGGACGAGCAGCTCCAGATGCGGGCCAGGCGGATCCTCCAGTCTCTCATCTCCAGCCGCAGTACCGTGCACGCCCGAGGCGCCGAGGCGGAGTCCCGGGTGGACTACCTGGCGGACATGCTGGGGATCGCCAAAGAGGAAGTGGTGAACTGCGTCAACCTGATGCGGCAAGAGGGGCTGCTGGAGGACAACATGGACATGTCCGCCGTCCTGCAGACCGGAAAGGACGGGAGGCAGAAGCTGGAGCGCTGTGCTGTCCTGGAGACATTCCTCCTCTCCCAGATCACCGAGGACGGCTTTGTCCGTACCGCCCGGGCCCTGAACGAGGACGCCCGCAACCAGGGGCTGAAAGACGCCTCGGAGAAGCGGATCCGCAGCATCCTCTTTCACCTGCGCACCATGGGGTACATCCGCAAGGAGGAGGACAAGGAGACCGGCGTCCTCTGTGTCCGGCCCCGCGGCAATCGGAAGCAGCTCACCGCCCGGGCAGAGCGGCGGCAGGACGTGGCCCGGTATCTGCTGGAGCGGTTTGAGGCGGAGACCGCCGGAACCCCCGGAGACCGGCAGGTGCGCTTCTCCCTGGTGGGCCTCCTCCAGGACTACCGGGGCAGCCGGATCGGGACGCAGGGCGCCACCTTGGAAGAGGTGAAGGACGCGCTGCTCTTTCTCGCCCGGATGGAGATTCTGAAGCTGGAGGACGGCTTTGCGGTGCTGTATAACGGCATGGAGCTGAAGCAGCTGAAAGACAACCGGGCCCAGTACCGCCGAGAGGACTACCGCCTCCTGGACGCCTTCTACCAGCAGCGCATCCAGCAGATCCACATCGTGGGGGAGTACGCCAACCTGATGGTCCGGGACTACAGTGCCGCCCTCCAGTTCGTCCAGGACTACTTCCAGATGGACTACCAGCGCTTTCTCCACAAGTACTTCAAGGGAGACCGGGAGCGGGAGATCACCCGGAACATCACCCCCCAGCGGTATCAGAAGCTCTTCGGAGAGCTCTCCCAGCGGCAACTGGAGATCATCCAGGACGACAGATCTCCCCACATCGTGGTGGCGGCCGGCCCCGGCAGCGGCAAGACCCGGCTGCTGGTGCACAAGCTGGCGGCCATCCTCACCCTGGAGGACGTGAAGAGCGAACAGCTGCTCATGCTCACCTTCTCCCGGGCCGCCGCCACCGAGTTCTACGGGCGCCTCCTGGCTCTTGTGGGCAGCGCCGCCCGCTACGTGGAGATCCGCACCTTCCACTCCTATGCCTTCCGGCTGCTGGGCCGGTCTGGGTCTTTGGAGGATGCGGAGAGCGCGGTGCAGCAGGCGGCGGCCCTCTTGCGCAGCGGCGGTGCGGAGCCGGCCGGGTCCGCCAAACGGGTGCTGGTGATCGATGAGGCCCAGGACATGAGCGCCGCGGAGTTCGATCTGGTGCAGGCCCTTTTGGAGCGCAACGATGGCCTTCGCATCATCGCCGTGGGGGATGACGACCAGAACATCTACGCCTTCCGGGGCTCCAGCGCCCAGTACATGCGGATGCTCCCGGAGAAGATGGACGCCGTCCAGTACAACCTGATAGACAACTACCGCTCCGGCACCGCCATTGTGTCCTTCGCCAACGCCTTTGCCAGCACCCTACAAAACCGCATGAAGACGGAGCCCATCGCCGCCGTGCGGGAGGAGGCCGGTGGCGTGGCCATCGTCCGCCACACCGGGGCCAACCTGGAGCAGGCGGTGGTGGCGGAGGTGTGTGCCAGACAGCAGGGCAGCGCCTGTGTGCTCACCCGCACCAACGATGAGGCCCTGGTGCTCACCGGCATGCTGCAGAAGAAGGGAATTCCCGCCCGGCTCATCCAGTCCCAGGAGAACTCCAAGCTCATCGACATCCTGGAGGTCCGGTCCTTCCTGATGTGGCTGGACCGGGAGCAGCCGCCGGAGGCCTCGGTGTACTCCCCAGACAGCTGGGACAGCGCCCGGGACAAGCTGCACCGCAAGTTCCAGCGCAGCGCCTGTCTCTGGCAGGTGGAGGCCCTTTTAGACGCCTTCCGGGAAGTGCACAGCCAGCTGTATCAATCCGATCTGGAGGAGTACCTGTGGGAGTCCCGGCTGGAGGACGCGGCGGAGACGGGAGACACCGTCTATGTGTCCACCGTCCACAAGGCCAAGGGGCACGAGTTCCGCCAGGTGTGGCTCCTCTGGAAGGGGTGCTGGAATCCCGGGGACGAGGAGCGGCGGCAGATCTATGTGGCCGCCACCCGGGCCCAGGACAACCTCTCCATCCACACAGACACCACCCTCTTTGACGAGTTCATGGACGTCCCCGGCGTGTCCTATCGCCTGGACAGCCAGTCCTACCCGGACCCGGATGAGCTGGCCCTGCAGCTGGGCCACCGGGACCTCTTTCTGGACTGGTCTCTGGGGGAGAGCAAGAAGAAAAACGCCTGTACCCTCTGCAGCGGCGATCCCCTCCAGCTGGACGGGATCTACCTCACCGCCCAGATCAACGGCAAGGCCGTGCCGGTGGCGCGGCTCTCCCAGGCGGGGCAAAACCGGATCGCAGAGCGGCAGCAGAAGGGCTGGTACCCGGTGCGGGCGGCGGTCCGGTACGTGGTGGCCTGGCGGAAGCACTACGAGGACGGCACCACAGGGGACGCCGCCCTGGTGCTGCCGGACCTCTGGTTCCAGCGGAGGCCGGAGAGCCCGGACCAAAACCGATAGAGACAGGATGCCCCCGGCGGCCCTGGGATGGGCCGCCGGGGGCGTCTATGCGCATCGGGGTATGCCGTAACCTGGCGGCTTTCCATCGGCCTCTGAGCACTTCAGGTTTACAGGCTTTTCTCAATTATGAAATGTCTAAAACTTTTAGAATAGAATCCGGTATGTTGTACAGAACGGAACGTTAACTATCTTGCCAGACCAAGGGAATCAAAAAGCAGGCCGTGGGTGCCTGCTCTCTGCTGCGCGATGAAAAAGGGAGGAGGATTGGCGAGGGAATTACTTGCCGGCTTTCCGGGCGGCGATGGCCTTCTGCTCCAGGGGAGATCCTTTTGCAAATGGATGGAATGGCCTGGCACGCACGATGACTATCATAACCTCATCTGCCCTCGTGACGCAAGTCTAAAGCGGGCTTGCTCGGAAAGAGGATCTGCAGGGTGAAGGGGATTCCAGGGCATGGTGATCACAGACTGCGTCATGTCCTGCACCACCCAGGATAGTAACGGCTCTGTCCGTACCGGAAACGATCTTGTCCTGTCTCTGATGGTGGATAGCAAGTTCACAGCAGACACCACAGATACCGCAGACGGGCAGCAGGCGCTGCATCGGGCAAGTACAACATCCGATAAACGATTGCAAATTCTGAGGCGCTGTCCCGCACCGGCATGGATTTGTATGGCTGGAGAAAGGCCATTATCGCAGTAGACGTGGTGGTCTGGCTGCTCATCGCTCTGTACTACACCCGGTGGATCCTGACATACTGCAAGGGGCGGAAAGGCGATCCCATCGGGTAAGGGATATCTCAAAGCCGAGACCGCTCCGACCGCAGGTGTGCGTATCGCCTACTTTCTAACGGCAGAGGCCAGGTCTCATGACCCAGCCTCTGCTGTCTTGGTTTACAAACCAATCTTAATTATTCGCTGTCTAAGACTTTAAGAAAATGATTTTAAGGAATATACAGAATGGAACGTTAACCATACTGCCCAGCCCAGGGCGGCAAAAAGGGAAGGAGGATTGACGAGGGGATTACTTGCCGGCTTTCCGGGCGGTGATGGTCTTCTGCTCCTCGGGGAGATCCTTTTGCAAATGGGTGGAATGGCCTGGTACGCACGATGACTATCGTAATCTCATCTGCCCGCGTGACGCAAGTCTAAAGCGGGCTTGCTCGGAAAGAGGATCTGTACGGTGAAGGGTGCCCAGGGCATGGTGATCACAGACTGCGTCATGTCCTGCACCACCCAGGACAGTAAAGGCTCTGTTCGTGCCGGCAACGATCTGGCCCTGTCTCTGATGGAGAACAGCAAGTTCACTGCAGACGCCACAGATACCTCTAGGGGCAGCAGGCGCTGCATCAGGCAAGTACAACATCCGATACACGATTGCAAACACTGAGGCGCTGTCCCGTACCGGCATGGATCTGTATTG
Source organism: uncultured Oscillospiraceae bacterium (assembly GCA_947629915.1). Classification (GTDB taxonomy): domain Bacteria; phylum Bacillota; class Clostridia; order Oscillospirales; family Oscillospiraceae; genus Enterenecus. The sequence goes on along the minus strand of CANRFN010000020.1, from coordinate 12,113 downwards.
CTGGAGAAAGGCCGTTCTCGCAGTAGGCGTGGTGGTCTGGCTGCTCATCGCTCTGTACTACACCCGGTGGATCCTGACATACCGCAAGGGGTGGAAAGGCGATCCCATCGGGTAAGGGGATATCTCAAAACCGAAACCGCGCCGACTTCAGGTGTGCGTTCCTCCTACTTTTCCAATACGGCAGAGGCCAGGTCTCATGACCCGGCCTCTGCCGTCCCAGTTTACAAACATTTCTCAATTATGAATAGCATAAAACTCTTTGGAAGGAAAATTTGAGTTTATACAGAACGGAACGTTTACCATCCTGCCCGACTTAGGACAGCAAAAAGCAGGCCGTGGGGGGCCTGCTCTCTGCTGCGCGACGAAAAAGGAAGGAGGATTGGCGAGGGGATTACTTGCCGGCTTTCCGGGCGGCGATGGCCTTCTGCTCCTCGGGGAGGTTCTTCTCCACGGTCCAGAGGAAGATCAGAAGGGCGCAGATCGCGTAGCCGATGGTCTCCACCCAGATGTAGCTCACCGTGATGGCGGTCTGGGCGGCTGCAGTCTGTCCGGCGGTGTTCAGGGCCACATCGGCGCTCTGGTTATAGCCGCTGGCGCCAAGCATGGCGCTGAAGATAGCGTTGCAGATGGGGGTTCCGGCCACCATGAGGCTGCTGTAGATGGACATGGTGAGGCCGTCTGTGCGGATGTTGTTGGTGAACTCGATGTGGTCAATCACGTCCGCCAGCATGGCGAGAATGAGATAGGCCGCCGGGGAGGAGCCCAGGCACTTCAGCGCCACGCCGATGGCCACCGGGATGATGGCGCCGTTGCCGAGGCCTGCGATCACGCCGCCGATGCAGCCCACCACCATGCCGATGAAGGTCACCATGCGCTTGCCGAACTTATTGCTGAGGGGCACCACAAACACGGCAGCCACTGCCATGGGAATGGCGCCCAGGATGGCCAGGAGGGACTGGGACATGCCCCAGGCAGAGCCCAAATCCTCCATGCCGAAGAAGCTGTTGTCCATCACCCACTGGCAGAAGAAGGTCATGGAGCCGTTCTTCATGGCGCCGGCCCACTGGAAGCAGAGGTAGAAGAGGATGACCAGCCACCACATCTTGTCGCTGGTAACGGCCTTCAGCTGCTGGCCGATGGGCGGGGCGGCCTGCTGTTGAGCATCATCTCCGCCCTCTTCGGTTACCCGCTCTCTCGTGAACTGGAACTGGAGGAGGATGGTGAGGGCGGTGAAGATGCCCACGGCCAGCATAGCCACCAGCCACCTTCCCTGGTCTTCCTTCAGGGCCATGGAGACCAAGGTGGGGAAGATCATGGAGCCCACGCCCATGACACCCAATCCAGCCACGTTGGTGAAGGAGGCCAGTGCAGAGCGCTGCTGGCTGTTTCGGGTGGAGACGGGGATTAGGGTGGAGTTGGCGGTGTTGTAGATGGGGAAGGCCACCGCGTAATAGAGGTTATAGGCTATGGCGATCCACACCATCCGGGCCACCTGGTTCTGGAAGGGGACAACGAACATCAGCACGCTGGCGATGGAGAGGGTGAGGGCGGAGAGGAGAACCCAGGGCCGTGCCTTGCCTGCCAGAGTGCGGGTGCGCTCGATGAGCTGGCCCACGATCAGGTTGGCGGCCACGATGAAGAGGGTGGACACCAGCTGGAGGCCGGTTAAGAAGGCCAGGTCCAGCTTGAGGACGTTGGTGAGGTAGTTTTGCAGCTGGCTTGTGAAGATGCCGGAGCTCAGAAGAGCGCCGAAGGGGCCGATGAAGTAGCCGAACAGCATCTCGGCCAGCTTGACGTCAGAGGATTTGATCCGGGACTGGGCGATGGGGGATCCCCAGATGCCCTTCTTTTCGTTTGCCATGGCGATGTTCCTTTCTGAGCGGTTCGGAACGGGCCGCGGCGGCAGCGCTCGGGCAGCCGCCGCGGCCGTTCTGATTGCGCTGTATTATGCCTGATATGGTACGGAGCAGGCGGCGGTGTGCTTGCCGTCTGATGCGGTGAGGTCGATGGCGGAGGTGCCGTCCGGCTGGACGATGGCCAGGGCCTCGCCGTAGTAGGTGTCTGTGGTGTCCGTGAGATAGCCGCGCTCGTTGTAGGAGCAGGCGCTGCCGAGGGCCAGGAGCTTGCCGCCCTTCACGGCAACCTTGATGTCCCCCCGCTCCAGGGGCTTCACGGTGCCATCTTTGTCCGTGTAGCGGAGGCGGACGTAGAGCAGCTCGCCCTCTTTCACGGTGCTCTGTTCCGGGATGAGGGTGAGATGGGTCTCCGGTCCGGCGGTGCGGAGGCTGGTGCGGGCGGTCTCTCGTCCGGCGCCATCGTAGACAATGGCGGTGAGCTCTCCTGGCTGATAGGCCACCTTGAACTTCACCTGCTGGTTGGCGGGGAGCTTCTTCCTGCCGATGGACTTGCCGTTCAGCTGCAGCTCCGCCTCCGCGCCCCGGGCGTACACCTCCACGGTGGTCTCCTTGCCCTCGCAGCCCTGCCAGGACCAGCTCTCGATGGCGTTCGTCATGCGCCAGGCGCCGGGGGAGTGCTTCTCATTGGCGTATTTCACCGGGATCACTCCGATCCGGACGGGAGAGAGCTCGTAGGCCACCTGCATATAGGCCATCTGGCTGGTCTCGGTGCCCACGAGATCGATGGTGCCGGCGCCGGCGGTGATCCAGCCGGGCTCGTGCTCAAAGACCGGGGCGTAGTCCTTGTACTCCCAGGCCCCCAGGCCCACCTCGCCCAGGTAGTCCATGCCGGTCCAGACGAAGTCTCCGATGAGGGCCGGGTTTCTTTGAGCGAGATCATAGAAGGTGACCGCGTCCTCGGCGAAGGTCTCGCTGCCCAGGATCACCCGGTCCGGGTACTTCCTCAGGTCCTTGGGGTACCGGTTCACGCCGTAGTTGTACCCGGCCACGTCCAGCTTGGTGTAGGCGCCCCGGGTCTTCACATCGCTGCCGTGGAGGGTGGCGCCGAACTTCATGAAGCCGGCCCCCAGAAGGCCCGCCACGTTGTTGATGAACTCGCTGCCCACGGCCTTCTTCTTCTGGGGTTTGCCCTTGTTCTGTGCGGCTTTCGCGGCCTCTGCCTTGGCCTTGTCGTCCGAATAGACGCCAAAGCCCATGGAGCTCAGGAAGTTGAAGAAGATGTTGATGCCGCAGGTTACCGGGCGATCGTCCAGGGTGTGGAGGTAGTCCCGCATCTGGCCTGTGAGATCGATGCCCTTGGGTTGGGCGGTCTCGGAGACCTCGTTGCCGATGGAGTACATCACTACACTGGGGTGGTTGTAGTCCTTGGCAACCAGCTGCCGCAGGTCCTCCTTCCACCGCTTCTCCATGTAGTTGGCGTAGTCGTACTGGGTCTTGTGGATGTACCACATGTCCGCGTACTCGTCCAGGATCATCACGCCCAGTTCATCGCAGGCGTCCAGGATGGCCTTGGAGCAGGGGTTGTGGGAGCTGCGAATGGCGTTGAAGCCGGCCTTTTTCAGAAGGGCGATCTTCCGGCGGGCGGCAAAGGGGTGCTCAATGGCTCCCAGAAGACCGTTGTCGTGGTGGACGCAGGCGCCCAGCAGCAGGGTCCGCTTGCCATTCACGCAGAAGCCGGTCTTGGCATCGCAGGTTACGGTGCGGATGCCGAAGCGGACCTCCTGCACGTCCTCTCCGTAGGTTAGGCGGCAGGTATAGAGATTGGGGGCCTCCACACTCCAGAGCCTGGTGCCCGTGAGGGGGAAGGTCATGGTGCCGGAGCCGGTCTGGGAGGCGATCACCTTGTCCTTGTCCAGGATCTCGCAGGTGACGATGCCGTCTGCCTCGGTGGTCTTGCAGGAGACGGAGACCTTGCGGGATTTGTAGTCCAGGGTCTTGATGGCGATGCTCTCGGGCAGGATGTGCTTTTCGGGCAGCTCCACCATCCAGACCGGGCGGTAGATGCCGGCGCCGGAGTACCAGCGGGAGTTGGGGGAGTCTGCGTTGTGGGCCAGCACTTTGATGGTGTGGTGGCCTGGGGATACAGGGACCTTGAAGCTGAAGTAGCCGTTGGGATGGGCGGGCACAGACTGGCCGTCCAGCCACACCTCCGCGTTGTGATAGACGCCCTCGAATTCGATGTAGGCGGCGTTCTCGGGGGCGTCAAAGGTCTTGGCATAGATGTAGTCCCGGCAGGCGAACCAGCCGGTGTTGGTGCCGCCGGCGCTGTCCTCGGTGCGGGGCTCAGACAGCATGGCATCGTGGGGAAGGGTTACGGGCTTGGCATTGGCCTCATCGCCGGCGTGGCACACGGTCCAGCCGGTGTGGAAGGGGACTGCTCTCAAGTTGGAACACCTCTATTGGTTTGGAATAACAGACGGCCGCCCGGGTCATGCCCGGGCGGCCGTCCGCACTGAACCCTTACTGTTTTCGGGATGGATTGTGGAAGGGTGCTTATTTGCTCTTTTTGGTGAAGCAGCAGATCACCGCTGCCACGATGGCAATGGCGTTCACGATGGCCATGGTGATGTTCATGCCGGCCAGCTCCGGAAGGCCCACCATCTTGATGCCGTTTACGGACTCGGCGATGTTCCAGATGCCGTCCGAGAGGACCCGCATCAGGGCATAGGCCAGGCACACGGCGGCGCCGATGCCGGTGAAGTCCGTCCAGACCTTCTCACCGAAGAAGCAGGACACCTCGCAGAGAAGGGCGACTACCAGGGCGATGATGGCCGGGGTGGCAACCTGTCCGCCCTGTCCGCCGTACATCAGCACGATCACCAGTGTGGCCACGGTGAGCACGGCTGCGATGCAGGCGAAGAAGAAACCAGAAGCTTTGTTTTTCATGGTGCTCCTCCTTCCTCAGTTCTTTTTCTTGTTGTTGGGCTTGGAGACCTTGCTCACGATCAGCATGACGAAGCACACTGCGGTGAGCACGCCTGCCACTGCCACGCCTGCGGTGAAGGCGGTCTGCCACCACGGGGTGACGGCCACGATCTTGGCGTTGGCTGCGGTGCCGTTGGTAACCACGGAGCGGCTGATGGCGTACTCCCAGCTGATGGCTGCCTCGATGAGCAGCTCCAGCAGGTGTCCGTCGTCGGTCTCCTTGGCCTTGTTCAGAACCCATGTGCCGTGGCCGCCCACGCCGTCCAGGCACCACTCCTGGGTGCCAGCGTCCAGCACCTCTGCCGCGTGGTTCAGATAGCCGCCGTCTGCGTACTCGCCGAAGCAGGGGGCCGCATCGGTGTCGATGGCGCCGTTCCAGCCCCACTCGTTGCGGAGCACTACGGTGTTCATGGCCTTGCTAGCGGAGGCCCACTTCAGGCCCAGGCGCTCGAAGGACTGCATGATGCCGCCGGAGTTGGCCACCCGGACGCCGCCCTCGAAGGCCCGGAGGTTGCCCTCACGGAAGGCCTGCTCGGTGAAGAACAGCGCCACGCCGGAGCGGTAGAACTCCTGGTCGTTGCCCACAAAGTGCTTGCAGCCCATGTGGGAGCCGGTCTTCTCCATGGCTTCCACCTCGGGGATGGAGGCCAGATAGGACATGATGGGGCACTCGGACATGTACTCGTAGTTCCGGCCGCCGAAGGGGGTGCGGTGCAGATCGGCGCCCAGGCTGTAGTTGATCATGAAGCCGCTCCAGAGGCCGTCCTCGCCCATGAGGCGTCCGCGCTCGGCGAAGAGGTCCTTGTTCCAGGTGGCGGTGAGGATGATCTTGGAACAGTAGCGGGTGGTGGGGGGATTCACCTGCTCGCCGTTGAACTCCACGGTGTGGGGCAGGGTGCCGCCGACAGAGTCGCAGCCATCGCCCACGCCGAAGTCCGGGGAGATGTCTCCCACAGCGGGGCACTGGAAGCTCTCAGCGGTGGCGTTGGGCAGATCTTCGGGCGTCAGCTGATAGATGAACTGCTCCCAGGTCTCCCGGTCCTCCAGGGGGACGTCTTTCATGATGGCCAGGTTGAGGCCGGAGTTCACGCCGAACTTGGCCGCCACTTCCTGATAGGAGGGGGCGTCTGCCGGCTTCTCATACCATTCGCCGTCCAGGATGTCCATCATCTCCTGGGTGGCGTCTACGGTGGTCTGCTTCACGGGATAGGTGCCCGCCCAGTCGTTGCGGCTGAGGTAGGTGCCGGCGCCCTCAATCCAGTAGTTGAGGTCGCAGTCCTGGAATTGGTTGGCCACGATGGCGCCGTTGGCACCGGTGCGGTACTTGTTGTCGTCAAAGGACTGGGTCCACTTGTGGGTCTTGGCGGCATCGCCGTCTGCGGTCATGGCATTGGCGGTGGTGTAGCCCTGGGCGGCCAGGATGTTGTTCAGGGCATCGTGGGCGTTGTCGCCGATGGCGAGGTAGTAGTCTCCCTCGGACACGATGTAGCCGCCCTCGCCGTCATGGGCGGTGGAGTCCCAGCTGGCCAGCAGATACTTGTCTACGGTGATGGTGACGGTCTCGGAGGCGCCGGGCTCCAGCATGCCGGTCTTGGCAAAGCCGGCCAGCTGCACGGCGGACTTCTCCACCTTATGCTGGATCTCATAGTCTCCGTACGGGGTCTGGGCGTAGAGCTCCACCACGGACTTGCCGGCCACGGAGCCGGTGTTGGTCACGGTGGCCTTCACGGTGATCTCATCCTCGCCCACGTCCACGCTGTCCAGGGTCTGGGAGAAGGTGGTGTAGCTCATGCCGTAGCCGAAGGGGAACTGGACCTCATCGGCGTAGTTCCAGCTGGAGGCACCGGCCAGGGCGCCCGCGGGATCGGTGGCATTGCCCTTGCCCATGACGGCGTCTGCATACCGGGTCTCATAGTACCGATAGCCGATGTAGATGTTCTCCGCCTGGAAGGAGATGTACTCCGCGGTCTCATCGGAGCCGATGGCGCTGTTGATGGCGTCCGCATTGGAGAACTTCGGGGTATCGGTGCCGGAGTTCACGGTGGCGGGTGCGGACAGGGAGCTGGTGGCGTAGGTGTCTACCAGGTGGCCGGAGGGGTTCACAACGCCCCGGAGGATCTCCGCCACGCCGGTGAAGCCCTGGTGGCCGGGGGTGCCGATGAACATCAGTGCATCGCAGTACGGGAGGATCTCATGGACTTCCATCTGGTATGCGCTGTTCAGCAGCACGATGACCTTGTCGAAGTCCTCGCGGACCAGGGCCAGCAGGTCCTTCTCGTTCTGGTGCAGGGCCAGGGAGCTCATGGGAGTGGTGCCGTCATCGTCCACGTCCTGCATCTTGAGGTCGTTGCCCTCGGCGCCCTCGCGGGTGAACACCACGATGGCGGCGTCCTTGTAATCGGCCCAGGTGCTGCGCTGGCCCTCATAGAAGGCCTTGTTCTCCTCGGTGCCGGCGGCAGATCCCGTCGGGGGAGCGCCGCCCCAGGCGCTGCCCTCGCCAGAGGTGCGGGTGGTGGGCTGTGCCTTCAGGGCGTCCCACAGGGCGCCGTTCACCTCAAAGCCCTGGCTCTCCAGAGCCTGCTTCAGGTTTACCGTGTTCAGAGCGCCGTCCGATACCTTGGTACCGGCGGAAGAGCCCTGGAAGACCGGGTCCACGGCGGCGTGGCCGAAGACGGAGATCTTCTTCACGTCATCTCCCATGGGGAGCACGCCGCTGTTGCTCAGCAGCACGGCGCCCTCGCGCATCTCGTTCTTGTTCTGCTCGAAGGTGGCCTCCAGCAGCTTTGCCTGGGCTGCGGGGTCATCGAAGCTGCCGAAGCTGCTCTTGTAGTAGGTGGTATCTCCCACCTCACCGGTGATCTCCACCTTGCTGGTGGCGGTGCCAAGCGCGGAGTTGATATAACTCGCGTTGGTGAGGGCCAGGCTCTGTCCCAGTACCGCGATCACGAGGACCACGGCGAAGAGGGCGGTGAGTCCGGACCAAAGCTTCGAATTTCTCAACCTGGCTTATCTGCATAGAGGATACGACCTTGCCACATAAGTTCATTGGAACTTCGGAAATCACGGCTTTTCAGAACATTTCCGAGCACAAACGCCTTGCCACGGACGAGCCCGGGTTTGAGCGGGGGATCCTCTGAACTTCTGAAGGCCATAGAAAACAGGTCCATGAATTGTATCGCCAAAATCGAGACTGTGCGCCAGCGAAGGACAGCAGTTTGGGGCGGCGTATGTTCAACTCAGCTTGAACTCGTTTTGCATAGCTAGCAGCAATTCTGGCCGCGTCTTAGCCCAGTTTGTTCTGATGTGGCAACGTTTGTATTGGTATTCACAGTGCCTTCAATGGTGCCGACCCAGGACTTGCACATGTGGCTGCTTTCATATGCTACTATGTCCGTCATACACGCACACTATAGCTCATTCAGCAATGTGAGTTGCGTTCCATGCTGGGGGCAAATTAAGGAACTTTTTCGAAAAAAAACATCTCCTCTGTGCAGATAAGCCAGGTTTCTCAAATCCTTTTCCTCCTTGTCGTTCTTCTTCTTTCCAACCGATCGGGGCCTCCCAGCCCCGTGCGGTGCCTTGCGGCAACTGCTGTCTGCATGATACCCAGTCCCCCCGGCAGTGTCCAGCGCTATTTCGCAAGCGTTGCGGGATTTTACGCAAGTGTTGCCAGACGGCCGGCGGAAAACGGCTGATTCTCTGTGCAGGTTACCCAAAATGCAGAGGACTGGTATGAGAGAAACGATAGAAAAATAAACCAAATCAGAGACAATTCTTTGCAGGGCCTGCCATGCACATTGATGCTCCTACGGAATTTCATCCTTGTCTTTTTTCGGAAAATAGTTGCTATTTTTGCGGGCCGTGGTAAAATGGCGTAGATCATTGGGACGCAAGGAAGGGAAGTGGGCACATGGTGCAGATCATCATCATCGAGGACGATCCCCAGGATCTGGCCCAGCTGCAGGACTGTCTCCGCCGGTTTGAAGCGGAGCAGAATGTGCGCTTTGCCCTGCAGACCTACACAGACCCCAAGCTGTTTCTCCAGGCGTACCGGCCCGGGGCGGACCTCATCTTCATGGACATCCAGCTGCCCCACTTCAACGGTATGGACGCCGCCCGGAGGCTGCGGGAGATGGACCCGGACGTGGGCCTGGTGTTCATCACCAACATGGAGCAGTTTGCGGTGAACGGGTATGAGGTGGACGCCTTGGACTTCGTTGTGAAGCCCATCAACGCCCTGCGGTTCTCCTCCATGCTCCGCAAGGCCCTGAAGCGGATCGCCCAGCGGGGGGAGAAGGAGCTGGTGATCCAGTCCAGCGGGACGATCCACCGGGTGAAGGTGTCCCAGGTGCGCTATGTGGAGATCCGAGACCACCTGCTGCTGTACCACACCGAAGTGGGCCGGCTGGAGTCCTGGGGCAAGCTCTCGGAGGTGGAGGAGGAGCTCACCCCCTATCACTTTGTCCGCTGCAGCAGCTCCTGTCTCGTGAACCTCCGCCATGTGGTCTCCGTGGACGGCAACACGGTGAAGGTGGGGGATGCCAACCTCACCGTGAGCATCCGCCGGCGGAAGGCCTTTCTCGCCGCGGTGACGGACTATCTCAGCGGGAAATAGGCTGCATCTGCGCCGTCATTTTCGATCCATAGTAGAAACATACAGGAGGCGAGGAACGTGTTCCCCCAGGATTTCGTGCCCTGGCTCGTGCACCATGTGAAGTTTTTGGACATCTTCATCGCCTTTCTCTCCGCCACGCTGCTCTTCGCCTGGCGCTGCGAGAAGCGGCCCCGCTTCTGGCTCCGGGCGGCAGCGGTGCTGGTCCCGGTGCGCCTGCTCTGCCTGGTGTTCGCCTACACCTACGGGGGCAGCATCGCCCTGGAGGCCCTGTACTCCGGCATCCTCATCACCATCATGATCGCCGGGCTGCTCTTCTGCTACCATGAGAGCCCCTGGAACATGCTCTTCTGCTTCGGCTCCGGCTTCATGACCTGGTACATCACAGACCGGCTCTTTCTCATCGTGGCCTCTATCTGCCGGCTGAACAGCGCCCTGGCGCCCTACTTTGTGGAGAACACCATCCCCCACATCGCCCTCTACATCGGCTGCTTTGTGCTGGTGTACACCTGCATGTACCTCACCATCGGCCGGAGAATGGAACAGTTGAAGGGCGGCGAGATCCCGGCCATCAACGCCATGCTGCTGCTCTTGCTGGTGTCCATCCTCACACCCATCTTCTACTTCGAGAGCATGGTCATCGCCAACTACAACCTTCTCCTCTACAACATCCTCAACGGCGGCGAGATCGTCTTCTACTTCTTCATGCTGCTCATCCAGGTGCGCATGCTGCTCTCCGCCCGGGAGCACACGGAGCTGCACACCATGCAGATCCTCTGGCAGGGGGAGCAGCGGCAGTACCAGCTCATCAAGGAGAACATCGATGCCCTGAACATCAAGTGCCACGACCTGAAGCACCAGATCCGCCACCTCCGGGAGAGCGGACAGGTGGACCCGGCGTACCTGGACAGTTTGGAGCAGTCCGTCTCCATATACAACAGCGCCGTGCACACCGGCAATGAGACCCTGGACGTGGTCCTCACAGACAAGCGGCTCCACTGCGCCACCAACGGCATCCAGTTCACCTGCATCGCCGAGGGGGCCAAGATGGCCTTTCTGGAGAACATGGACATCTTCTCCCTCTTCGGGAACATGCTGGACAACGCCATCGAGTGCACCTCCGCCCTCTCCCCGGAGAAGCGGTTCATCCACCTCTCGGTGCATGGCACCAACCGGCTGCTCCTGATCCATGTGGAGAATCCCTTTGACGGCGTCCTCCAGCTGAAGGACGGCCTTCCCGAGACCACCAAGCCGGACAAGGCCTATCACGGGTACGGCATGCGCAGCATCCGGCGCATCGCGGAGAAGTACGGCGGCACCCTGAACATCTCCACCGAGGACCAGATCTTCTCCATCGACATCATGATGCCCATCCCGGACGGGGAGACGGCGGCAGACACAGCTGTATCCGCCGCCGCGGCGGCCACGGCAATCGCATGAGGAGAAGGGCGTGGCTCTTCGCCTGGGTGGTGCTGCTGGTTCTGCTGCTCACCGCGTGCGGCGGGAGTGGTAAGTTGGGCGCAGGGAGCGTCCGCATCGTGCTGGAGGAGGGGGAGGGCTTCACCGCGGAGGACTACACCCGCACCGTGATGCCCGGCCAGGACGCCGCCTTCACAATCCAGTGCGCAGATGGGTACGCCGTGGACGGGGTGCAGTGCCGGGGGGAGTATACCTTAGAGCCCACCACCGGCGGCAGACTGGTGCTCACCGTGTCCGCAGTCCGGTACTCCACCGTGGTGTCTCTGGTGCTCTCCCGCAGCGATACTATGATCCGCTATGATCCCAACGATGGCTCCGCCACGGAACCCACCGAGCTGCCGGTGTCCAATGCCCATCTCCGCTGGAACACCGCCACAGACCTCTTCACCCGGCCGGACTGGACCCAGACCGGGTGGAACACGAGGCCGGACGGCGCCGGGATTGCGGTGGGATTGGGCAGCCGGATTGATCCCGCAGAAGATCTCACACTCTATGCCCAGTGGAGCCCCTGGACGCCTGCAGACCGCTTTACCTGGACCGCCTATGCCGATGGGGTGTCTATCACGGGGTACGCGGGAGACGAGAGCGTCCTCACCGTCCCGGGAGAGCTGGACGGCCTGCCGGTGCGGGGAATTGCCTCCGGCGCCTTTGCCGGTGCCACCTGTGCCACGGTGATCCTGCCGGATACGCTGTACACCCTGGAGGACGGGGCCTTTCAGGATGCCGTCCTCACGGAGCTCTACCTCTTCGATAATATCCGCACCCTCAGTGATGAGACCTTTGCCGGCTGCGAACAGCTCACCACGCTGCACCTCAATGCCATCGAGAAACCCGTCTTCTCCGGCTCCTACTACGACACCTTCCCGGACAAGATGGACCGGCTCCGGTCTCTCCGGGATGCGCAGAAGATCGTCCTCTTCGGGGGCTCCTCCGTCCGCTTCGGCTTTGATAGCCCCGCTTTAGATGCCGCCTTCCCGGAGTATGATGTTGTGAACCTGGGGGTCTTCGCCTATACCAATGCTAAGCCGGAATTGGACATGATCCGGGCCTATATGGGAAAAGGAGACATCCTGATCCACACCCCCGAGTTCGACATCTCTGAGTCCTGAATTTCCACACCGCATTGACCACATGCGGGCTAGACCGGGCGCATTAAAATGCACCCGGTATTTTTCTGGCGA
>CANRFN010000019.1 GCA_947629915.1 uncultured Oscillospiraceae bacterium | reverse complement strand
CAAGGACGAAGTGGTCATGGTCATCCCCACCGTCGACCTGAAGGTGGACGTGTCCATGGGCGCCAAGGTGAACTTCAGCACCCAGCCCAGACTGATCCAGATGTTCGACAAGGCCACCGGCAACAACCTGATCTGGTACGACAAGGCCTCCGCCGATGCCTGCGCCCCCGTCTGCAAGTCCTACAAGTTCTAATTGGTCTTTACCGGCTGAGACCGGAAAAATTTCGAGCTGTGCGGTTGGAAGGTAGGGCTGGCTGCGATGGATACAGCACAATGTGCATGCCATTGGACAGAATGCGGATGATGGCGTAGCCTTATGCAGCAAGAGCCGGAAAGCTCTTCTTCTGGATCGGCCTTTGGTTGCGTGGCTTGAAAGATAGTACCCTTTTTCTATTCCATGTGTCAGCCTCACCATTCACATCGACAACAGTAATCATTGCAAGGCTATTGCTTCCATCCCAGGACCAAGACATGCATTTACCCTTCTGGCGATCCCCAACGATCAAGTCATTAGACTTTTCAACGCGGTTACTGGAGTTTATCAGACCAAGGAGCCTTCTAAATGCATAGCAACCGATGAAGGGGCGTTTGCGCTCAATGTAGGCTATGGCATCCTCCAACTTAGACTGATTCTTGATGTTCTTTTGCGGAACGGAACGCAGGTAGCTGATGGCATCGTCAACGTTACCGACCCACAACCGTTTGTTTACTTCGTAGCGAATCTGATTCCTTTCTTCCTTCTTTCCTTTAATTGCCATTGAGAGATTCTCACGGTCCTTCTTTTCGAGATGGTACCAGTCGAGATAGAGTTCGTAGTTTTTATACGGCAAGTACTTTTCCAAAGCGTCCTTAATGTCATTGGCCCCGTCAGCAAAGAAAACAAGATGTTTTTTCATATAGTTATTGTGCAGAAGAAAAGCAACTATAAATTTTATTGCATCTTTATACTTCTTTGCAACAAATCTATACACCAAATTCTTGTATTGAATCCAAATCACTATGTTTTCAACATATTTCTTTGGCTTTTTTCCTTTTTTATTTGACTTGGGATACTCGCGGTTAGCCTCTTTTTGACGTGCAGATAGAATTCCATCAAGACAGCAATAGACACAATCTGGCGGGTCTGTCTCTGTTAGGTTGACCAACCTAACATCCTTTATTCTGAAGGGGTCTTCCCTATCCTTGTTGAATTCTGCTATTCGTGATTCGTAAAGGGTGAACATGTCCATATACTTGGCAGGACCGTCACGGTATTCACTATCCTCTGGAGGCTGCAAAGTATCGAGATCGTAGTTGTGTTCACGGAGAACGCCATCTGCCCATAGGACAACATAGGAATAGATAGCCTGTCCCTCTCTGTTTATGTAATCAGCAATTGTTCTGTAGCTAAACGCCGTATCGCTCTTGCGGCGCTGGTGTTTGTTACAGAAGTAAGCTGCATCACGATAGCTCAATACTTCGCAGTACTCCTTGATGGTATCCCGCATTTCCAACGTCATGATACGCTCTTTCGGCTTCATGTTCACCGTGAGGCTGCGAGGTACCAAGATCGTGGTTCGTCCATGCATCGTTTCAGCTTCTCTCAACTGCGTTGCCACATCATTCCGAGGGGCAATCAGGTTTTTTTTTACAATTTCGCTGCTGAGTTTCCCGAACGCACCCCGGATAGCTGCATCGCTAGTGGAAGAAAATGCCTTTTCTGCGGTATCAAGATCCTCCAGATAGCCTTCCATGGTTTCAATGTTAAACTGCTCAATGCTTGGTAATACGCCCTTCGATTCAGCGTTTTCTTCGAATATAACGCCATTTTCGTCTTTTACCCTAACGATTACTTCAACATCTAACTTTTTACTGCCATTTTCCATTGAGTTTTCCTCCCATGTGATTTTTAGCGGAATTATCGACGTGCATTTAGATGGGGTGTTCTTAGTGCTTGAATCTTCTTCAACCAGGTTTGTTGATTCTTTCTTGTCCTCACAGATCCGCTTGGGGTCTTGCTGTTTCCCTTCTCCTTTGACTAGAGGACCAATCCGTTTTCTGCGTTCATCCAATAAGCGAATGCCCTCTTGGCGCAAATACCGTGTAACAATATATATTGGTACATCTAGTGCTTCGGCGAGCAGTTGGCCCGTCCAGTACAATTGATCATCTGGAGGTGGAGTACCAAGCGTCTCCAATAGCTGTTCCCGAAAGGGCGCTCCATACATCCCTCCTGATATTCCTCGAGGCAGGTTTTTAAGACCGGCGATTCCACTTTCCGAAAAGCGCTGCCTCCATTTGATAATGGTTGCTGGACGCCATGAGTGCCTGCTCGCAACGTCTTTGATCTGTTCTTCCCCCATTGACTCAAGCACCATGGAAGCACGGAGTGCTATGCGTGGATTCGACTGATCATTTGCCAGATCCTGGAGTTCTTTAAATACCTCTTTGGAACACTCTATTTTTGCTGCGACCCGTGACATCCTTCCCACCTCCTCTTAAATACGCTCTTAGAGTATATCATGAATGACGGTTAGATGCAAGCAAAAAAAGAGAGCGGAGCCAAACATCTCCGCTCGATGAACCTGTCCAATTATATCCTGCGTCTGCAAGCGGCACCCCCAGCTGAGGCTGACACATGGAATAGAAAAAGGGTACTATCTTTCAAGCCACGCAACCAAAGGCCGATCCAGAAGAAGAGCTTTCCGGCTCTTGCTGCATAAGGCTACGCCATCATCCGCATTCTGTCCAATGGCATGCACATTGTGCTGTATCCATCGCAGCCAGACCTACCTTCCAACCGCACAGCTCGAAAAATTTAATAGCAAAGAGGGATTCAAATGGCAAAAACCAACGCACCGGCGAAGAAGGCCAACTCCCTGCAGGATGGCAGCTTCGCCCGGAGAATGAAACAGAATGCCCCATGGCTGCTCATGGTGTTCCCGGCAGTCCTCGTGGTGTTCCTGTTCAACTACCTGCCGATCTACGGCGTGCTCATCGCGTTCCAGGACTTCATGCCCGGAGACCCCATCCTGGGCCCGTACACCATCTGGGTTGGCTTCAAGAACTTCACCCGGTTCTTCACCGATGTCCAGTTCTGGCCCCTGATGAAGAACACCTTCATCCTCTGCATCCTGGGCTTCATCATCGGCTTCCCGCTCCCCATCATCATCTCCCTCTGCCTCAACGCCCTCAAGAGCAGAAAGAGCGCCAAAGTGCTGCAGACCATCTTTACCGCCCCGCACTTCATCTCCCTGGTGGTTATGGTAGGTATGCTCACCCTGTTCTTCGGCCGCTACGGCCTCGTGAACAACATCGTCGCCGAGTTTGGCGGTGAGCGGTACTCCTACTTCCTGGAGAACGCCGCCTTCCGTCCCATGTACATCCTCTCCAGCAACTGGCAGGACTTCGGCTGGAGCGCCATCATCTACATCGCAGCTCTGTCCAACGTAGACCCCGGCCTCCACGAGGCGGCCATCCTGGACGGCGCATCCCGGTTCCAGCGGGTGATCCATGTGGACTTCCCCGCCATCATGCCCATGGTGAGCGTGATGCTGATCATGTCCATCGGCGGCCTGATGGGCGTTGGCTATGAGAAGGCCCTGCTGATGCAGACAGACGGCAACCTGCAGGTCTCCGAGTTGATCGCCACCTACGTGTATAAGAAAGGTCTTACCGGCGTGCCCGATCAGGCATACGCCACGGCAATCGGCCTCTTCAACTCCATTATCAACGTAGTGCTGCTGATCATCGCCAACACCACGTCCAAGAAGTTCTCCGAGACCAGCCTCTTCTAAGATAAGGGAGGATACGAATATGGCTAAGAAAGCGAAACCCGTTCTGATGAAGAGCTCCATGGGAGACAAGGTCTTCTACTTCTTCAACTGGCTCTTCCTGGGCCTGATGGCTCTCATCATTCTCTACCCCATCTATTTCATCATCATCGCCTCCATCTCCGATCCGGACGCCGTTCTGGCCGGCGAAGTGGTGCTGTATCCCGTGAAGATCACCATGGACGGCTTCCAGAAGATTCTGGAGCGCACCGATGTGTGGACCGGCTACCTGAACACCATCATCTACACCGTGATCACCGTGATCCTGTCCCTGCTGGTTACCATCCCCGCCGGCTGGGCCCTCAGCCGCAAGACCCTCATGGGCAAGAAGCTCCTCATGATCTACTTCATCATCCCCATGTTCTTCGGCGGCGGCCTGATCCCCTTCTACAACGTGATGAACAGCCTGCACCTGCTCAACAGCATGTGGGCCGTGATTCTCCCCGCCATCCTCTCCGTGTGGAACCTCTTCATGACCAGAACCTTCTTTGAGTCCAGCATCCCCGAGGGCCTGGTGGAGGCCGCCCGCATTGACGGCGCCGGCGAGTTCCGCATCTTCACCGGACTGGTGATCCCCCTGTCCAAGGCCATCCTGGCGGTTATGGCTCTGTACTACGCCGTGGGCCAGTGGAACAGCTACTTCAACGCCATGATCTTCCTGCAGGACGAGGCCCAGTACCCGCTGCAGCTGGTGCTGAAGGAGATCCTCATCGCCTCCGAGAACACCACCGGCGGCTCCGGCGAGACCATGATCGAGCAGTACCGCATGGCCAACCAGATCAAGTATGTCTCCGTGATCGTGTCCAGCGCCCCGGTGATCTGCCTGTACCCCTTCGTGCAGAAGTACTTCGCACAGGGCGTGATGATCGGCTCCCTGAAGGGCTAATCCCCCAGCGGTATTCCCAAGCAATTCTCATTCGATAGAAGAATATTATTGGAAAAACATCAGGAGGTACTACACATGAAAAAGTTCCTTGCGTCCCTTGTCCTCGGCGGCATGCTCCTGTCCCTGGCCGCGTGCGGCGGCGGTGGCAACAGCTCCGGCGGCGGCAACAACTCCAGCGGCGACAATGGCGGCAACGGCGGCGGCGCAGCAGCCAGCGGCGTAGACCAGCTGGTCTCCGATTACGGCTATCAGTGGGCGGACACCAGCGCCCCCATCCTGAATGACGCCGGCAAGCAGGCCCTGTCCTTCACCGTCTACTCCTCCAAGAACGCGTCCGCTCTGGACTACAACGACATGAAGATCATGCAGGATCTCTATGCCAGCACCAACGTGTATGTGAACTGGGAGAACGTCTCCGAGTCCGTGTACGGCCAGCAGAAGAACCTGATCTTCGGCAACGCCCAGGACCGCCCCGATGCCATCTACCACGCAGGCATGAGCGCCGGCGAGATCAACAAGTACGCCCAGCGCAAAGTGCTCCTGCCCATCAGCGACTATCTGGAGTACATGCCCAACTTCGCCAAGATCCTCAATGACCGCCCGGACATCAAGGCCATGGTTACCTCTGAGGACGGCAAGATCTATGCCCTTCCCCGTGTAGAGGAGATGGGCCTGCTGCAGAACCCCAACATCCTGTTCCTGAACAAAGAGTGGGCCAAGGTGGCCATTGACGCCGGCGCCGTGGACGGCATCACCGAGGCAGACCTGGTGGACGGCATCACCCTCACCTCCGCCCAGATGGAGAGCCTGCTGACCTACTTCCGGGACAACGACATGAACGGCAACGGCAAGGCCGATGACGAGCGTCCCCTGAGCTTTGTGTACAACAACTGGCAGGGCAACCAGTGCGACCTCTACGGCATGTTCGGCCTGAACGACAACCTGGAGCACCGTGTGATCGTGGACGGCAAGGTGACCTACACCGTGCAGGACGACCGCTTCAAGGATGCCACCAACTTCATCGCAGACTGGGTGACCAAGGGCCTCATCGACAAAGTCTCCTTCGAGATCTCCCAGGACAACTTCCTGGCCAACGGCAAGGGCCTTGAGACCTACGGCGCCTTCTATTGGTGGGAGAGTGAGACCGTTGTCTCCAACCCCGAGAACTACATCGTGTGCTGCCCGCTGGTTGGCCCCAACGGCGACCAGACCGTGTGCCTGTCCAACAACCCCGAGATCAGCACCGGCGAGCTGGTGTTCTTCGCAGACGTCCCCAATGTGGAAGTCCTCCTGACCTATTTCGACCGCTACTATGATCCTCTGATCTCCGCGCAGATCAACTACGGCCCCATCGGCATCGTGTATGAGGAAGAGCTGGACGCCAACGGCATGCTGGTGCAGAAGCCCCTCACCGGCGAGCTCACCTCCGATGAGCTGCGCCTGCAGAACGCCCCTCTGGGCATCATCTACCTGAATGATTACGCCTGGGAGCATGTGGTGAACATGGAGCCCCGCGCCCAGCTGCGTCTGGAGCGCCTGGAGAAGTACGTCACCCCGTACGTCCCGGCCAACACCATCCCCACCCCCAACCTGCAGTTCACCAGCGCAGAGCAGAACACTCTGAGCTCCTATGAGAACAACCTGAACGACTACATCCGCACCAACCTGATCCGCTGGCTGATGAACGGCGGCGTGTCCGATGCAGACTGGACCAGCTTCGTGAACGACCTGAACGGCCGGACCAACCTGCCCGCCATCCAGGAAGTGTACCAGGCAGCCTATGACCGGTATGCCGGCAACGCCTAATACAGACTGAACCTATCCCTCAGGGCGTCCTCCCTGAATCAAGGCGGGGGCTCCATCCGTGGAGCCCCCGCCAGCTAAAATGAATGAAATAGGAGCGAGCAAAATGCTGAAACTGCGTAAAGTAGCGGCGATCCTTCTCAGCGCCGCCATGCTGCTCTCCACCGCCGCCTGCGGCGGTGGCGGCGAGGGCGGCGGCAATACCGGCGACAACGGCGGCAACAGCGGCAATAACAATGCCAGCACCGGCGACAACACCGCCCCCACCATCAGCGGCGTGATGGACTCCTCCGTCCAGGCCGGCAACGAGTTCGATGCCATGGCCGGCGTCACTGCCAACGATGCGGAAGACGGCGATGTGACGGCGAAGATCACCATCACCTCCGTCCCCGAGCTCACCTTCTCCAACGGCAAGGTGACCCCCGCAGACCCCGGGGACTATGAGCTGACCTATTCCGTGGTGGACAAGGGCGGCCTGGAGGGCAACGCCTATGCCACCCTCACCGTGACTAAGGCCACCGCCGATGCAGTGGAACTGTTCAACCTGGACTTCACCCAGCCCGGCGATGTGGATGACCACGGCTGGGCCGCCCACATCGCAGAGGGCGTGGCCGCCACCGGCGAGCACAAGATGGGCGCATTTGTCTTTGACATCACCGACCCCGGCCAGGGCGATGGCGACATCCAGCTCATCAAGTCCGGCATGGAGATCAAGGCCGCAGACTACAGAGTGAAGGTCTGGGCCAAGTCCACCGCCCCCACCTATGCGCATCTGCTGGCCCGCAATGAGCAGGCAGAGGAGTGGGAGACCTTCGGCGGCACCTACAACGCCCCCATCGGCACCGAGATCGCCCCCATCGAGCTCACCTTCACCGCCCCCGCTGAGGGCACCGTAGAGCTGATCCTCAACCTGGGCAAGATCACCCCCAACCCGGACAACCCCACAGACACCACCCCGGAGAACTTCACCGTTACCATCGACAAGATCGAAATCTATGAGATCAGCGGCGAAGAGCACGAGGTGCCCGTGTACAACAACGACTTCTCCACCATGAGCATTGACGCGGTGAGCCTCAGCGCCGGCGATGGCGCCAACGGCTCCGGCACCTGCGCCGGGGACGGCACCGGTGTGTTCCAGATCGACAACTATCCCACCGAGGGCGGCATCTGGAGCATCAAGGCCGACATGACCCTGGGCGGCAACACCATCGAGAGCGGCACCAAGTACTACTACCGGTTCACCGTGAAGTCTGAGCAGGACCAGACCGGCGAGCTGCTGGTGGAGAGCCTGAGCCAGAACGATGCGGCCCGTGCAGACTTCTACAGCCTGAACCTCACCGCGGGTGAGGAGATCACCATCACCCACAGCTTCACCGCCGGCGCCTCTGTCTCCGACCCCGTGGTCCGGATGCAGATCGGCAACCCCAGCGCAGGCGTTACCTCCAACACCATCACCGTGACCAACCTGGAGTTCGGCACCATGGAGGGCGACCTGGAGACCGTGAAGACCATAGACAGCTTCGCCGCCCCCTACAACGGAGACAGCTATAAGTGGGGCGTGTACAACGGCACCGATGAGGACAATGAGCGGGGCGTTGGCACCATCTGGACCCAGGACGGCGTGCTCAGCTACCGCATCGACCAGGGCGGCGCCACAGACTGGCACAACAAGCTCTACATGAACATGACCCTTCCCGCAGACAGCTACTTCACCGTGGAGATCACCGCCAAGGCCTCCCAGCCGGTGTCCTGCAGCTTCGCCCTGAACCCGGCTGGCAGCTGGGATCCGCGGCTCCAGGAGGGCATCGACTTCACCACCGAGGAGCAGACCTTCTCTTTCACCACCACCGAGACCCTGATCATGGATATGGACTTTGAGATGCTGTTCCAGTTCGGTTCGGCAGATCTGGCCTCCATGGGCGAGGTGACCATCGACTTCAGCAACATCACGATCTGGCAGAGCAGCGTGGTGTAACCACCGCAAACACTGGGGACGCACAGAGGGGATGATCGCATCCCCTCTGTGCGTATCCGGAGAAATGTGAGAAATGGAGGCCCACATGAGAAGAAAGACGATTCAATCGGCCATTGCAGCCGTTCTGTCTCTCGGCATCCTTCTGAGCGGCTGCTCTACCACGGAGTACACGGTGTCCTTCCAGAGCAACCTGGACAGCGGCGAGAGCTATGAGAGCCAGACCGTGAAATCCGGCAGCACGCTTGCAGATGTTGCCGCGCCCACCCGGGACGGGTATAATTTCGCGGGCTGGTATCAGGACGCCGGGCTCACCATGCCGTGGGATGCGTCCGCGGACAAGGTGGAGGGAGACCTCACCCTGTATGCGGCCTGGGACAAGAACACCGGGGACCAGATCACGGACCCCGGCAACGACAAGGACTTCACAGACCTGCGCACCCCCGGCAGCCAGGAGGACGCCTACGAGTACAAGACCTTCTTCCGCCCAGCGGTGGACGGCAGCAGCCAGCCCTACGTGGGGGACACCATGCCCTTCTATGAGGACGGCACGTACTACATCTACTACCTGAAAGAGGCCGGGGACTCGTACAACCACTCCGTGTATCTCGCCACCACCACGGACTTCGTGAACTATACCGAAGTGGATGACGTGGTGCTGGAGGCCAACCGCTCCGGCGGACAGGACAGCTGGATCGGCACCG
Organism: uncultured Oscillospiraceae bacterium; assembly: GCA_947629915.1. Taxonomy (GTDB): domain Bacteria; phylum Bacillota; class Clostridia; order Oscillospirales; family Oscillospiraceae; genus Enterenecus. The sequence continues at coordinate 56,018 of CANRFN010000019.1, read as the reverse complement.
GCTCTGTGGTGAAAGTGGGAGACAAGTACCTGTTCTTCTACACCGGCCACGGGGATGGCGCCATCCTGGAGTACGCCGAGAAGGTGATGGTTGCCATCGGCGATACCCCCACCTCCTTCGAGAAGAAAGAGGGCTGGGAGATCACGCCGGACGCCAGCCTGGGCCAGAAGAACGACTTCCGGGATCCCCAGGGCTATGTGGATCCGGAGACCGGCAACATCATCCTCACCATCACGGCCAGCCAGGAGGGCACCGCCCGAATCCTGAAGTACACCCTGAGCCCGGACCTGGAGAACGTCCACTATGACGGCATCATCTTCACAAACCCCGTGGGGGACTTCTGGAACCTGGAGTGCAGCGACACCTTCTGCATCAACGGCAAGTACTACATCACCTACTCCGCCCAGGACGACACCCTGTGGTATGCCTCCTCGGACACCCCGTACGGGCCGTATGGGGACCCCGTCCGGCTGGACGCCAAGCTGTTCTATGCGGCCAAGCACGTCGAGGACGGCTCCAACTACTACATGGTGGGCTGGGCGAGACGGTCTGAGTCCGCCTCCTCCACCCAGGATGTCTCCGGCTGGGCCGGCAACCTCTGCGTGCAGAAGCTGATCCAGAACGCGGACGGCACCCTGGCACTGGCCCCGGTGGACAGCGTGGTGCAGAGCTTCCCCAATCGCCGCGCCCTCCCCATTGAGAGCACCCACGTCTCCGTGGAGTCCGGCTCCATCTACGCCTACGAGGACGCCTTCACCTGCTATGAGCGCTTCATGCTCACCGGCGAGTTCCGCTTCACCGGCACCGGCAGCTTCGGTCTCAGCTTCGACTACAACGGCCGGAACGACAAGAACAAGCTGATCTCCATCAGCCCGGCCAACGGCACCCTGAGCCTGCTCTTCAACGAGGGCAGCACCGCCATCACCGAGACTGCGGTGACCCTGGAGGCGGGGAAGACCTACTCCTTCACCTATATCCAGGAGGGCTCTGTGGGCATCTTCTACATCGACGGCCTGGCGGCCCTCACGGTCCGCCTGTATGGCGCCAGCGGCAAGACCATCAAGGTCTTCGCCGAGGGCAACACCGTGCTCTTCAGCTCGCTGAGAGAGTATACCTGATCTGAAATAAAACGGCAGACCTTTTCCGGGGTATGAAAACGCCCCGGAAAAGGCCTTGCCCTGTACGAAATGGGGACAACCTGCATGAAAAAGTTTCTCGACATGGATAGCCCGCTGATGCGGTTTCTGGTTCGCTTTACAGACATCATCTGCCTGAGCATCCTCTGGTTCATCAGCTCGATCCCCATCGTAACCATGGGTGTGGCCTCAGCGGCCATGTACACCACCGTGTTCCGCTACATCCGGAAAAATGAGGGATACCTCTGGAGGACCTACCGGGACGCCATGAAGGACAACCTGAGGCGGTCCCTTCTGGCCTGGCTGCCGGTGCTGGTCCTGTTTGTCCTGCTCATCCTGGACATCGGGGTGTTTCGGGGCATGTGGGTGCGGAAGGAGGCCCTGGGCTTCCTCTACTACGTGGTGATCATCCTGTTCTTTGTGGCTGCCGCGTGGGCGGCGTATCTCTCCGCCTACTGTGCCAAGTTTAACGGCAGCGTAAAAGAGGTGCTGCGCATCAGCGCCACCCTGATGCTGTACCACCCGGGGAAGACCCTGAAGGTGGTGCTCATCCTGATCGCGTGCACAGCCCTCATCCTGACTATTCCCTTGTTGCTTCCCATTGCCCCCGCAGCCATCTGTTGGCTCACCAGCATTCCCCTGGAAGAGGTGTTTCGCATGCATATGACACCGGAGGATCTGGCGGCGGATACCGGGACAGACAACGCAGGCAACAGCGAAACGGAGGAAGATTCATGATTAGCCCTATGCTGCAAAAAGCCCGGGACTTTGAAGCGCACTATGCCCCCTTTATTCCCCCTGAACACAGGCCGGCGTTTCACCTGACGCCCACCATCGGCTGGATGAACGATCCCAACGGCTTCTCCATGTACAAGGGAGAATATCACCTCTTCTATCAGTACTACCCTTATTCCACCGAGTGGAACGACATGCACTGGGGCCATGTGAAGACCAGGGACTTCCTGCACTGGGAGCGGCTCCCCGCCGCCATGGCCCCGGACCAGCCCTACGACAAAAACGGCGTCTTCTCCGGCAGCGCCATCGAGCTGCCGGATGGCAGACAGCTGCTGGTATACACCGCGGTCCGCCAGATCCGGGAGGTGGACGGCGAGCTTCACGACTGCCAGACCCAGTGCGTGGCCATCGGGGACGGGGTGGACTACGAGAAGTGGCCCAATAACCCGGTGCTGGAGGAGAAGGACCTGCCGGAGGGCGGCAGCCCCATCGACTTCCGAGACCCTAAGATCTGGCAGGAGCCGGACGGCACCTACCGGCTGGTGGCGGGCAACCGCACCCCGGACGGCAGCGGCGCCGTGCTGCTCTATGAGAGCAAAAACGGCACAGACTGGTCCTATGTGGGCACCGTCGACGCCTCCCGCAACCTGTACGGTATGATGTGGGAGTGCCCGGACTTCTTCCCCCTGGACGGCAAACAGGTGCTGCTGGTGAGCCCTCAGGAGATGAGTCCCATCGGCCTGGAGTTCCACGCCGGCCACGGCAACGTGTGCATCGTGGGCCACTACGACAAAGAGCGCAACATCTTCGTCCGGGAGCGGATCCAGGCCATAGACTACGGCATCGACTTCTACGCCGCCCAGACCCTGGAGGCCGCAGACGGCCGGCGGATCATGATCGGCTGGATGCAGAACTGGAACACCCTCAGCGTAAAGCCCCGGAACGCCCGCTGGTTCGGCCAGATGACCCTGCCCCGGGAGCTCACCCTGGACAAGGACGGCCGGCTGATCCAGACCCCCGTCCGGGAGATCGAGCAGTATCGGCGTAACCCCGTGGTGTACCAGAACGTGCTGCTCAGCGGGGAGATCAGCCTCGTGGGCGTGTACGGCCGCATGATTGACATGACCGTGAAGATCCGCCCGGTGAGCCCCAGCTCCTATAGCTGCTTCCGGTTGCACCTGGCCCGGGACGGCCAGTTTGAGACCACCCTCCGGTACAAGCCGGACACCAGCATCCTGAAGATGGACCGCACCCGCAGCGGCAGCAACGCGGACACCGTCCACACCCGCAGCATTCTGATCAAGCCCAGAGAAGACGGGGCTTTAAAGCTGCGGCTCATCATGGACCGCAACAGCATCGAGGTCTTTGTGAACGACGGCGAGGTGGCGGCCTCCGTGGCCATCTTCACCCGCCAGGACGCCGTGGGCATCGGCTTCGAGGCCACCGGTTCCGTGATGATGGATGTGGAGAAATACGACATTGTCCTGGACTGAGGGGCACCTTCCTCCTCTGTCCCTCTCAGCCCATAACAATTGAAGCACCCCGGAAGACGCTGTGGCCTCGGCTGAGGCCACAGCATTTTCCGCACAAAAAACGGTGCGATCCGGCACGCCAGTGGGGCTCCCTCCTGAGAAGGTTCCCGGGACCGGAGGGCGGAGTGGAGGCAATCCGTCCTCATGTAAGCCCCATACAAAAGCCAACAGCGCCGGACCAATGCCCGGCGCTGCTGGCTGAAAAGAAGCAAGAATAGGGATGCTCCGGTGTGTTGGAGCTGTCTTGGTGTGAACTCAGGCTGCCTGGTCTGCCCAGGTGTTGATGGCCTCCCGGAGCGAGACCTGGAAGGTGCTGGCACCGCCCTCGGAGAACACGGCCACGCCGTTGTTGGTCTCCTGGTTGGGGTAGATCTGGGCGGCACAGGCCGCGGTGTACCCGCCGGAGAAGGCCTCCACGCAGGTGGTGTCCACGTAGATGTGCAGCGTTACCGCGCCATCATCTCCCGGCTCGGCCACCACCTGGCTGAACCGGACGGAGGTGGAGAAGCCGCCCAAGGTGCTGCGGTCCACTTCCATGATGTCTGCGGTGAAGTCGTAGGAGATGGAGACGCCCTTCTCGCCGTCTGTGCGCACCCACACGCCGGCCTTGGAGGTGCCCGCGTCCGGGGTGATGGTGACGTCCATCCGGTACGCCTTGCCAGTGTAGTCCAGGGTCACGGTCTCATCGGCTGCGGCGGAGACGGTGGTGTCCAGGCCGGGGTTGCTCTCCGGGAAGGCCGCATCGTACTCTTCCGCGGGGACCTGCTTCAGCACCAGGTTACCGTTCTCATCCCGGACGAGAGACTCCACTAAGTTCAGGTTGTACACGCCGTTGAACCGGGTGTTGCCGCTGAGGTCGTCCACGCGGTTGCAGTAGTCCCAGGAGTTCATCCAGTTGAGCTCGATGACCCGGTCCTGGGTGTCCCCGTTGAAGGAGTTGCCCAGATAGTACGTCATGGCGGCATAGGAGTCATTGCCGAAGTTCATGGGGAGGACCTCGCCGGAGGCCACGAATTCCCACTTGCCGCTGTCGTTGTTGAAGTCTCCCACCTGATAGCGGCGGCCGCCGTAGCTCAGCACCCAGCCGTATCCGTCCTCACCCTCGATGGGCAGGCGCACCAGATCCGGGCACTCGGTCTCCACCCGGAGGCCTGCGGCGTTCTCCGCCTCGCCGGGGTTGCCGCTGTATGTGGACTCCAGGTTCCAGTGGATGAGGTCCGTGCTGGAGTAGATGCGGAGCAGGCCGCCGGCGATCACCATGAACCACTGGTCCTGATACTTGAAGACCTTGGGATCCCGGAAGGCCTGATCCCGGAGGGCATCGTCCCGGTAATCGATGAGCACGTCATCGCCGTTGCGGGTGCCGTCTGCATCGGTGCCGTGGTAGTAGGACCAGTGCTCGCCGTCCTCGCTGTATGCGGCGATGATCCGCTGGCCGTTGCCGTTGGCGGTGATGTACAGGATCACGCCGGTGTCGCCGGAGAAGAGGCCGGAGACGTTGTCTGGGTCCGCCACGGCGCAGCCGGAGAACATGGTGCCGTACTCATTGGGGTAGAAGGTGATGCCCTTCTCCTCCCAGTGGATGAGGTCGTTACTCACGGCGTGGACCCAGTGCATCGGGCCCCAGTCCGTGCCGCCGGGATAGGACTGGAAGAAGAAATGCCAGGTGTCCCCGATCTTGATGAGGCCGTTGGGATCGTTGGCCCAGCCCTCCTTCACGGAGTAGTGATAGAGGTTGCGGGTGGGCTCCTCGTAGTACGGCTCCTCGCCCCGGCGGATGATGTTCAGCCGATAGGACAGCATGGTCTGGCCGCCGGTCTGGGTGAGGATCTGGAAGCTGTTCTGGCCGGGGTTCAGGGAGACGGGGCCGGACACGGGGGCGCCGGCGGCATCCAGAACCACGGTGTCGGTGCCGGCAGTGGCCTCCGGTGCAATGGTGAGGGAGTCGCAATCGGCGGAGACGTACTCCTGGGTCACAAACCAGCCGTTGGTGTAGGTGAGATCGTTGGGCTCCACGCTGCCGTTGCCCGGGGTGAGGGTGACGCCGGTGAGCACCGGGGCCTCGCCCTCGCCGTATACGGTGTGCTGCACGTTGGAGTAGGTCACCTTGCCGGCGGCGCCGTAGAGGCCGAGCTTGCCGCTCATGAGGGCATCGCCCTGGCCGATGTCGTTCACCATGGTGTAGTCTCCGGTGCTGCAGATGAGCACGTCATCCACGTAAAAGGCGATGTGGGTGTCCACCATGACTACCTGCAGGTGGTAGGTATTCGAGGTGGCCTCCTCCTGCATGCCCACTTCCTTGCCCAGGGTGAACTGCAGGCCGTTCTCGATCTTGTTCAGGTCTCCGGACTTGGTCATGGCGGAGAAGCTGGCGATGTAGCAGTTGGAGGAGTCATCGCTGGACTGGAAGATCAGGGCGGCCAGGCCGTACTCCGGGTCCTCAAAGGTGACGTCTGCGCTGTACACGAAGTCCTGATCCTTCAGAACCGTGTCGCTGAGGAAAAAGCTCTCGCCGCCCTCGCCGTCATAGGTGTAGGCGCTGTCCGCCTCCGTCCAGTGGTCTGGAAGGGTGGCCTCGGCGGGGGGATTGGTCTCGTTGGATGGCGCCTCGGTGTTTTCCGCGCCGGCACTGGTGTTATCTCCGCCCGCGCTGTTGTTACAGCCGGGGAGCAGCGAGACCAGCAGCATGGCAGCGATCACCAGGGCGATGATCTGCTTCAATTTCATACGATCTCCTCCTACTCGGATTTTGCGGTGCCGCACAGGGGCTTCTCTCTCTATAAAGAAGCGTGTGCCGCTCTCGTGAGGGTACTATATGGGGTAGGGGAGAGGGTGTCAAAGAAAATCTGCAGATATGTTGGAACTTGTGCATTTGCACATTTTTTCACCGGGAATTTGGGCATTTCGGCGGTGCGTGCAGAATGGAAAATGCCGGAATGATTGTACACAAACCAGGAGGATGGATGGGTATGAAGAACGCCGTAACCGTACAGGATATCGCCAACGCGCTGGGCATCTCCCGGAACACGGTGTCCAAGGCGCTGAACGGGAAATACGTGCCGGAGAAGACCAGAACGGCGGTGATCAACGCCGCGGTGGAGATGGGGTACCGGGGATACAGCCTGGCCTCTGCCGCCGCCGCAGACCCGGACGCCAACGGGCCCAAGCGGTTTGTGATCTGCTCCTCCTGCCATCTCATCAACATCAACTACTATGTGGCGGTGCTCCGGGGCATGGAGGAGAGCCTGGACAACCGGGGCATCGATCTCGTGCAGTTCTGTGTCTCCAGCCCGGACTCCTTCCAGCAGTTCAAGCTGTTCCTCTCCCGCAACCAGGTGGACGGCATCGTCTACGTGGAGTTCTTCACCCCGGAGTACATCCAGGAGCTGCTGCGCTTCAAGTTCCCCGTGATCTTCCTAGACTTTCCCGTGACGGACAGAGAGATCCCCGGCAGCTACGACATCGTCCTGCCGGAGAGCCGGGAGTCTGTGCAGCGGTTCTGTACCAGGCTGATCCGGGAGCAGGGGTGCAAGACCTTCGGCTTTGTGGGGGATCCCAACCACTGCCGATCCTTCCACGAGCGGTACATGGGTATGCGGGAGGCCCTCTTCCAGGCGGGATTGCCCCTGGACCTGCAGTACTCTATCACAGATGCCGTTCCCTTCGGCCCGGAGGCCCTGATGCAGGAGATGCAGAAGTTCCCCCGGCTGCCGGACTGCTTTGTGGCCGCCAACGACACCGTGGCCATCGGCATGCTCATCGCCCTCAAAGAGATGGGCATCCCGGTGCCGGGACAGGTGAAGGTCTTCGGCTTTGACAACATCGTGGAGTCCAAGCGCTGCGAGCCCCTGCTCTCCACCATCCATGTGAACAAGAATCAGCTGGGCAAGCGGATCATCAGCCTGCTCATGAACCGGAACAAGGACCCCATGCGGGCCAACGAGATCATCTATGTGGCCTCCACCCCCATCGTCCGGGACAGCACCGGCTGATCTCCCTGCACAAAATGCATGAATTTCCCGGGGCAACCGGCCAAAAAGATGTTCTTGACACTTCCCCCTTTGTGATACGCTTTGCCCCGCTCTCCAAGGCACCGGAATCGGGCTGATAAAAATTACAACAAAAAGGCGAAATAAGGGCAAGAATGCCACAAATTGGCCGGGAAAAGGCCCTGCTCTGGAAAATCCTTGGGAGTCCACCAAACGTTGTTTTGGAACCTGCGCAGCAGCACAGATTTGCCAAAGCGGTGCGAGTAGTAAAAGTGGTATACTGTATAGACTCATATCCGTCCCATCCGCCGGGAACCCGTTTCCCACCTGCCTCCGCCGGGGCAGGACAGACTGAGGTCGGATTTTGCGCAGGCTGTGCCGAGAGCACGGCCTGCGCTTTTCATTACCCCCAAAGGGAGGCTGCATCGTGATCATTCGCAGAACGAGATTAGACCAGAGCCGGGCCCCGATCTACGAGGCCCTGGAGCACTTCCGGCGCATGCGGGTGGTGCCCTTTGACGTCCCCGGGCACAAGCGGGGCAGGGGCAACCCGGAGCTCACCCGGTTTCTGGGGCAGCAGTGCGTGGACGTGGATGTCAACAGCATGAAGCCCCTGGACAACCTGTGCCACCCGGTGTCCGTGATCCGGGACGCCGAGGACCTGGCCGCCGATGCCTTCGGTGCCGCCCACGCCTTCCTGATGGTGGGCGGCACCACCAGCTCCGTGCAGAGCATGGTGCTCACGGCTTGTAAGCGGGGAGACGAGATCATCCTGCCCCGGAACGTCCACAAGAGCGTGATCAACGCCCTGGTGCTCTGCGGCGCCGTCCCGGTGTATGTGAACCCGGGGTGGACCAGCATCTGGGCATCTCCCTGGGTATGCGCCTGGAGAAGGTGGCCCGGGCCATCGACGAACACCCCAAGGCGGTGGCGGTGCTGGTGAACAACCCCACGTACTACGGCATCTGCAGCGACCTCCGGGCCCCAGGTGATCGAGGCCTGCCGGGCATACCTCCCCAGCAACGCCTGCCGGATGGACGACCGCCGGGTGCACCTCTTCTTTGAGAACGCCCTGAAGTTCATGCGCCGCCGGGAGGGCACCTACGACCTCATCATCGTGGACTCCACAGACCCCTTCGGCCCGGCGGAGGGCTTTTTCACCCGGGAGTTCTACGGCAGCTGCTACAACGCCCTGAAGGAAGACGGCATCATGGTGAATCAGCAGGGCAGCCTCTTCTACGCCGAGGACGCCTCCGCCATGCAGCGCAGCCACAAGCGGATTGTGAGCACCTTCCCCATCAGCCGGGTGTACCAGGCCCACATCCCCACCTACGCCGCTGGGTACTGGCTGTTCGGCTTTGCCAGCAAGAAGTACCACCCCATCGATGATCTGGACCCGGAGGCCTGGAAGAAGCTGAACCTCTACACCCGGTACTACACGCCCCGGCTGCATGTGGGGGCCTTCTTCCTCCCGGCCTTTTTGGAGGAGATGCTGGAGGAGGTGGAGCGCTGAGATGGGCCCCAACGTTGAGACCTTTATCGGCTGCGATGCCCCCTTTGCAGAGGCCGCCATCGTCCTCTTCGGCGCCCCCTTTGACTCCACCACCAGCTTTCGCCCCGGCGCCCGATTCGGCACCGCAGATTGATCTCGGGGTTGAAGTTGGTGGCGAAGGGGTAGCCGTGGTCTCCCCCGTTGCAGTCCAGAATGTCGATGGTCCGGATGGCGTCAAAGTGGTGCTTTTTGGCGTAGGCGCAGTACGCCTGGGTGACGCCGGGGTCGAAGCCGCAGCCTAAGAGCGCGGTGAGGCCCGCCTGGGCAAACCGCTCCCGGTAGGCCCACTGCAGTAGTCAAAATAGGCGGAGAAGCCGGCCTCCTTACAGCGCTTCTCGTAGATGGCGGAGGCCATGCCGGGGGGGGAGAGGTGCATGTGTTCTCCACGGCATACCGGGACCGGGACTTCCCGGAGATCCTGGCGTATGCAGACCACATCGTCTTCAACTCCCCCCGGCAGCTGGAGAAATTCGGCCCCGTGGCCAAGGCTGCGGGGAAGAGCGTGGGCCTGCGGATCAATCCCCAGTACTCCACCCAGCACGGCCCTCCCCTTTACGACCCCTGCGCCCCCGGCAGCCGCCTCGGCACCACCCGGGCCCAGTGGGACGCCGGCATCACCTCGGAACTGCTGTCCCTGTTGGACGGCCTCCACTTCCACACCCTCTGCGAGCAGGACGCGGACGCCCTGGAGACCACCCTGGCGGCGGTGTCTGCGCAGTTCGGGGATGTGCTGCCCCGGATGAAGTGGCTGAACTGCGGCGGGGGACACCACATCACCCGCCCCGGCTACGATATCCCCCGGTTGGAGCGCTGCATCACCCGGGCGCAGCAGACCTGGGACCTGCAGGTGTACCTGGAGCCGGGGGAGGCGGTGGCCCTGAACGCCGGCTATCTCATCACCCGGGTGCTGGATGTGCTGCGCAACGGGGAGACGGACATCGCCATCCTGGACGCCAGCGCCGCCTGCCACATGCCGGACGTGCTGGAGATGCCGTACCGCCCGCCCCTGTACGGGGCGGGGGAGCCGGGAGAGCGGCGCTGTACTGTCCGGCTGGGGGGCCCCACCTGTCTCGCGGGGGACGTGATGGGGGACTACTCCTTCGATGCGCCCCTCAGCGAGGGAGACCTGCTGCTCTTCGGGGACATGGCCATCTACAGCACCTGCAAGAACAACACCTTCAACGGGATGCCCCTGCCGCCTATCTACGCCCTCCGGCAGGACGGCGCCCTGCAGCGGCTGGCCTCCTTCGGCTATCTGGACTTCAAAAGCCGCCTGGGCGGCTGAACATGCAATGCACCGGCGCCTGTGTCTCGGACACAGGCGCCGGTGCCGTTTGTGCTGTTCGGATGAAAGGGCTTGTCCCAGAAAGTGTCAGAAGAGGGGGAAGGTGCGGTCAAAGCGAAAGAAGGAGTGCCAGCAGGCCCAGGAGAACTTCTGCCGCTGGAGGAGCTTTTTCAAAACCCCCTGGACCGCCGGGAGATCGAAGGCGAGCACATCCAGATAGCCGAAGTGGGTGCCCACGGCGTAGCCCAGCACGATGCCGCTCACCGGTTTCAAGGTCTCCTCCAGCGCTGCGTTGAGGTCTGCCAGGATCTGTTCCCGCCGCCCCGCAGGGGCGGCGAGGGGAAACACGGCAAAGCCTGGGATGGCGCCACTGCCCGCGAGACGAGAGCAGATCTCCCCCATATCTAAGATGTAGTCCGGCTCCAGGTCCAGGTCCACGGTGTAGCCCTCCAGCACATCCTGCCGCCAGCCCCGCTCCAGCCTCATGAGCTGCTCGTCCGGCAGTTCCTCCACGGTGAAGGGAAAGCGATGGCGCTCCAGGGCCTCCATGGCCTCCGGATGGTAGGGGTCGATGAGCTTGCGCTGGTAGAGGTCGTAGGGCAGGTCCTCCAATGGCATGGCGCCCTCCGGCGGCGGTCCGCCCACAAAGGAGGCGCTGCTCACAAAGGTGGTCTGGACCAGGGAGCCCAGCAGCGTGCGGACGGACCGCAGGGAGCCCGGCTCCAATTCCAGGTCTCGGATGGAGAGATCTGTGTCCGGACAGTACAGCTGGATCCGCACCTTGCCGCTGTCCTCTGGTTCCACGGTTTCATACACCGGGGCGTGGCAGGCCTCCAGGATGCGCTTCAGATCTGTCCGGGTGCCGGTGGGCCAGCCGGGGAACAGCAGCCAGCCCTTCACCGCCTTCTTTGGCGCGTGGCGGACAAAGTACTGCACCGCGAGCAGCTCCGTCTTGGAGAAGACATCGATCTGCAGCCAGGCCCGGGTGGAGCCCTTGGCGGGGCCGAAGGAGAAAGACGGCTCGGGGAAGGCGGTGCGCAGGATCCGCTTGAGAATGGCGGTGGCCTGTCTCTGGCTCTTGCGGTTCTCCGTGTCCTGGATCAGATCCAGCAAGTGGTCACTCTGCTGGGCAAAGTCCTCCCAGATCTTGGCGGTGAGCACCCGGAAGGTCTCCTTCTCCGCGGGACGCGGGGCGGCATAGGAGCACTCCTCGATCATCCCATCGATCCAGGGGTCCATCAGCCGCTGCTGGGCCTTCTTGAGAAGGGGGAGGGCCTGTTTGTACTCCCCCAGCTGATAGTACGCCTTGCCCAGCAGCGCGTCCAGGGTGGTGTTGTCTACGGAGAGAAGCTGCCGCTTGCCCCTAAGGGACTTCACCATGTCCGGCAGCTCCTCCAGCTGCCGGAGATACTGGGGCGTGTGCCAGTCGTTCTTGCCCAGCACGGCCTGGACCAGCTGGAGCACGTCCTCCGGGGTGCGCTCTGCGGGTGGGATGGCCGATACCCGCGCTATGGTCTTCTGATTGCTGCTGTCCTGGGTGCGCTCCATGGATTCTGTAAGGTCTGTGTATGGCCGCATGGCGATGCCTCCTGTTTCTGATTTGCACACAGCGCTGCGGGGGACCGGCGCACCGCTGTGCCGTCTCTTTGGAAAAGTATACTACGTCTCCCCGCGGATGGCCATAGGGGATTGCGGAAAAACGGTGTCATTCTGGCCGGCGGCCGCCCGGCCCGGGGGAGAACAGGGCGGCGAAGTGCCGGAAGAGCACGCCCCCGTCCGCGGTCTCCGGGGGGAACATCCGCTCCGGGTGAAACTGCACCGCCAGGATGGGGAGGGTGTCGTGGTCCGCGCCCTCGATCACCCCGTCCGGCGCCGTGCCGGTCACGGTGAGGCCGTGCCCCAGTTGGGCGATGGCCTGGTGGTGGGCGCTGCCGCAGAGAAACTGGTCCCCGTAGAGCCGGTGGAGGACGCTGCCCGGCACCGGATACACCGGGTGGGGCAGGTCCCCGCCCGCCCTCTGGTGGCCGGGGACCAGATCCCCCAGGTCCTGGACCAGGGTGCCGCCGGCCCAGACGTTCAGCACCTGCAGGCCCCGACAGATCCCCAGGACGGGCTTGCCCCAGGCGGCGAAGGCGTCCAGCAGCTCCAGCTCGCAGGCGTCCCGGTCCGGGTCTATGGCGGTGGACCCCTGACACAGCTCGCCGTATCGCACCGGGTCCACGTCCCCGCCGCCGGCCAGCACGAGGCCGTCCCACCTGGGGTCTGCGTGGGGGAGATAGGCCGCCGTTGGGCGGCAGCCGGCGGCCTCCAGGGCCGCCAGATAGCGCACGGCCGGGGCGGTGCCGGCGGAGATGAGAATGCTGGGTTTCAAGGGGAGAGACTCCTTTCGGCAAGGGCAGAGCGCAGCCGCTGGAGGAGATCTGTTACCGAGATCCCCTGGGCCAGCAGCGCCGCCGTGTACAGAATGGCGCCCAAAAGGGCGATGAGGCCGGCGGCGGAGAGCACCGCCCAGCCGCTGTCCAGGAGGATCTGGAAGAAGAGATGGCACCAGAGCCCCATGAAGAGGGCGGAGAGCAGAGGCCTTCCGAACCAGCGAAACAGCCGGGGCCGCAGGGAGGCCGCTTTAAGGACCGAGCCCAGATTTAGCGCCATGCCGGCGAAGTTGCTGAGCAGATACCCCGCGGCAAACCCCGCCAGGCCGTACCGGGCCACCGTGCCCCAGGTGAAGAGCAGCTGCACCCCATCGGAGAGAATGGCGTTGCGGGCGGCCTTCCCCTGGAGCCCCAGGCCATTCAGGGCGCCGGAGAGCACGGATTGGTAGCAGCCGAGCAGGGTGCCGAGGGACAGGGGCAGCATGTACTGTCCCACCCGGGGGTCCCGAAACAGCAGCTGGCCCAGGGGTGCGCCGGCCACCGTGAGAAAGGCCATGGCCGGGGCGATGAGCAGGGAGGTGGCGGAGAGCACCCGATCCAGAAAGCCCCCGGCGGCGTGCCTGTCCCCCCGGGCGGTTCTGCGGGCCAGATCCGGCACCATCACGAGGCACAGCGCCCCGATAAAGCCGGTGGGGAGGTTCAGTAGGGGGATGGTCATGCCGGAGAGGACGCCGAACTCCGCCATGGCCTCAGACAGGGTGCGGCCGCCCTCCACCAGCTTGGCGGGGATCAGCACGGAGTTGGCGGTGCCCAGCACTGTGCCCAGAAGGGAGGTGGCCCCCACCGGCAGGGCGATGGCAAACATCTGCCGCCGGGTGAGGGATACCCTCGTCTCCCCGGGGGGATGCTGCCGCCAGTGCTGGCGGAAGAGCAGGGTGAGGGCACAGGCGGAGAACACCTCACAGAGCACCATGCCGAAGACGATGATGCCCACGGTCTGCTCCGCCGTCCGGGGGAGGAGCAGTACCAGCAGAGACAGCACCGCCCCGGAGCGGATCAGCTGCTCGCAGGTCTCCACCGCGGCAGGCGGCCTCACCCGGCCGATGCCGTAGAAGCAGTGCTTGTGCAGGTTCTCTACCCCGGTGAGGAGCATGCAGGGCACCAGCAGCGCCACCCCGAGGCGGGTGCGGGCGTCCCCCAACAGATACACCGAGATGGGGTCTGAGAGGACCACAATCCCGATGCCTAAGGGCACGGCCAGCAGAAAGAAGCAGCCCAGGGCCCGCTTTAGGACCGCCCGGACCGCGCCGCTGTCCCCCAGGGCGTGGTACCGGGCGGACAGGGTGGACACCGCCACCGTGAGCCCCACCGCCGTGACGGACATGAACATGGAGTACACCGGCATCACAATCTGATAGAGCCCCATGGTCTCCGCCCCGATGAGCCGGGACAGCAGCATCCGGTATCCAAACCCCACCGCCTGGGAGAAGAGGCCGGTGGCGGTGAGCAGCAGGGTGCCGGCCAGGATGGAAGACAAGAGAAGCCCCCCTTTCACGGTATCCTATGAAAGAGGGGCTGTCCCACATGAATGAATTTAGTCCGGGGCCAGGAGGGCCGCGGTCTCCCCCTCCACCCGGGTGAGGGCTCCCGTGATGGCGTCCAGGTAGTACTCGCCGGTGTTGGTGGACACCAGCCACACCGGGCTCATGCGCACATCGGAGGAGAAGGACTGGACCACGGTGTACCCCGCCTTCAGGGAGCGGATGGAGGAGCACACATCGCCGCTGTCCTGGATGCCGTCCAGAAACCGCATCAGGGCGGTGGGCACGGTGAGAACGGTGCCGCTGTCCTGATACACCGTGTTGGAGGCCATCAGGGTGCCCCGCATGGACTTCAGATATCCGTACTCATAGGATATGTTGATGATGCAGGAGAACAGGGGGGAGCCGTTCCAGCACTGGCAGAACACATAGTCTGTACCCGCCACCGTGGGGATGCTGGTGAGGCACTCCGCCTCCAGGCCCATGTCCTGGAACAGCTGCACTGCGAATTCGAAGTACTCCTCTGTGTGCCAGCGCTGGGTCTGCTGGAAGGTGGCGCTGAACTCCCCGCCGTAGCGGAAGATGACCTCCCCATCGCTGTTGCTGTACTGGGTGATGCCGCCGCCCAGGCTGCCGCCGTTCACCGTGCCGCCCAGCAGCGCCCCGGCGATCACCTGCTCCCGGGTGGTGTCCCGGACGAAGACGATGGGGGTGAGGCCGTTTGCCTTGGACAAAGTCTCCGGGTCCGCCTCAATGCCGCTGTCTGCCAGGGCCTGTACCGCCTGGGTGACAGCGGTGCGGTCGTAGGCCTCGGCCTCCAGCTGCCTGGCCAGCACCAACACCAGCAGAAAGACGTTCACAAAGACCAGGAGGATGAGGATGATGTTTTTCAGCCTGGGCCACTCCACGGCGGCACCTCCTTTCCTGGGGGATCAGCGGGCCACCCACTCCAGGGCCACCGGTCCATCCCCGCTGTCCCGGTACTGGGTGTAGAGCTCCAGACGCTGGTCTGTGAGGTCCGGGAGGATCAGGGCGGCCCGGCTGATGGGCAGCAGCGGGATGTGATTGTCCGAGGGGGTATAGGTCCGAAAGACCAGGGTGTACTCGGTGAGATAGCCGCCCCTTGCGGTGAAGCTGGCGCACCAGTCCTGGTTGGCCAGCACCACCGGGCTGCCGTCCAGCCGGTACCCAAAGTGGATGGAGATGCCGTCCTCAGACTGGGTGGCGTCCAGCAGGCACACCTCCCCGCTGCCCGAGAGGGAGGACAGCGCCCGCTCCGCCAGGGTGCGGGCGGCCTGGACAGACTCCGCCAGGGTGTTGCCCGCGGGGTACTTCCCGGGCACGGAGGAGCGGTATGTGAGGGTGCCGTTGTCCCGGACCTCCAGCCGGTCTCCCCCGTCCACGTAGACCTCCCCGCTGCTGATGCGGGTGTGGTTCTGGCTGGAGAAGGAGAGGGTGGAGAGCACGGCGGAGAGGTCTGTGCCGGACAGCGGGTTGGAGGCGGTGTACTCTCCCGTGGAGCTGTCTCCGGTAACTAACGTATAGGGGGAGACCAGTTGAGACAGCTCCTCACTCTCGTAGGCGAAGTACGTGCCGTTGCCGTTGTACTCCGCCGCCAGGGCGGAGAGGTGGAGCGAGCGGTTCAGCGCGGTGGTGCTGGAGTAGAAGAGGTGGGTGGACGGGTCCTGCCAGCGGAGGAGAACCTGGTCCTCCTCCGCGCCGGCGCAGAGCAGCAGCCTCCGGGTGCTGCCTGCCAGGGGGCCCTCGGCGTTGGCGAGGCTGCCCGCCAGCACCGAGAAGGGGATCTCCCCCCGAAAGTCCAGGTACAGCCCCTCCTGGGAGAGGCCCTGCTGCCAGTCCGCCTCGGAGATCTCCGCCGCCGGGCCCGCCGCAGTGAGGGCGTCCTCCAGCAGCGGGCTCACCCGGGCGAAGAGGCTGCCGATGATGGCCCGGTCCTGCTGCACCCCATACCGGCCGGCGGGGGAGGTGATCACGATCACCGCGGGCAGCGGGGGGCCCTGGGTGTCTGCGTAGGTGGGGACTTGCTCTGCCGCCGCCTGCTGGGGGATCAGCCCCGGCCGGCCGCGGCTGCCCACAAAGAGCAGGATCAGCATCCACACTGCGGACACCGTGAGCAGCAGGATCAGCAGAGACTTCAGGCGCTCCGTCCAGGGGACTTTAGGCTTTTTCATGCTTGCCTCCCTTTCCCTTGGAGGGGCCTGCGATGGGCAGCTCCATGCGGACGATGAGGCCCGGGCCGGACTTGTCCACGAGATACAGCCGGCCCTCGTGCTGCTTCATGATCTCCGTGGCGATGGAGAGCCCCAGGCCGGTGCCGCCGGACTTCCGGGAGCGGGCCTTGTCCACCCGGTAGAAGCGCTCGAAGATGTGCTCCCGGTCTGCCGCCGGGATGCCGATGCCGTTGTCCTCCACCTGGGCCCAGACTTTCTTGCCCTCCACGCCGGCGGAGATCACAATGCGGCCGCCGTCCGGGGTGTACTTGATGGAGTTGGACACGATGTTCATCAGCACCTGCATGATCCGCTCCCGGTCTGCCGTGACGTCGGGCAGCTCCGGGGGCAGGGACAGCTCCAGGGTGTGGGAGTGGTTCTGGGCGTCCAGCCGGATGGCCTGATAGGTGTCGTCCAGGATCCGGAGGAAGGGGAAGGTGGTGAGGCGGAGCTCGCTGCGGCCGGAGTCGAAGCGGGAGAGGGTGAGCAGGTCCTGGAGGATGTGGGTCATGCGATCGGACTCGTTCAGGATCACCGTTAAGAACCGCTTCTGCATGCTGGGAGGCAGGTCCCCCACGCTGTCTGAGAGGGTCTCGGCGTAGCTCTTGATGTTGGTGAGGGGCGTGCGCAGCTCGTGGGAGACGTTGGCCACAAAGTCCTTGCGCTGCTGCTCCGCCGTGACCTGTTCCGTGACATCGTGGATCAGCACCAGCACGCCGCCCTCCTTCTGCCGGGAGAAGGGGGCCACCAGGAACTCCAGGATCTTGGTGCCCACGGTGCGCTGCTCGGTCTGGGGCGCGGAGGCGTTCAGAATCTCATTGAAGTTCCCCAGGTCTGGAAACAGGTCGGAGTACCGGTCTACCGGGGTGAAGGTGCGGCCAAGCAGGTTGGACGCCGCCGGGTTGGAGTGGATGAGCAGTTGCTGCCTGTCGAAAGCGGCCACGCCGTCCGCCATGTGGAGAAAGAGGGTGTTCAGCTTGTCCTTCTCGTTCTCCACCGCGGCGATGGTGGTCTTCAGCTGGCCGGCCATGGCGTTGAAGCTCTCGGTGAGCTGGCCGATCTCGTCTCCGCTTGTCACCTCCAGCGTCCGGGAGAAGTCCCCCTCGGCCACCTGCTCGATGGCGGCGGTGAGCCGCTGCAGGGGGGCGATCATGGTCTTGGACAGCAGGAAGGACAGCAATACCGAGATGATGAGGCCCAACACCAGCGCCTCCAGGATCAGGGTGAACATCTCCGCATTCAGGGCCTGGGCGGTGGCCCGGTTGTCCAGGATGTAGATGATGTATTGCTGCCCGCCCCGGGTGATGGGGATGGCCGCGTCCATGTAGTCTGAGGCGGCGCTGCTGGCAAGGCCGATCTTGCCCAGAATGGCGGAGGTGATGTTGGGTGTCACCGAGATGCCGCCCTCCTGGGGTTCCGCGGAGCCCGCGAGATACTTGCCCGTGGTCCCGTCCAGCACGTAGTAGTTCCGGTTGCGCCCATCGATGCCCAGCACGCCGCCGTATGCCCCTAAGACCTCGTCCAGTTTGGCGGCCCCGTCCGTCTCGCCCTCCGTGGCGTTCTGGAGGTCCCGGACGAAGTCCACATGGCTCTGGCCGAAGGCGTCCTCGATCTGGGCGTAGAAGTCATCGATGTAGTATCGGGTGACAGAGTTCATCAGGAAGGCGCCCACCACCACCATCAGGGAGATGATGAGCAGCACCATGATGAGCATCAGTTTCACATGCAGACTGCGCCGCAAGGCGGGCACCTCCTTTTCATGGTTAGAGTGGTTATTGGATAGCTCTGCGAGTTGCCGGGCTTATCTCTTTCAGGTGCCCAGGATGTACCCGGCGCCGCGCTTGGTCATGATGAACCGGGGATCGCCGGGGTCGTCCTCCAGCTTCTCGCGGAGCCTGCGGATGGCCACGTCCACGCTGCGGGTGTCTCCGATGTAGTCCCCGTAGTTCCACACCTTCTTGAGAAGGTCCTCCCGGGAGAACACCTGGCCGGGGTTGGAGGCCAGAAGGCGGATGATCTCGTATTCCCGCTGGGAGAGGTCCAGAAGCCGGTCGTCCTTATAGACCGCCATGGCGTCCGGGTCCACCCGGAGCCGGCCCACCACGATGTGGTTGGGTCCCGGGGCGGCGGCCTTGGTGAGCATCTCCGTGCGGCGGATGTTGCTCTTTACCCGGGCCAGCAGCTCCCGCATGGAGAAGGGCTTGGTGATGTAGTCATCGGCGCCCAGCTCCAGGCCCAGGACTTTGTCCGTCTCCTCCTCCCGGGCGGTGAGCATGATCACCGGGGTGGTGCGCCCGGCGGCCCGGATGCGCTTGCACACCTCAAAGCCGTCCATCCGGGGCAGCATCAGGTCCAACAGAATCAGGTCCGGGTCCTTGGCCAGGGCCAGGTCCAGCCCGTCCTGTCCGTCCAGCGCCTCCAGGGTGGTGTACCCCTCCCGCTGGAGGTTGAAGGCCAGAATGTCCACGATATTGCGCTCATCCTCTACGATCAGGATGGTCTTATCCATGCTTCTTTTCTCCTCTCATCACCATATCTGCCTTGAACAGCGCCGCCACCGTCTTGCAGTCCTGGATGCGGCCGTCTGCGGACATCTCCAGGGCCTCCTGGAGGGGGATCTTGAAGATGTCCAAAAACTCCCCCTCGTCCGGGTGGGTCTCCCCAAAGGTGAGGCCCCTGGCCAGGTAGACGTGCTGCAGCTCATCGGAGTATCCCGGGGTGGGCAGCATCTCGCCCATGTTGGTCCACTGGGCGGCATCGGCGCCGATCTCCTCTTTCAGCTCCCGCTTTGCGGCATCGTCCGGGTTCTCTCCCCACTCCAGCTT
The DNA here is from genome assembly GCA_947629915.1 of uncultured Oscillospiraceae bacterium. Taxonomy (GTDB): domain Bacteria; phylum Bacillota; class Clostridia; order Oscillospirales; family Oscillospiraceae; genus Enterenecus. Next base: position 36,820 of record CANRFN010000019.1, on the reverse strand, counting down.
GCCTGCGGGCACCTCGATCACCACCCGGTTGTACGGGTAGCGGAACTGGCGCTCCAGATACACATTGCCCTCGTCGTCTACAGGGACCATCACCACGGCCCCCGGGTGGCGGATGATCTCCCGCCAAGCCTGGTGGCCGTCCGCCAGCTCCACGGTGTCGTAATAGACCTTGAGCAGGCCGCCATCATATACCAGCTTGCTGCTGAGTTTCTTTTCCTGCAATAAGTCCATGATGTGAAAACCTCCGTTTGCATGACTTGCAGTTTCGCCCCGATTATAGCACGCAGCGGCGGGAAAGGGAAGTCCCAAACAGTTCCTTTTTTCGCGCCCCGCCGGCGGGATGTCCGGCAATGGACGGGAAATCCGTCTGGAATTTGCCCTGTCTGATCTGCGGGCCTCCTGGAAGTGGGGACTTTGGGGATTGGTCGGCAAGTGTCCGCCGTAGACGGACACTTGTATTTTGGATGTCTAAATATTTTGCAAGCTCTGTTGCAAAGGATGGGCAGAAGTGATAAAATCGCCGGCGAATTCGAGGACAGTGCTGCACATTGCGAAAAACTTGCAAAGGGGCTCTGAAGACAGATGAACACCACAGACAGACTCTATCGGTCCGAGCACGACTCCGTGGGGGAGCGGGAAATCCCCAAAGACGTGTACTACGGCGTGCAGTCCCTCCGGGCCGCGGAGAACTTTCACATCACCGGCCTCACCATGCACCCGGAGATGATCAACGCCATCACCGAGATCAAGAAGGCCTCCGCCATCACCAACTACGAGATCGGCCTATTGGACAAGCGGGTGGCGGACGCCATTGTGATGGCCTGCGATGAGATCCTGGCGGGCAAACTCCGGGAGGCCTTCATCGTAGACCCCATCCAGGGCGGCGCCGGCACCAGCATGAACATGAACGCCAACGAGGTCATCGCCAACCGGGCCATTGAGCTTCTGGGCGGCGAAAAAGGGGACTACACCCTGGTGAACCCCAACGACCACGTCAACTGCGGCCAATCCACCAACGATGTGTACCCCTCCGCGGGCAAGCTGGCGGTGCTGAAGCTCCTGGTCCAGGCCCAGATCCAGCTGGAGCGGCTCTACAAGGCGTTGGTGAACAAGGCCGAGGAGTTCGATGACGTCATCAAGATGGGCCGCACCCAGATGCAGGACGCGGTGCCCATCCGCCTGGGACAGGAGTTCCGGGCGTACAGCGAGGCCGTCCGCCGAGATATCGCCCGCTTTGAGCACGCCAAGGACGAGATGCGCTGCCTGAACATGGGCGGCACCGCCATCGGCACCGGCATCAACGCGGACGAGCAGTACCTCCGCCGCATCGTGCCCAACCTCTCCCGGGTGACCGGCCTCAGCCTGGTGCAGGCCTTCAACCTCATCGATGCCACCCAGAACCTGGACGAGTTCGTGGCCGTGTCCAGCGCCGTGAAGACCTGTGCGGTGAATCTCTCCAAGATGTCCAACGACCTGCGCCTGCTCTCCTCCGGACCTCGGTGCGGGCTCAACGAGATCAACCTGCCGCCCCGGCAGAACGGCTCCTCCATCATGCCCGGCAAGGTGAACCCGGTGATCCCCGAGGTGGTGAACCAGGTGGCCTTCAACATCATCGGCAATGACATGACCATCACCATGGCGGCGGAGGCCGGGCAGCTGGAGCTCAACGCCTTTGAGCCCATCATCTTCTACAACCTCACCCAGAACATCGAGACCCTGACCTACGCGGTGCACACCCTGGTGGACAACTGCATCGTGGGCATCACCGCCAACCGGGAGCGCTGCAAGGACATGGTGGAGCACAGCGTGGGCATCATCACCGCCCTGGTGCCCCATGTGGGCTATGAGAAGGCGGCGCAGCTGGCCAAACAGGCCATCGACACCGGCATCTCGGTGCGGAAGCTGATCCTGGGGGCGGGGCTTCTGGACGAGGCCGCCCTGGACAAGATCCTGGATCCCTTCTCCATGACAGAGCCCGGCATCTCCGCCAAGGAGCTGCTGGACCTCTGAGCGGAGTGCAAGTCTGACTTCACTGCAGACATATGCGCAGGCAGAGCCGGCGAGGGCCGGCTCTGCCTGCGCTATTCTGAGAGAGGGCTCTTGCGGTCCGGCGTGCGGGGGCTGTATGCAAAACGGAGCCTCCCGGATTGGAAACCGGGAGGCTCCGTGCAATTTTCCCTGCCACCGTTTGGGACGAGCCCCTGGAGAGTTCAGGTTGTCTTCGTCTGATAGGAGAGAAGAGCGCTGGCTGTGTTCAGGTAGCGGAGCAGCATGCAGTCTATGACCACGGTGACTGCCAAGCAGACAACAGCGCCCCCAAGTCTTACCCCAAAGGGAACATACGTGATGGATGCAACAATGCCGTCTGTATAGACGCCCAAAGACCGGCCGAACGTGTAGTACCGAATGGCACATGGGATCAATACCAGCAGAGAGAGTTTATCCCCGAAACTGGCTTTTGGCTTGTCCCGCTCCATCAGGAGCTGGGATGTCCGACTGCAGAGAAGGTAGATGCAGAGCCAGGTGGCAAAGCACTGTATGAACCAGATAAAGAAGATAGAGGTGGCAAAACTGGAGACCATCGCCACAATGGAGAGCACCATAGAGGCAACGGCAAGCCCCAGCGCCGGCATGTATTTCTTGTCTGAGCGCACACAGAACATCATGCCTGCTGCGAGACCCGTGCATGCCAGAATGTCCAGAATGTAAACCGGGACGCGAAGTGCTTCTCCGATGTCAAAGAAGAAGCATACCACGCTGTACGCGGCGATCAGCAGCATCAGGACCCCGGAGTAGAGCGTGATCCTGAGTCCGAGGGCAATGGATGGATAGGTTTTCATGTAGATGCGCCTCCTCAAGATGGATGCAGAAAATGGTGGCAGGAAAAATGTGCAGTCATCACGGAGCATCGAACTGAAACGTTTCATGTAGGACAGCACTATGTTACACCGAGATTCCCAAAACGACAATGGGCAGAATATCCAAAAATACCGTTTTGTTTGAGTCGGGGGGGGGAGCGGATTTGGACAGAACCGTGGGCGTCTGCCTGTTTCGCCGGTCTGAATCGAACCATCTGCAGCCCGGGTGGCCTGGTCTCATGCGCTGCGCCTGCACAAAGAGCCAACACGCTTCCACCCCGGCTACGCTGGCAGAATTCCCTCGCGGGAGCTGACTTTGCGCTGCAAGACTTGCATGCCGATGGGATCCCGGAACCGCTGGTCCGCTTACAGGACAGCACTGGGACGCCGGCTGCTTCTTTCCTGGCAGATGGGGACGATTGAGGGCTTGAAACTCTCGGTAAGAACAAGATCTGGTATCCCTTCTCCATGACAGAGCCCGGCATCTCCGCCAAGGGCCGGCTCTGCCTGCACTTTTTTTCTCCTCTCGGTTGACAATGTAGACCGAGCGTGCTATCTTTGGTCTACATTGTAGACCAAAGGAGTGGTATCCGTGGAAGAGACCCATCTCACCGGCGGCGAGTGGCGGGTGATGTCCTGCCTCTGGAAGGAGAGCCCCCAGACGCTGATGGCGCTGGTGGCCGCGTTGAAAGAGAGTGCGGGGTGGAGCAAGAGCACCACTATCACCACCCTGCGCCGAATGGAGGCCAAGGGACTGGTCCGGTGCGCCCAGACGCCTCGGGGGAAATCGTACAGTCCGGCGGTGGAACAGAGCGGCGCCGCAGCCACTGCCACCCGCTCTTTCTTGGATCGGGTGTATGAGGGCAGCATTGGCCTCATGATGAGTGCCATGGCCCAGCGGCGGGAGCTCAGTGCGGCGGACATCGCAGAGCTCCGGGCCATTCTGGATGCCGCAGAGGGGAGGACCTCCTCGTGAGCATCTCCCTTCTCTCTGGCACTGCCTGGGCGGTCTCCGGTAGTGCGCTCATCCTGGCAGTGCTGCTGTTGCGGGCCGTCCTGGGCCGAAGAGGCAGTGCCGGGGTTCGGTATGCCCTCTGGGGGATGGTATTGGTGCGGCTGCTGCTGCCGATTACGCTGTTCTCCCTTCCTGTCCCGGCGGGGATGACAGACTGGCTCGATCTGCAGCCGGCGGATGCCGTGCAGACATCGCCGGCGGATGGCCTTCAGCAGGGACAACACCCATCGGGGGTGGTGGATTTCCAGGGAGCGGATGTGCCGGGGAATCCAGCGGACTCTGTTCTTATCCCAGAGCAGTCTTCGGGTACTGTACCAGAGGAAAATGCGCCGGCTTCTGCGCCTTCTGATGGGTTGGATGTGCCGTGGGGTACGGTGCTCCTGTGGGTGTGGCGGATCGGGACGGTGTTGGGTGCGGTCTGGCTGGTCGGGGTACACATCCGGTTCTCTATGGACTTGAGACGGCGGAGGAAGGTGTTGGACTGCCCAGATTGTGCGCTGCCAGTGTATGTAGTGGAGGGGATACCTTCTCCCTGTCTGTATGGTCTCATCCGGCCGGCGATCTACCTCATCCCGGCAGTGGCGGAAGATCCCGTTGCCCTGCGGCATGTGCTGGCCCATGAGTGTGCTCACGCCCGCCATGGGGACCACATCTGGAATCTCGCCCGGTGTACGGCGTTGGTGCTGCACTGGTGGAACCCCCTGGTGTGGGCGGCGGTCTCCTGCAGTAGAACAGACGGGGAGCTCGCCTGTGATGCCACCGCCATCCGGCTGTTGGGAGAACAGGACCGCGCCGCCTATGGGAGGACGGTGCTCCAGGTGGCGGCAGAACCGCAGCCGGTGCTGCAGATCGTGTCCACCATGGGCGGGGGCAAACGGGAACTGAAGGAGCGGTTCACCCGCATCACCGCGCCGCCGAGGACGGCCATGGCACTGTGTCTCGCCGCCGTGCTTTTCGTGGCCTTCCTGGCGGGGTGCTCCTTTGGCAACCCCAGTGTCTCCGATGCCAACTCCCCCAGCCAGACGCCGAACAATACCGAGCCACCCGCTGTGGCGCCAACCCAGGCCGTCCCTGCCGTCTTCCCGGAGATGCAAGAGCTCTCGGAGGGCGTGTTGGGCATCGCAGAGCCGGTCTCTGCGGACCTGAACCACAACGGGGTACCGGAGACCGTCCAGGTGCTCTATCTGGAGAACAGTGAGGCCTGGGCCGTCTCCGCCTCAGAAGAGGGCAGGCTGCTGTACAGCAAATCCGCAGAGCTGTATCCGGGGGAACAGGAGGCACTGTTTCTCTGTACAGTGGGCGGGGAGGACTACCTGCTCCGATACCAGGTCAGTTCCTCGCTCTCTACCTACTGGAATTACGCCGTCTTCTCTGTGGATGGGGACAGCGAGAAGCTCTTGGACACCATTGAGCTCCGCTTTGATGACGACCTGACGCCGCAGTATCACATCCCCTTCCAACCCGCCGCCGGAGCGGTGTTTCTGTAGAATCTGCGGGGCTACCTGGAGAACGCCCATCTTCTGGTCTCCACCAGTGATGAGATGAATGAGGCCTATCAGGACACTGGAGATTGGGTACTGTATCCCTGGGACAGAGACAACCCCGGCTTCACCTATCGGGAGGACCTCAGCATTGAGGAGAATCTGGAGGCACTGGCAGCTGCGGCGCCAGAGGCGGAGCCGCCCAGCACCGCGTTGGCGGAGTACTACGATGTCCTCACCCAGGGTGCCCCCTACTGCCCGTATCCCTTCACAGAATCCCATACTGTCTCGGACCTCGGGGACTCCCTCACGGCAGCGGACTTTGCGCTGCAGGACCTGGACACAGACGGCATCCCGGAACTGCTGCTCAACCTCCAGGACAGCACCGGCGCACCGGCTGCGCAGCTGCTGCTCTCCTGGCAGGTGGGGACGCTTGCGGGCTTGGAAGTCTCGGCAGGCGCCATCTCAGACCTCCGGACCGATGGCAGCTTCCTGTATCAGGACGAGAGTGGGGCGCGTGTGTCTGCCTGGCTCATCCTGTTGGGCGACCCTCTGCTGAACGGAGGCAGATTCGCGCTCTTCACCGGCAAGGCACCGGTCCCGCTGAGCGTGCTCGAGGAGGGGGAGCCTGTGCGCTTTTATCCCATCGCCCAGGCAGCAGAGGTACTGCAAAATTGACGGGAAAATAAGCTGTATGCAACGATTATTTTTGACGTTCTGATTTTCAAACCGTCAGCCTTTGCTGCGTTGCAGCAAAGGCTGACGGGCTCTTTTTAAGCGCTGAAACACCACCTGAAGCTCCAAACGGCTTCGCGAACGTCAATCAAAGGGCAATGGTGGTGTGATAATATTTCCCAAATGTATCCCGAAGAGAGTGCGCTCTCAGAGCAAACGGACTTGCTTTCTTTCTGGATACATAGACCAAAAATCAGCCTGTGGAAGGACATCAAGGAGGGTTTACTGTGAGACGAACCTGGAAACACTGGCTGGCTGCGCTGCTGGCCCTGGCAATGGCATTCACCATGCTGCCTGCTGCAACGCTGGCCGCAGACAGCGGAACACCCGCCGATAACCAGGCGGAGCACACCCCCGATGATCATTCGGGGGGGGGTATCGTTTCTGCTGATCTGACAGAGTTAGGAGACGGAATTTACTATCTGAACGGGGACGTCACGGTGACGAGCACGATCAATGTGACGGGGAACGCCACGCTCTGTCTCAACGGTAAGACGCTGACCATTCAATCAGATAATGTCGGAATGCTTATCAGAGAAGGCGCGAGTCTTACTCTCTCTGATTGCTCCGAACGTTTCGGCACATTGGAGATCGAACTGAGTGGATATCTGTATGATGCCGGGATCAAGTGCGAAGGCCATTTTACAATGACTGGCGGGACGCTTCATGTGTCTGAAAAAGGAAGCGCCATGCTCAGGGGTGTATATGTACAAAATAAAAAAGTAAATGTAGTCATTTCTGGCGGGACAATTAGCGTGATCGGCAAAACCGGACACAACTGCTATGGAATCTGCGATGAATTCTATGGCTCTGTAAAGATCGGCGGAAGCGCAAAAATATATGCTGAGTCCGCATGGGATGATGGATTTGGTGCTGTTGATGTCATCAGTGTTGGTGTTGATTATGCGGAGCTTCGCATTGAGGATGCTGCTGAGATTTGCGCAGTTGCCAAAAACAGCAATGCCACTGCTGTAGGTGTTGATTGTAGCGGCTACTACGATTCTTACTCTGGAAAATTTACACAGGGGTTTGTGTATATATCTGGGGGAAATGTTTCTGCCACATCTGAGAAGCATAATGGCTACGGGATCAGAGCTAATGACGGGGGAAATATGATCACCGTCAGCGGCGGGTCAATCACCGGCTCGACATATGGCGCCAGCTTGGGTGTGAACCACTACCTCCTTTTGAGTGGAACTCCGACCATTTCAGGTGGCGAAGAGGATGCTGATATCTTCTTGTGGTCGGTGGACACAGCTAAGGGTAATATCTCCGCCCAAGACAGTGATGGAAATCCATACTATGGAAATAGCGATGATCCCCTGACCATCGCACAAAGCGGTACATGGAAGACTGGAGATGTAGTGGTCTCCAATTCGTTGGAAGAGCATTGCGATACCTTTGGCCTCATTGGAGCCGAGGGTCTGGCCCTCAGACACAAGAATGAGAATATCATTGTGGATGAGAAGGTCATCTACACGATGCCGGAGCTGACGAAAGAGCGGCTTACTGACACCAGCACCGATAAAAACCTGCTCTCTAAGCCGGGAACCGTGGAAAACGAAGGCTACCAATTCCAATATGCACTGGGAGCAGATGACACAACAGCGCCTGAAGACTCTGCATTCAGCCCGATCCCACCTGTGGGGGACAAAATAGGCGATTACTATGTCTGGTGGCGGATCCTGGATGGAGACATGGATATTGATGAGCCTCCGACTTACCTCGGCATGGTGACCATCTACCACCACGATAACTACTCCGAGACATGGCGGCAGGATCCTGATACAGATCAGCACTACAAGATCTGCGATGTAGAAGGCTGCGGTGAGGAGCTAGACCGCGGCAATCACAGCTGGGAACAGAAGAGTGAGGATAAGACTACCGGAACCAGAACATATGTCTGTACTGCCTGTAAGATAGAACGTATTCTCAAAGGCGATCAGCGTGTTGTATCCGGTAGGGTCCTGCAGCATGACGGAGTATCAAATGCAGTTGGTGCTACCGTTAAGCTAATGAAGGGCAGCGAGGAGCTCGGAAAAACTGTAACTGATGACAATGGGTACTACGTCTTCACCAAAGTGGAACCGGGTACCTACGATATTGTTGTCGAGTATGAAATCGATGGAACTTCTATTACAACCACTGTCTTGGAGACTGTTACAGCGGATGCAGATGTGGATATGGAACCGGTGACGTTGAATTCCAAGAATGTGAACTCTGAGCTGAACGTGCAGGATGGTGCGGATACACCTGCCGTAGTGGTAGGCGGTCTGGACAAAGAGGCACAGGCTCAGGAGATGCCCGGCAAGACTGTTACCGTGGTGATGAGCGTTAAGGGACTCACTGACGGTGCTGCCGGGAACACACCCGAAATCCAAAAGGACCTGGATCAGATCAACACGGCCGTGGAGAACAAGGCGGGCATTCTCCAGTACCTGGATCTCTCCCTGGAGAAGGTTGTCGTGGACCAAACATCAAAAGTAGAGACGAAGAGTGAGCTCCACGAGACGAAAAATGATATCCGAATTGTGGTACCGTTAGACACCAAAGGCAAGACGAACATCGTGGTGTACAGACTCCACGATGGCATAGTGGATACCCTCACAGAGGATAAGAATGCGGAAGAGCACTTTATCTTCACCCCAGGTGAGGCCGGACAGCCAGGTACCCTGGAGATCTACGCAAAGCACTTCTCCGTATACGCCATTGGCTACCGGCTGTTTGCAGTGAAACTGCCTGAGGAAAACACTACCGGCACTGTAACAGCAGACAAGCTTTTCGCCTCCGCAGGCGATTCCGTGACACTCACCGTTACTCCAGCTGACGAATACGAGATCGGATCCATTGCGGTAAAAGACGCCAGCGACAAAGAGGTAACCCTCACGGACAACAAGGACGGCACCTATACCTTTACCATGCCTTCCGGGGATGTGACTGTATCAGCCGCTTTCACAAAGAAGCAATACGCGGTGCGCATACCCGCCGAGAACATCACAGGCAGCGGTACTGTGGTTGCAAGTCCCACTACTGCAGCGAAAGGGGATACCGTAACCCTCACAGCTACCCCGGGTGACGAATACGAGATCGGATCCGTTGCGGTAAAAGACGCCAGCGACAAAGAGGTAACACTCACGGACAACAAGGACGGCACCTATACCTTTACCATGCCTTCCGGGGATGTGACAGTATCAGCCGCTTTTACAAAGAAGCAATATGCGGTGAGTATACCCGCTGAGAACATCACCGGCAGCGGTACTGTGGATGCAAGTCCCACTACCGCAGCGAAAGGGGATACCGTAACCCTCACCGCTACCCCGGATGATGGGTACAAGATCAAGTCCGTTACCGTGAAGGATTCGAACGGCAAAGACGTTCCCGTCACAGACAACGGAGATGGCACATATACCTTTACGCAGCCCGCTGGAGACGTCACGGTGACCGCCGTCTTCACACTGGAGCAGACGCCAACACCGCCGGCACCCCAGCGGTATCCGATCTATATCCCCAGCGAGAACATCACCGGCAGCGGTTCAGTGGTGGCAGACCCTACCGATGCGACTGAAGGGGACACCGTCACCCTCACGGCCACCCCAGATGACGGGTACAAGACCGAGTCCGTTACTGTGACGGATTCTACCGGCAACGTTGTTCCCGTTACAGACAACGGAGACGGCACATACACCTTTACGCAGCCCGCTGGCAATGTCACGGTTACTGCTACTTTTGTGAAGAAAGAACCCCAGAAGTATCCCGTTCTCATCCCCAGTGAGAGTATCTTCGGTTCCGGCTCTGTGGTAGCAGACCGTGCCGAGTCGGCGGAAGGCGATACCGTTACTCTCACCGTCACCCCGGAGAGAGGGTACTATCTGTACTCCCTCAAAGTGCTGGATCAGGACGGCAAACCGGTTGCCCTCACGCGCACTGGCAGGAACACATACACCTTCACCCAGCCGGCGGGCGGCGTCACGGTTACGGCCACGTTTGCCTTGATCCAATACAGTGAGCCCGAGCCTACACCAACGCCTACCCCCAAGCCCACCCCCAGCACCACGCCTGTCAGTCCCTCCACGCCCGCAACGCCCTCCAATCCCGCGCCTGCCACATACAGCATCACGGTTCCTGCGGCAACCACGGGCGGCAGCGTAACAGCGGATCCCGAGCGTGCAGCGGAGGGTGCCAGCGTGAAGCTCACCGTAAAGGCAGAGGTCGGCTACCATCTGGATGCACTCACGGTCTTGGATCAGGACGGCAAGGCGGTTGCACTCCAAGACAACCAGGACGGCACCTATACCTTCACCATGCACAAGGGCGCCGCTTCCGTACAGGCCACCTTCGTGAAGTGCTCTACGCTGTCCTTCCCGGATCTGGATCCCACCGCCTGGTACCACGAGCACACAGACTACGTCATCAGCCATGGCCTTATGAATGGCAATGAGAAAGGCCTCTTTGAACCCAATGGCACCGTTACCCGCGCCCAGATGGTGACGCTGCTCTGGAATCTGAAGGGCAAACCGGTCGTAAACTTCTACATGACGTATTCCGATGTGAGCGAAGAGGTCTGGTACGCCGAGGCGATCCGCTGGGCCACCAGCGAGGGCATCGTGTCCGGCTGCGGAGACGGCAGCTTCGGCCCCGCGGACACCATCACCCGGGAACAGATGGCCACCATGATCTACCAGTACGAGAAAAAGTATGGAGACGGCGGTTTTACCGGCACCTGGATGTTCCGCATGCCCTTCAACGATCTGGACCAGATCTCCGAGTGGGCCTATGAGGGAGTGGCCTGGTGCTATATGAATCAGGTGATATCCGGCAAGAGCGCGGATCTCTTTGACCCACAGGGCATCGCCACCCGCACAGAGATGGCAGCCATCCTCACACAGTACCTTACACTGGAATAAGCTGCCTTGTGAAGCAGAGTGAGCACATAAAGGATCGAGCGATTGCGCTGAAAAACGTCCTGCAGAGCAAATCTGCAGGACGTTTTACATGGTTTACCACTGTTTGAGGTCCAAGAAAGTTGGAAAGATTTTCGCTCTGAAATAGATGCGAGTTGGTTGCATCGATCTGTTGATTTTGATAGAATGTTGTTCAGACGAAGCATTTCCTGCATTGGTCAGGGAGAATGGAGAACCTGAGATGGAACTCTTCTACGTAGATGGGCGGGCGCTTACTGAAGTGAAAACAATTCCCAAACGTCCAATCAATTGCGCGAACGGTTAGTCAGGCGATGCTGCCGCATGATAGGATTTTTGCGCATCAGAAGGAATTCGCTCTTCGTATGGAGAGCCATTGTTTTTGGAATCAAAAAGGTAATTCGAGATATTAAGGAGGTTTTATTGTGAGACGTACCTGGCAAAAAGGGCTTGCTGCGCTGTTGACCTTGGCGATGGTATTTACCATGCTGCCTGTGGGGGCGTTGGCAGCGGACAGCGGAACACCCGCTGGAAACCAGACAGAGCGCACCCTCGGTGATCACTCGGGGGGGGGTACTGCTTTTTTCGATCAGACAACAACAGAAAGAGATGAGACTTACAGCGTAGGTGATGACTCCACGCTCCGGGAACCGTCTGCCATGGAACAGGTGCAGACGCTGATTGATGCGCTTCCGGATGCCGGAGACATCGGGCTCTGGAATCGGACCGATGTAGAAGCACAGCTGTCTGCCATTGACGAGGCCAGACTGTCGCTGACTGACGATGAGCAGGACGCCTTGGACATCACACGGTACATGGCGGCGGTAGACGCACTGTATGCGCTGGACAGCATACAGGGGTCCAACGAAATCGCCCCGCTGTCCGGTGAGCATGACATGTCCACTGGTCCCCTGAACATCACAGCAGGCGGAGACTACACCGTGACAGGGGAATCTTCTACAAATACAATCACGGTGAATGTCACCTCAGGAGACCCGGTGAATATCACACTGCGTGATGTATCTGTAACGAGTGGCGGAACTGCTTTTGACATTCAAAAAGGCAATGTCACTTTGAATTTGACAGGTGTCAACAGCTTTGAAAGTGGTAGCGAATACGCTGGTATCCATGTGCTTGAAGGTGCATCTCTCACAATTCAAGGAGAGGGAACATTGTATGCTACAAGCAGCAAATATGGAGCGGGCATTGGCGGGGATCATAACAGCAATGCTGGCAATATCACCATCAATAGCGGTACTATTGTAGCTCGTAGCAATAATGATGGTGCAGGTATTGGCGGGGGACATGCGAACGATAGCAAGTCAAAGCAATACGGAAGGTTCCAGTCCATTACTATCAAAGGCGGAAAGGTCACTGCAGAAAGTGCCGGAAATGGTGCTGGCATTGGATGTGGCTGCTGGGCGAAAGCAATGGGATCAATCACCATCAGCGGTGGTGAGATCCATGCCAAGTCAGGCGCACCAAATAACCAGGCGTATGCAATTGGCTATGCCCATAGAGCAAGTGATTTCACAAGCACGATAAATATTACCGGAGGCGTCATTTTCACGGAAGGAAACCATGACCGGGGAATTGGCGCTAAAACGGTCAATAAGAATAATGCTATCATCGTAGATCGTAATAACAATGTGAACTTCCTCGGCAATCCCACCATCACATCGGATGTCACAATCCCGTCCGGCGTGACCCTGACAGTTCCATCTGGACGTACGCTTACCGTGGCCGAGGGAGTCATTCTCACCATAGAAGAAGGGGCCAGGCTGGACAACCAAGGCGTAGTCACAGGCGAAGGCGTCGTTCTCGTCAACGGTGAGGTCAGCGGGGAAGTCGACATTGCTGTCCGTGCGGTGCTCTCGGTTCCCAGCTTTCCTGAAGAAAGCGAGGATTACAGCGTAGAGCCGATGGCGGTCACTGTATCCAACAATGGCACCCGCGCCATTACGATAACAGATGTAGAGGTGCAAGGAACCGACTTTACCTTCGTTCAATCAGGGGAAAGCAGTATATCGGCATCTACTACTGGCACAATTGGAACGATTCAACCGCAGCCGGGACTGCAGCCTGGCACGTACAGGGCAGTTGTGTCGGTGACCATCAATGGAGCCGTTCAACTTTCCAAAGAGGTCTCTTTTACCGTAACGATCTCAACGATTCCATACATTGATGAGCACGGTGAAGAGCAATCCCATGACACCGCGTACCTCCTTACGGAACACGATATCACGCTGGAGGCTGGGTGGTATCTCGTCCGGGGTGATATCACGATACAAGACAGGATCATCGTGAATGGCGATGTTACTCTGGTTCTGGAAGACGGCTGCGAACTTGTTGCAGAGCAAGGGATCAACGTCGAATACCCAAGCAAGCTCACGATCACTTGCCAGTCCGGCCGCACCGGTTCGCTTATAGCCGCGCATAACGTTCTGGACTATGGCGGGGCAGCGATTGGCGCCGGACGTTCAGAGACCGCTGGAACCATTACCATCAACGGCGGCAACATTACCGCAAAAGTCACCGAGCCAAAGAATAGCCCAGGCGGCTCATGCATTGGCAATGGAGGATGGAACGGAGGAAGGGGTACCGTTATCATCAATGATGGCTACCTCAAGCTTTACAGCGGCGGCGGACAAGGAGAGGGCGCCTTTGGTGATGGCTACAATGTGATTAATGGCGGCGTGATCGAATACACCTACGAGAGTTCAAAGGCAAATGCAAATTCACTCCACGCTGCGGCTGCGAGCAACTGCGTCATCATCGACCAAAACAAAGGAGAGGTGATCGGAGACGCGCATGTTACCCATGATGTCTCCCTTTCGCGTATGCTGACACTTACCGTGCCTGAGGGTGGATCACTGATCGTGGACGCGAATGCAACACTGGAAAATAAAGGAACCATTAGAAACAATGGCACAATAGTAGAGCACGGTATCATCAAAAACAACGGCATTATTATAGGACCAGGTCCGATCACAGACTATCTGCTGGAAATCACAGACTTGGAGTTCTCCACGGCAACGTTAGATTACACACAAGCCCCTGTGCCGATTTCAATCAAAAACCGGGGCGTTTGTGCCGCCGACATTTCTGAAGTGACCGTCTCGGGGGAGGACTTCCTCCTCAGCGGCAGCGGAACGGTTGTGAAGGCAGGCGACACAATGGAAACCTGGATGGTGCAGCCCAAGCCGAACCTGACCGCCGGGATATACTCCGCTGATATCCTGGTAGCCTACAATGGCGGCAGAACAGCCACGGCAAAGATTGTCTTCATGGTCTTTGATTTTGACGGCGGAGACGGCACAGAGGGGAATCCATATGTCATTTCAACCCTGACGCAACTGGAGAGTTTACGGGATTACATCAATCAAAAAAACGACGGTGAGAATCAGTGCTTTGCTTTAGGGGCTGACATTGACCTTTCGGATCGTTACGGCGAGGATATCGGCGGAGAGAAGGTATCCTGGATGCCGATTGGTGCAGCAAGATCCGGAAACAATGCTTTCTGCGGCAATTTTGACGGACGCGGCCACCTCATATCCGGGCTGTTCATTGACGACAGTGACAGCAAGGTAGCCGGCCTCTTCGGCCTCTTCGGCCGCTTAAGTGGAGGCACTGTCCGGGACCTGCGTGTGTCTGGAATTGTGAGAAGTGAAATAGCGGCATCGACTGGCGGCATTGCGGCTGAGAACGAAGGAGGGACGATAGAGGACTGTTCCTTTACCGGAATTGTCCATAACGCTGACAGCAATAACGATGGTGGCAGAAGCGGCGGTATTGTAGGTCACAATGGGGAGGAGGGAAGCATTGTCCGGTGCACCAATGCCGGTGCGGTGTCTGGTCCAGCATCCGGCGGCATCGCAGGAGTGAATCAAGATGGATATATTTTGGAGTGTACAAATACCGGAACTGTTTTTGCCTCGATGGAAACCGATCCTTCTTTTAGCACTAAGTACGCTATGGCAGGCGGAATAGCGGCGGATAATTATGGCGGGGCGATTTATGGCTGTACCAATGCCGGGGCGATCCAAGGGGATGTTGCTGGAGGCATTGTTGGGCAATGCATGCTGGACGATTATACGGAATTGTCGCGTCCAGATTTGCCTCAGGGTGTTGGTCAATGCAGCAACACCGGCGATGTAACAGGTACCATGTGTGTCGGCGGCATCACCGGACAGAATGGCGCCAGTGTGAGTAATTGCTATAACACGGGCACGATCTCCGGGGATGGTGTAGCGCCGGAATGGATGTCAGAGTACGGGGTATCAATGGCTGGCGTAGGCGGCATCGTGGGCATGAACGCAGGTGAGGACAGCCTCGTAGAAAACTGCTATAACACGGGGGAAGTCTCGGCAAAAGCGAATGGAGGCAGTGTTGTAGGGGCCAATGGTTTTGTCATCGAGGAACTTGGCGGCGAGCTGATGTACCAAGGCACAATACAAAACTGCTACTACCTGGACACTCTAATCCCGGACAGCATTGCTACCCCGATGACAGCAGACCAATTTGCCTCCGGTGTGGTGGCACACGAGCTGCAAAGTGCTCAGAAGGGAGATCCGGCGGATCAGGTTTGGGGACAAAAGCTCAGCGGGGACGATGCTGATCCAACCCCAATTCTCACCACCGATGAGGATGAAGCAGTGCGGAAGGTCACATTCATGTTGCAGGACACGGTGTACAATGTCCAGTATGTCAATAACAACGGGTATGCTGCCTTCCCAGAGAGTCCTACCAAAGGGGATCTCGTGCTGGCGAAGTGGGCCAAGACCAATGATATCAATGGTGAAGCATTCGATGAGACGATGAAAGTCACAGACGACCTCGTGCTATATGCAGTGGGGCAAGAAGGCTTTGCATGGTCTGGCGATCCAATCGCGCAGGAGAAGGTAAACTACGGTGCCGGCCTGACCATCGACCTGAGTTCCTATATCGCCTACCTGGATGAGACTGACCCGGAAGGGGCATTCGAGTTCGAGATCGTTGATTATGATAGGGCAGACGGGAAGGTCTCAATAGACGGGGCTACCCTGACGGTGTCCGAAGACCTGGATGCCGGTACCTATTCCATTGCCATTGCCGCAAGGGACAAGAGTCCCGATTTGCAGATGATGACAATCCTTGCAGCCCCCAGAGATACC
Organism: uncultured Oscillospiraceae bacterium; assembly: GCA_947629915.1. Taxonomy (GTDB): domain Bacteria; phylum Bacillota; class Clostridia; order Oscillospirales; family Oscillospiraceae; genus Enterenecus. Next base: position 20,659 of record CANRFN010000019.1, on the reverse strand, counting down.
TACACCGCAATCACACATGTCGCCATCACGGTCTTGCAGATCCCAGGAAGCGGCAGTGTTTCAATGGCCGATTACACCTGCGGGGAGACCGGCGTGAATCCCGTCTTTTCGTCCTCTACCAATGATACTGAGACCGCAGTTATCACGTACAAGTCAAAGAGTGCAGACGACTCCGCGTACAGCAGTGCGAAGCCAACACAAGCAGGCGAATACACAGTACAGGTTGTATTTCCGGCCAATACGAACTACACGGAGACAACCGTCACGTCGGACTTCACGGTAACCCATGATTGGGGCTCCTGGACCATTACGGAAGAGCCCACCCAGACCGAGGGCGGCAAAGCAGAGCGCAATTGTGCGTTTGGAGATAACACTGCTCCGGACACGGCGGACTTGCCCAAACTGGCCGATGAGACTGTTTGGACCAAGGGGGAGCGGGTTGATCCGGCGCCGGGGAAAGACGGCTTCCAGACCTACCTCTCCGAATACGGTACCGTGACAGAGCTTCTCCCCAAGCTCCCCAGTACCCTGAAAGGCACCGTAAAGAAGGACGATACCCCTGTAGAGGACGCTACTGTTACCCTCAAGCAAGGGAATACCACCTATGAGACTACCACGGATGCAGAGGGCAACTACGTCTTTGGCGAGGTTCCGCCGGGAATCTACGAAGTCGTGATTGAGGCAGATGGAAAAGTCACCACCTCCATGCTGGAGATCACCGAGGAGACAGGGAATGAACAGGATCTCACCATACCGGACCAGAACGTCAGCTCGGTGCTGGACGGATCAAACGCAGAGGACACCCTTCTTGCTGTGGACGGCCTGGACGACCTGGCAGTAGAGCATGCCGATCCGGCGGGCAACCCCGTTACCGTCACACTAACCGTGTCAGAAGAACCCGTAAGTGCCGCTGCGCATGCGAAGGAGATTCAAGACGCGGCCAAGGGCAGATATCTGGACTTCTATGAGATCGGCCTGGAAAAGATCACAGAGACCGGCGGCACTTTGAAAGAGGAGCCGATCACTGCCACCAAGGAACCGCTTACCATCATCCTCACGTTCGACTTTACCGGGAAGACCGAGGTACAGGTATATCGGTACCACGGCAGTGGAGTGGACATTCTTACCGAGAAACCGAACGCAGAGAGCGAATTCATCACCCTGGATCCAGCGAACAACACCATTGTGCTCACCGTGAAGAACTTCTCTACCTACGCCATCGGGTACTACCTGGAAGGACAGGAACATACCAAGCATTCATCTGACACCTGGCACATCGATGAGGCCACTGGACAGCACTATAAGATCTGCGATGTCTGCGGTGCAGAATTCGACCGCGCCGCCCATAAGGGCACCACCTGGCATGCGGACGCAGCCACCGGCCAGCACTACAAGACTTGCGATGTCTGTGGACAGGAGTTTGCCCGCGCAACTCATGCGAGTGACACCTGGCACGTTGATGAGGCCACCGGCCAGCACTATAAGACCTGTGACGACTGCGGTGCTGAATTTGGCCACGCCACTCATGCGAGTGACACATGGCACATTGATGATACCACCGGCCAGCACTACAAGACCTGCGATGAGTGCAAAGAGGAGTTTGCCCGCGCCGCACATGCGAGTGACACCTGGCACGTTGATGATGCCACTGGCCAGCACTATAAGACCTGCGATGTCTGTGAGGCAGAGTTCGCCCGTGAAGATCACGACTGGACGCTCCAGAGCACAGATGAGACCACCGCAGACAAGACGTATATCTGTGAATGCGGTGCCACCAAGACCGAGCGCGGCAGCGAGCGCAGTGTGTCCGGCAAGGTGGTACAGAAAGATGGCACCCCGGCAGCCGGCGCCCATGTCCAATTGATGCAAGGCGATACAGTGGTCGCAGAGACCATCACAGATGAGAACGGCAACTACGTCTTCCCCGATGTGGAGCCGGGCACATACAACCTGGTGGTGGAGATGGAAGACAGTTCCACCACAATCCTCACTACGGTCGGGGAGGACACAGACTCTGAGACGACAGAGAACGTCACGATGCCGGCAAAGGGTGTGAAGTCCAAACTGGAAGTGAAAGGCGAGGACACCCCGAAAGTGGTGGTTGGTGGCCTCACAGAAGAGGCGGAGGCCCAACAGACGGACGGCAGCACCGTCACCCTAACCCTTACCGTGGAGAGCAAGCCGGAGAACCAGGCCACCCACGGGGAAGACATCCGCAAGGAGACGGGGGAGAACACAGAACTCACCTTCCTGGATATCCAGGTGGCCAAGTCTGAGAATGGCGGCACCGAAGAGACCATGGCGGAGACCAAGACGGTTCTGGAGATTGTGATCCCCTATGAGGTCCCAGACGAGGGGAACATCGTGGTATATCGCAGCGCGGACGGCACGGTGGAGACCTTAACCACTACGCCCAACGCAGACGGAGAGTACATCGAGGTGCGGGACAATGCCATCGTGCTCCATGTGAAGCATTCCGGCACCTATGCCATCGGGTGCAGACAAGCAGTTGAAGAGCCCAGCTACACCATCACGGTGCAGGCTGGCAGCTATGGCACGGTTACGGCAAGCACCACCTCGGCCAAACAAGGGGAGACCGTTACTCTCACGGTTACCCCACATGCCGGGTTCCGCCTGTACACACTCGGCGTGGTGGGCCCGGACGGCGAATTGGTGTCCTGGACATACGTTGGCAACGGCAAATATACGTTCACCATGCCGGCAGGAGACGTCACGGTAAATGCCACTTTTGCCGTGATCCAATACAGTGAGCCCGAACCTACACCAACGCCTACTCCCACACCCAGCACTACGCCTGTCATTCCCTCTACGCCCGCAACGCCCTCCAATCCCGCGCCTGCCACATACAGCATCACGGTCCCTGCGGCAACTACGGGCGGCAGTGTAACAGCGGATCCCGAGCGTGCTGCGGAGGGCGCCAGCGTGAAGCTCACCGTAAAGGCGGAGGACGGCTATCATCTGGATGCACTCACTGTCTTGGATCAGGACGGCAAGGCGGTTGCACTCCAAGACAACCAGGACGGCACCTATACCTTCACCATGCACAAGGGCGCCGCTTCCGTACAGGCCACCTTCGTGAAGTGCTCTACGCTGTCCTTCCCGGACCTGGATCCCACTGCCTGGTACCACGAGCACACAGACTACGTCATCAGCCATGGCCTTATGAACGGCAATGAGAAAGGTCTCTTTGAACCGGATGGCACCGTCACCCGCGCTCAGATGGTGACGTTGCTCTGGAATCTAAAGGGCAAGCCCGTGGTGAACTTCTACATGACCTATTCCGATGTGAGCGAAGAGGTCTGGTATGCCGAGGCAATCCGCTGGGCCACCAGCGAGGGCATTGTGTCCGGCTGCGGAGACGGCAGCTTCGGCCCCGAGGACACCATCACCCGGGAACAGATGGCCACCATGATCTATCAGTATGAGAAAAAGTACGGAGACGGCGGCTTTACCGGCACCTGGATGTTCCGCATGCCCTTCAACGATCTGGACCAGATCTCCGAATGGGCCTATGAGGGAGTGGCCTGGTGCTATATGCGGGATGTGATCACCGGCAAGGACAACGAGCTCATGGATCCCAAGGGACACGCCACCCGGGCCGAGATGGCGGCGATCCTCACCCAGTATCTGAAGAAGGATGCGGAGGACGAGGAAGAACCAGCCTGAGGGCGAAAAGCGGACCACTGCAAGAACGATACCTTGATACGGCAAAAGTGCCCTGCAGAGCCGATCTGCAGGGCACTTTTCGCACTGTTTCGAAGCAAAGAGACAATCTGCGGTTGCATCCCGTCCCGGCTTTTGATAGAATACGGCGAAACCTTTGGAGGTGCTTGCTGTGAACGAAGAGATTTTAGCGTTGCGCGTCTCCCTGCGGGGAATGTCTGCCTTTCGGGATGTGCTGGAGACACCGGTGATGCAGTGCGTCCAGCGGCTGGTGGACTGCATCGCAGAGAAGGACGGCCTGGCCGCGGTAGAGGAATATGGGTCGCTACTCTATCTGCTGCAGCGGGAAAACTGCTTTACCCTGGGAGACTACCTGTGGAGGGCACTCCGCTGGTCTGAGGGCCCCTTTGCCAAAATGGTGGAGAAACGAAACGCCGGTCAGTCTGGGAACGCGAAGGAGGGCCCGATTGCGTGGTACAACCGCATGGACGAGAGGCTGATCTATACCGCAGAGCGGGATCTGGAGGCATTGGTGCGCACTTGCAGCGCCAGGTGGATCACCTGGATTCAGGAGCTGCTGCCCTCTGAGGTGGAGCAGAAGCTGGTCCAGCGCATGGGCGTGCTGCGGTTCACAGGAAAGCTGGAGAAGAAGGCGATTGGCCCGATCTATGCCGAGACCATGGGCAGGGAATCCCCCTTCAGCCCGGCCCTGGAGGCCCTCATGACGGAGTACGTGAGAGACGGCGTAGGCGTTTTCGCCCGGTACAAGGCCTTTGTCTGGGAGAACGGAACGCTGGTGCCGGTGGAGCACCCGGACTGCCCCACAAAAGAGGAACTGCTGGGCTATACCCGGCAGCGGGATGAGGTATTGCAGAACACCCGCTTGCTGATGTCTGGCCACTGGGTGAATAATGTGCTGCTGTACGGCGAGAGCGGCACCGGCAAGTCCGCCACGGTGAAGCAGCTGCTCACGCTTCCGGGCATGGAGGAGCTCCGTATCATCGAGGCGGACAAGGAAAACCTCGGCGGTCTGCCCGCCCTGATCCGGGACCTCGCCGGCCGGCGGCAGAAGTTCATCGTCTTCATCGATGACCTCGCCTTCGACCGCGATGACCCCACCTATTCTGTGCTGAAGACCATCCTGGAGGGCGGCCTGGAGCGGAGACCGGACAACGTGGCCATCTATGCCACCTCCAACCGCCGCCACCTGGTGCGGCAGACCATCTCGGAGCGGGCCGGAGACGAGATGGACCGGTCTGAGACCATCCGGGAGAAGACATCTCTGGCAGATCGCTTCGGCGTGCGCATCCTGTTCCAGGGCCTGGCCAAGAGCGAGTTTCTGGACGTGGTGGACTTCCTGGCAGAGCGCCACGGCCTGAGGATGGATCTGGAAGAGCTGCACCGCCAGGCGGTGATCTGGGAGCGGCTCCACGGCGCCCAGACCCCCAGAACCGCTCTGCAGTTTATCCTCTCCCTCCAGGGACAGGGCGAGGAGCCAGACCAGGCCTAAGAACGGTCCATGCACGACATCTGGAATCCCTGGCACGGCTGCCGGAAGAAGAGCGAGGGCTGCGAGCACTGCTACATGTACTTTCTGGACGGCCTCCGGGGCAAGAACGGCGCAGACATCTACCGCACCGCCGCCGGCTTTACATACCCGCTGCAGAAGGATCGGAAGGGCGCATACAAGGTCAAGAGCGGGGAGATGATCCGGGTTTGCATGACATCGGACTTCTTCCTGGAGGAGGCGGATCCCTGGCGGGATGAGGCCTGGGACATCATGGACCAGCGCCGGGATGTGATCTTCTTTCTCCTCACGAAGCGGCCGGAGCGGGTGGCAGACCACCTGCCAGACAACTGGGGAGACGGCTGGGAGAACATCTTCTTCAACGTCTCCACGGAGAACCAGCGCCGTGCGGATGAGAGACTGCCCATCCTGCTGGACCTGCCATTCCGCCACAAAGGCGTGATGTGCGCCCCCTTCATCGGCCCGGTGTCCATGCGGCAATACCTGGAGACCGGACAGATTGAGCGGGTGATCGTGGACGGCGAGAACTACGATGGCGCCCGGCCCCTGGACTTTGCCTGGGTGCAGAGCCTGCATCAGGAGTGCGTGGACAACAACGTCACTTTCGCCTTTCTCGGCACCGGTCGGCGCTTCATCAAGGACGGAAAGCTGTACAAGATCGAGGGCAGCGGGCTCCAGAGCCAGCAGGCGTACAAGGCAAACCTGTTCTTTCAGGGCAGGCCCATGTCTTTCGACCTCCGAGACAACTGGGGCCTCCCCATCCCGGAGGCGGAGCTGTATCGCCCGTACTTCAGCCTCCGCTGCGAGACCTGCGGCATGCGGCCCACCTGCAACGGCTGCTCCCGGTGCGGCAAGTGCATGGGGAAGGGCAGCGGCTTCTCCCAGACGGATACCTTCTGAGACAAAGTAGCGCCCAGGACATATGTGCATCTGCACATATGTCCTGGGCAATTTTTGCTGTCTCTTCAGCGGCCAATGCCGGGTTTGATGGCGTCCCGGATCTCCGCCTCCACCTGGTCCAGCTCAAAGGCCAGCTCCGCCGCCGGGACCCGCACAGCCCCGTGGCCCAGGATGATGAGCTGCTCCAGGCCGTCTGAGGTGGCCACCCGCACCCGGTGCTCTTTCTTCTCCCTGTGGAGGGCGTAGGTCACCTTCTCAATATACATGTCCGCGGTCTCCGCCTCTTTCGTGTACACCACAGAGACCTCGCCGTGCTGCTCCACACTGCCGGGGTTGTTCTTCACCCGGTAGGCATCGAAGACCACGATCACATTGCGCTTCGTCCAGCCCTGGTAGTTTTTCAGCCGGTCCACCAGCCTCATCCGGGCGCCGTCCAGGTCCGTCTTGGACAGCGTCTTCAGATCCGGCCAGGCGTTGATGATGTTGTACCCGTCCACCAGGAGGTAGTCCTCGCCGTCCCGGAGCTTCAGGCCTTTCCAGGGCTTCTCCTTGGGCGGGGCCGCCTTCGGGGTGGGCCGGAATGCCCGCGGCTTTACCGGCCCATACACCTTGGAGAAGATGGCCTCCAGCTCCTTGTCCAGGGCCAGCTGGGAGCCGTAGGACATGGTGCGGCGGGGCGGGGGGAGCGGGGTGTCCTGAATGGACTTTGCCGTCTCCCGCCAGCCGGAGTCCAGGTGCATGTGGCCCCGGACCTCGTTCCAGGGGACGGTGTATCCCGCACCATGGGCACAGAAGACAGACCCCGGGGGATTGGCCAGGTCTGCTTCGGGGTCATAGCCGATGGCGGCCACTACCTCATCCTGGTTGTGGCAGGGGCGGTATCCGTCCAGCTCACAGGAGAATCGGCCCCGCCCGCCGGAATAGGCTGCCACGTCTGTCCAATATCCGGTGCAGGCGGAGACCGGCACCGTGCCCCGGAGAATGGCGGTGTCGCCTGCGGTCTCCGGCGGTTCCACCGTGCCGCCCATACGCTGGAGGTCTGTCATGGCACGGCCCACGCAGTCTGAGGGGATGTCCAGACGGTAGCTGTACCAGGGCTCCAGCAGCACGTTTTTGGCACACATGAGGCCTTGGCGCACCGCACGATAGGTGGCCTGCCGGAAGTCTCCGCCCTCGGTGTGCTTCAGGTGGGCCCGTCCCACCAGAAGGGTGATGCGCATGTCGGTGATGGGAGAGCCGGTGAGCACCCCCACATGGGTCTTCTCGATGAGGTGGGTGAGAATCAATCTCTGCCAGTGCCCGCTGAGAATGTCCTCGGAGCAGGCGGAGGCGATCTGCAGGCCCTCACCCCGTCCCAATGGCTCCAGCAGCAGGTGCACCTCTGCGTAGTGACGGAGGGGCTCAAAGTGGCCCACGCCCTCTGCGGGAGCGGCGATGGTCTCCTGGTAGAGAATGCTGCCGGGGCCGAAGGTGATGGCGGTGTCAAAGCGCTGCAGCATGAGACGGGAGAGAATCTCCAACTGGACCTCTCCCATGAGGCGGACTCGGATCTCCTCCAGGGTCTCATTCCACTCCACCTGCAGCTGGGGATCTTCCTCCTCCAGGATCCGCAGCTTCTGCAGCAGGGTGTGCTGGTCCATGCCGTCCGGCGGCAGCACCTGATAGGTGAGAACCGGCTCCAGTTCAGGCCCTTCCCAGTCCTCCTCGCCGCCCAGTCCTTGGCCGGCGCGGGTCTGGCTGAGGCCGGAGACGGCGCAGCAGGTGCCAGCCGGAGCCACATCTGCCGGGGTGAAGCGGTTGCCGGAGTACAGCCGGATCTGGTTCACTTTCTCCTCCCAGTCCGGTCCCTTTATGATCTCCCGGACTTTCAGCTGGCCTCCGGTTACCTTGAGCCAGGTGAGCCGGTCTCCCTTCTCATCCCGGGTGATCTTGTATACTCGGGCGGCAAACTGGCTGGGCCAGTCCGGGTCCAGGGTGTATTGGGTGAGGCCGTCCAGCAGCTCGTCCACGCCTTGCACTTTCAGAGCGGAGCCGAAGTACACCGGGAACAGCTTGCGCTCTGCGATGAGGGAGGCCAGATCGAAATCGGAGAGCTCGCCGGTCTCCAGGTACTGCTCCATGAGAGACTCATCGCAGAGGGCGGCCTGTTCGGCGATCTCAGCGGGATCGGCGGTGAAGTCTGTGCAGGCATCGCTGAGCCGCTCCTGCAGCTGGGCCAGGACGGCGGCCTTGTCTGCGCCGGGCTGGTCCATCTTGTTCACAAAGAGAAAGACCGGCACGCCGTGGCGGTGCAGCAGTCTCCAGAGGGTCTCCGTGTGGCCCTGTACGCCGTCTGCCGCGCTCACCAGCAGCACCGCGTAGTCCAGCACCTGCAGGGTGCGCTCCATCTCCGCGGAGAAGTCCACATGGCCTGGGGTGTCCACCAGGGTGAGCTCCAGGTCTCCCCGGCGCAGGATCGCCTGCTTGGAGAAGATGGTGATGCCCCGCTCCTTTTCCAGGTTGCTGGTGTCCAGAAAGGCGTCCTTGTGGTCCACCCTCCCCAGGCGGCGGATGCTGCCGGTGCGATACAGCATGGCTTCAGTGAGGGTGGTCTTGCCGGAGTCTACATGGGCCAGCAGGCCGGCTACCAGTCTGCGCTGCGGGGCATTGTGATCTTCCATCCATTGCTCATCTCCTGCCGGTTCTCCCGGTACGGTTGTTCTCTCCCTGAGATTATAACCCACCGCCGCCCACTTGAAAAGGCCAAAAATCGCACAGAGACGGACAATGGGTGAGGAAAATGTCAGACAGAGGGAGCAAGGAAAGCCCAAGGGACCGCAGATCCGATCCCTTGGGCTCTATCACTATTGCCGGATTTGCGTGATGGGGATGCCCACCCGATCCCCTTGGACGATGTACTTGCCGGCATCCAGGTCGTCTGCGATGACCTTGTCCAGGGTGATGTACGTCTTCTCCGGCAGGGCTTTTGTGAGCGCCTGGCTGAACGCCAGATTGCCCAACTGCAGCTGGGCTGCGGTGTACCCGCCGGAATAGGCCGTGTACCGCTGCTCCATGGTGAGCTCCAGGTGGGAGTACAGCATGTGGCGCTTCAGGGCCTTGGTGAAGTCCCAGGCGATGAGCTGTGCCAGAACGGAGATCCAGGACTGGAGGTTGGCCGGCTCAGACTGGTGGGCGTAGAAGTACTTCACCGAGTACTCCCGCACCACATGGGCGAAGGGGGTGGCCATCCCGAAGAGCATGCTTACGGCCAGATCCGTGTAGGCGCAGGACTGCTGGATGTCCCGGATCAGGCGGTTCATAAAGGCGGCGGCCTCGTTGAGATGCTTCTCAAGGGTGAGAGAGTATGCGGCATCGAAACTGGCTAGCTCCAGGCTGTGCAGGCAGGACCGCAGGTTCAGGCAATATCGGTCGAAGCGCTCCATGAGATCGCTGCGAATCGCCTGGTCTACCAGCTCCGCCAATGCCCTCACCTGGCCGGAGAGGCGGTCCATCTGCTGCAGGACCATGGCAAACCCGGCCACCGAGATGCCGCAGTTGGCAACGCTGAATGCACAGTTGGCCCAACTCAGGGCGTTGATGCTGGCGATGGAGGAGAGGGACTTCTCAACGTTCTGAAGCTGCTGCAAGGAGAGGTCCATCTTGTAGTTGAGATCACTGAGAAGGGAGGACTGAGATTCGTTCTGGCGCACGAGATACCGAATCAGCCGGTTTGGCAAGGTGGGCGGACCGGGCAAAACCGGCTGCAGCGCGGGCTTTGCAAGTTCAAACAGCGTGCCATCGTGCCGGCGGACACCGCCTTTGCTGAACACAAGCTCCCCCTTTTTCACCAGTTCCACTGCCTCTTTGGTAATGCTGAAGATGAGTTGTACTTCTTCACCAGGCATAGCCGTTTTGCTCCCTCCTTGCTTCATGTAAGGTCATGGCGGAAATCAGCAGGTCCGCCATGTACGCCGTCTCCAGAAGGTCCTCCAGGACCATGCGGGCCTGCAGGCCGCGGGGCGTGATCTGCAGGAGGTGAATCAGGGCGGTGATGGGGTCACTTCCGGTCTCGGATACAGCTTCCTTACCCCACAGCTTCTCCATGCATATGCGGCTCCGCTCCTGCAGAGATCGAATCCACTCTGCCACAGCGGCGAGATCGATGCCGAGAGACATGGGCATGATGGTGTGGCCCTTTTTGTTCCGGCAGTGGGTGGCGTTGGTGCGCAGCAGACACAAGGTGAGGAGAACATCGTAGTATGCCATGGCCTGTTCATTGGAATACGGCGGCTTTTGCAGGGTTTTTATCCGGGCCAGAACGCTCTTGTGCATGGCCTGGATTTCCTCGCTGATCTTCAAACTGCCGAAGAGCTCCCGCCGGTCTGCCAGTTGATCGGAGGCCCGGCGCAGAAGAACATCGGACTCCGGGAAGAGGGGAGGCCTGTCCGGTGCGAGACGGGCGTTGAAGAGCTCGTTCACACCGCTGCGGAATGTGTACTGACTGGTGCCGCTCCTGCAGAGGGAAGACGGCATGGGCTGCATCGGGGCATTGGCGAGCGCGATCAGCGCGGTACAGAGTTCGTCCAAGAGGGACCCTCCTTGCTACTGTGGGTTGTCTGTGGGAAAGAGTAGCACAAACGTTCGGCAAAATCTACCCCATTTCCATGCCGCCAAAGGAGAACCAGAGCGCCAAAAACCCTTGCAAGGGCGGAAACCATATGTTAGAATAGCAACCGTAGAAATTCCAGATCTGTTGGTCTGTGGCGTCCGCACCTGGAAAAGGGGCACATTGTCTGGTACCAGATTGGATGCAAACAATGCCCGTGAGACCCTATGATTGGGGACGCCTGACCGGGGAAAAGCTGGGAACACAGACCACAAAATCGGACAAAAGAGGGATCGTAGCCATGGACAGGGAAGAAGAGCAGAGGGAACGGCAGCGGAACAAGCAGGCACAGGAGGCCAGAGAAGCCCAGATTCGGGAGGAAAACGAGTTGTATCTCCACAAGTTTGAGGGATACATGCGGAAGAAGGAGATGGCGGAGAGCTCGATCCAGCGCCATATGCAGAACGTCCATTTCTACCTGATGGAGGCCCTGGTGCAGGAGGACAACCACACGATGGAAGACGGCGCCAGCGCGGCGGTGCCCTTCCTCAAGTACTGGTATCCCCAGCGGTGGGGTGCCAAGACAAGGGATAGGACCTTGATGAAGCAGAGCCTGAAGCGCTTCTACCGCTGCATGTACGAGCTGGACTACATCCAGGATCCCCTATACAACAGCTTTTTGGCGGAGATCGAGAAGCTGGACTTCTGAGGGATGACCGCCTGCAGGCGGGCTTTGGAAGCAGTGGAAGGATAGAAACCACCGCTATCGGTGAAGAGATTGGAGAAGCACTATGGAGTATAGAACACTGCCCCACGGGGGCGAACAGATCAGCGTTATCGGCATGGGCTCCGCTGTGGTGGGCCAGAACAAGGAGAAGGCCATCGTGGAGACCGTCCAGCACGCGGTGGAGTGCGGGATCAACTATTTCGACCTCGCCGCCGGCCACGGGGCCTGTTTCCCGGCGTACGGGAAGGCCCTGGGGAGATACCGGAAGAAGGTCTATCTGCAGGTCCACTTCGGCGCCACCTATGAGCGGGGGGAGTACGCCTGGACCACCAGCCTGCAGCAGATCCTCCGGGCCATAGACTGGCAGCTCACCAGCCTGAAGACGGACTACATCGACTTCGGCTACATCCACTGCATGGACGAGGAGCAGGACCTGATAGACTACGAGAAGCAGGGGGTGCTCCAGTACCTCCTGAACCTGAAGGAGACGGGTGTGGTCCACCACATCGGCCTCAGCTCTCACAACCCGGCGGTGGTGCACAAGGTGCTGGACATGGGCATCCTGGACATGCTGATGTTCTCCATCAACCCCATGTACGATGCGGGCCAGGGGGAGTACGCCAACGGCTCTGCCCAGGAGCGGATGGAGCTGTACCGCCGCTGCCAGCGGGAGGGCGTGGGCATCGCCGTGATGAAGCCGTACAACGCCGGCATTCTCCTGGACGAGAAGCGCTCTCCCTTCGGCAAGGCCCTCACCCCGGCCCAGTGCATCCAGTACGCCCTGGACAAGCCCGCGGTGCTCACCGCCCTGGTGGGCGCCGCCAATCCCCAGGAGCTGGACGCCGCCCTGGCCTGGCTGAACGCCTCAGAGGAGGAGCGGGACTGGAGCGAGGTGTCTTCGCTCATGCCGGAGGACGCCCAGGGCCGCTGCGTGTACTGCAACCACTGCGCCCCCTGTCCCCAGGGCATCAACGTGGGGCTGGTGAACAAGTATTACGACCTCGCTCTGGCGGGAGACCCCTTGGCGGAGGAGCACTACCGGTCCCTCACCAAGACCGCCGCAGACTGCATCCAGTGCCGCCACTGCGATGAGCGCTGCCCCTTCCATGTGCAGCAGACGGAGCGCATGAAGGAGATCGCCGCGTACTTCCGGGGCTGAGCCGCGCCGGAGAATCCACCTATTGATCATAGATGTGCAAGAGGTGCCGCAGAAGACCTGCGGCACCTCTTTTTTGCTGGGGGTTGCTGTGGGGCGGATGGGTTTTCTCGGCCTCAGTTGAAGAGGTCTGCGTTGTCCACGAACATCCGCCGGATCTGCTTCTTCAGCCCGGCGTGCTCCGGGTCTTTCAACTCCGGATCCCGGGAGACCAGCTCCTCTGCGGCCTCTTTCGCCTGTTCCATCAACTCCTCATCAGAGGCGAAGTCCGCCACCTTCATCTGGGGCAGGCCGTGCTGCCGGTGGCCGAAGAAGTCTCCCGGCCCCCGGAGGCGGAGGTCCTCCTCTGCAATCTCGAAGCCATCGTTGGTGGTGCAGAGCACTTTCAGCCGCTGCCGGGCGGAGGCACTCTTGGAGGCGGACACCAGCACGCAGAAGCTCTCGTGGGTGCCCCGGCCCACCCGGCCCCGCAGCTGGTGGAGCTGGGAGAGGCCGAACCGCTCGGCATTCTCCACGATCATCAGGGAGGCGTTGGGCACGTCCACCCCCACCTCGATTACTGTGGTGGAGACCAGCACATCCAGCTCCCCCTGGGAGAAGGATGCCATGGCTTTTTCCTTGTCCGCCGGCTTCATCTTGCCGTGGACCAGTCCCACCCGGAGGTCCGGGAAGACCTGCTCCTGGAGCTCCTTGGCGTGGAGGGTGGCCGCCTTCAGATTCTGGTCGTCCGGCGGCACATCTGCCCACTGGGGCAGCGGTTCAGACTCGTCCACCGAGGGGCAGACCACATACACCTGTCGGCCCAGCTCCACCTGCTTTCGGATAAAGCCGTACATCCGGCTCCGCTTGTCCTCCCCCACGGTGAAGGTGGCCACCGGGGTGCGGCCCGGGGGCAACTCCCGGATCAGGGACACGTCCAGGTCTCCGTAGATGATGAGGGCCAGCGTCCTGGGGATGGGGGTGGCGGACATCACCAGCACATGGGGCGGAAGGGCGCCGCCCTTTGCCGCCAGGGCACCCCTTTGGGTGACGCCAAAGCGGTGCTGCTCGTCTGCGATCACCAGGGCCAGGTCCCGGTAGACCACGTCCTGGGAGAAGAGGGCGTGGGTGCCCACGATGAGATCCGCCTGGCCCAGGGCGATGTTCTCCAATGCCTGCCGCCGCGCCTTGCCCTTTACCGTGCCTGTGAGCAGCACCACATGGATGCCGGCGGGGGAGAGAAGGCGGTCCAGGGTGTTGGCGTGCTGCTCGGCGAGAAGTTCCGTGGGGGCCATCATCGCCGCCTGGTGGCCTCTCTGGATCACGGCCCAGGCTGCAAAGGCCGCCACCGCCGTCTTGCCGGAGCCCACATCGCCCTGCACCAGCCGGTTCATGCTGCGGCCGGAGGCCATGTCCCTGGCGATATCCTCCATGGCCTTCCGCTGGGCGTTGGTGGGGGCGAAGGGCAGCAGAGGGAGAAAGTCCTCCACCTTGCTCTCCACCTTGCGGCCGGTGCCCTGGGTGCGGCGGCCTTTCAAAAGCGCCATGCCGCAGGTGAGGGTGAAGAGTTCCTCGAAGACCAGCCGCCTCCGGGCGATCTCCAGCTGCTCCCACTCCTGGGGCCAGTGGATGTTCTTGCGGGCAAATGCGATGCCGCAGAGCCCGTGGGCCTGCCGCACCTCCTCCGGGAGAAACTCCTCCAGGTCCTCTGCACAGGGGAGGGCCTTCTGGGTGAGGGAGCAGATCAGGTTGTTGCCGATGCCTGCGGTGAGGGGATAGACCGGGAGGATGCACCGGGTGGCCTTTTGGGCGTTTTCCGGCTCCGTGACAGGGTTCGTCATGGAAGGGGAGCCCTTGTAGTCCTCCACGGTGCCGAAGAAGACGTAGCTCTCCCCGGGCTGCAGGTCCTTCATCCAGAGCTGGTTGAAGTAGGTGATGTTGAGAGAGCCGGTGTCATCAAAGGCCCGCACCTTCACCAGGTCCATCCCCTTGCGGAGCATGGCGGAGGTGGGCTTTGCCTTCACCATGGCGGTGATGCAGCAGGGCCGCCCCCGGGGTGCGCCCTGAATGGTACAGCACTCCCGGCGGTCTTCATAGCGCTGGGGCAGATGGTAGAGCAGATCTCCTGCGGTGACGAGCCCCAATTTGGCCAGTTTGGCGGCCCGCACCGAGCCGATGCCGGGGAGCGAGGCCAGGGACGTATCCAGGGTGATGGACATGAGACACCTCCAGACGGATGATTGGATTGCAAATGGACCTCCCGCGGGTCGCGGGAGGTCCATTGTACCATAATGCTGCTGAGAAAAACAGGGCTTCTTGGCCTTACACTTCCATGATCACGGGAAGAATCATGGGATTTCGCTTGGTCTTCTTATAGAGGTACGCGGAGAGATCGCCTTTGATCTCGGACTTGATGGTGGTCCAGTCTCGGATGTTCCGGTCCTCGCAGGAGTACAAGGTGTCCGATACCACTTCCTTCAGCTCGTCCATCAGGTCCTCAGACTCCCGGACGTACACGAAGCCCCGTGTGATGATGTCCGGCCCGGAGATGATCTGGCCGTCCTCGCCGGACATGGAGACCACCACCACGATCATGCCGTCTGTGGCGAGGTGCTGGCGGTCCCGGAGGACCACCGCGCCCACATCGCCCACGCCGTATCCGTCCACGAACACCTTGCCCGCGGGCACGGTGCCGTTCTGGCGGATGCCGTTTTGGGTGACCTCAATCACATGGCCCACATCGCTGATGACGATGTTGTTGGGGTCCATGCCCATCTCCCGGGCCAGCTTGGCGTGGATCTTCAGGTGCCGCTGCTCGCCGTGGATGGGGATGAAGTACTTGGGCTTCACCAGGGCGTGGATGATCTTGAGCTCCTCCTGGCAGGCGTGTCCGGAGACGTGCAGCGGCAGTTCCCGCTCGTTTACCACCTCGCAGTCTCTCCGGTACAGCTCGTTGATGACGCTGGACACCGCGTCCTCGTTGCCTGGAATGGCGGAGGCGGAGATGATGATCCGGTCCCCCGGCTGCAGTTCCAGCTGCTTGTGGGTGTTGAACGCCATGCGGGTGAGGGCGCTCATGGTCTCCCCCTGGCTGCCTGTGCTGATGACGCACACCTTGTCCTGGGGCAGGGTCTTCACCTGGGAGATGTCCACCATGGTGCCATCGGGCACCTGCATGTAGCCCAGCTCGGTGGAGACCTTCATGGCGTTCTCCATGCTCCGGCCGGTTACCGCCACTTTGCGGCCGTATTTGGCGGCCACGTTGATGATCTGCTGGATGCGGTCCACGTTGGAGGCGAAGGTGGTAACGATAATCCGCTGCTCGCAGCCCCGGAAGAGGGCCTCAAAGGACGCGCCCACACTGCGCTCGCTCTTGGTGTACCCAGGGCGCTCCACATTGGTGGAGTCGCAGAGAAGGGCCAGCACGCCCTCGTTGCCCAGTTGGCCGAGGCGGGTGAGATCGATCATGCCGCCTTGAATGGGCGTGGCGTCCACCTTGAAGTCTCCCGTGTGGAGGCAGACGCCCACAGGACAGCGAATGGCAAAGGCCACCGCGTCTGCAATGGAGTGGTTCACATGGATGAACTCCACCGAGAAGCGCCCCGCCTTCACCGTGTCGCCGGCCTCGCAGGTGATGAGCTTCACCTTGTTTACCAGCTTGTGCTCCTCCAGCTTCAGGTTGATGAGGCCGGCGGACATCCGTGTGGCGTAGATGGGGCAGTTGAGATCTCGCATCAGGTATGGAATGCCGCCGATGTGGTCCTCATGGCCGTGGGTGATGAAGATGGCGCGGATCTTGTCCCGATTCTGCAGCAGGTATGTGAAGTCCGGGATGACCACATCAATGCCGTACATGTCTGTGTCCGGGAAACCCATACCCACATCCACCAGGATGATATCGTTGCCGTACTCATACACGGTGAGGTTCTTGCCGATCTCGTTGAGACCGCCCAGAGAGATGATTTTCAGTTTTTCTGCCATAAATACTCCTTTTCCATAGAATTCTATAAAAAAGCACCGAGACACCAGGTGCTTCAGCGATGTCGTTGGGGCCGGAGAGCCGGCCGCGGGGAATTATACCATGCAGCCCGGAAAAAGTACAGTCCTACTTTTGGCCGAAAAATGCCACAAAACCGTGCAAAATGTCCAAAACAGGCCCAAACCAGTGAAAAACGTATTTCTTTTTTCCGCGGGCGGGCAGGCACAAAAAGGCACGGCAGATTGTTCGCGAAACCTGCCGTGCCTGGGGTTTTCCGCTGGGATGTTGGAGGTTAGGGCTTGAAGCTGTCTTTCAGGCTCACCGCCCGGTTGAACACCAGGTGCCCGGGCTTGCTGTCCCGGCTGTCTGCGCAGAAGTAGCCCTGGCGGAGGAACTGGAACCGCTCCGAGGGATCCGGATGGCCCAAACCCGCCTCCACCTTGGCGTCCGCGAGGACCTCCAGGGAGTTGGGGTTCAGGCACTGCAAAAAGTCCTTGCCCGCGGCGTCCGGCTCCGGATCGGAGAAGAGGTTGTCGTAGAGGCGGATCTCGGCGGTCTCGGCGGTGGCGGCGTCTACCCAGTGAATGGTGGCGCCCTTCACCTTGCGGCCGTCTGCCGGGTTGCCGCCCCGGCTCTCGGGGTCGTACTCGGCGAGGATCTCGGTGACGTTGCCACTCTCATCCTTCACGCAGCCGGTGCAGCGGATGAGGTACGCGCCCTTGAGGCGGCACTCCGGACCGTTGGGGTACAGCCGCTTGTACTTGGGCACGGGGGCCTCCAGGAAGTCGTCCGCCTCCACCCACAGGGTGCGGGAGAAGGAGACGGGGCGGGTGCCCTCCTCCGGGTGGTTGGGGTTGTTCTCCACTTCGAAGGTCTCGCTCTGGCCCTCGGGGTAGTTGGTGATGGTGAGCTTCACCGGGCGCAGCACCGCCATGACACGGCGGGCGTGGTCGTTGAGGTCCTCCCGCAGGCAGTACTCCAGGAATGCGTACTCGATGGTGTTGGTGTTCTTGGCCACGCCGATGCGGTCGCAGAAGTTGCGGATGGACTGGGGGGTGTAGCCCCGGCGACGGAGGCCGCAGAGGGTGGGCATCCGGGGATCATCCCAGCCGGACACATAGCCGTCCTCTACGAGCTTGCGGAGCTTCCGCTTGCTCATCACGGTGTGGTCTATGCCGAGGCGGGCAAACTCGATCTGGCGGGGCTTGTGATAGGGGATGGAGACGTGGGTAACAACCCAGTCGTAGAGGGGGCGGTGGTCCTCATACTCCAGGGAGCACAGGGAGTGGGTGATGCCCTCCAGGGCGTCCTGAATGGGGTGGGCGAAGTCGTACATGGGGAAGATGCACCACTTGGTCCCCTGGCGATGGTGCTCGATATAGCGGATCCGGTACAGCACGGGATCCCGCATATTGAAGTTGCCGGAGGCCAGGTCGATCTTGGCCCGCAGGGTGTACTTGCCCTCGGGGAACTCGCCGTTCTTCATCCGCTCAAAGAGGTCCAGGTTCTCCTCGATGGGGCGGTCCCGCCAGGGGGAGCGGGCGGGATGAAGGGTGTCTCCCCGGTACTCTTTGAACTGCTCGGGGGTGAGCTCGCAGACGTACGCCAGTCCCTTCTTAATGAGCTCGATGGCGTACTCGTAGGTCTTGTCGAAATAGTCCGAGCCGTAGAACAGGCGGTCTCCCCAGTCGAAGCCAAGCCAGTGGATGTCCTCCTGGATGGCGTCTACAAACTCGGTGTCCTCTTTGGCGGGGTTGGTGTCGTCAAAGCGGAGGTTGCACATGCCGCCATACTTTTCGGCGGTGCCGAAGTCGATGGTGAGGGCCTTGCAGTGGCCGATGTGCAGGTAGCCGTTGGGCTCAGGCGGGAAACGGGTGTGGACCGTCATGCCCTGGAACTGCCCACCTTCTGCAATGTCTTCGTCGATGAACTGATGGATGAAATTCTTGCTCTCGGCTTCCCCTGTTTCGGGGGCTTTGAACTCCTCGGCCATGTCGTCGTCACACTCCTTTGGTGAGAAAATAGAGATAGCGTTTGCCCGGTCTGCCGATCTGCCGGGCGCCTGCCATTATAGCGAAGGAACCGGGGAAATACAAGAGAATTTCCCCGGTTTCGGTGCAGTTGGGCGAATACGATGGAAATGGGGGCCGCACCGGCCCCCAAATTTGGGAAAAAGAACGAAAGGATGGAAAAGACCTGCTGATCCATAGAGGTGACCTGTTGCGGCCCCACTGCGGCTTTGTTATCCCACTGGGTCGGTGAGGTCGATGAGTTCCCGGAGGTCCTGGATCACAAGTGCCTCCGCGCCTGTGGGCTCCACCGGGCTGTCTGCCGGCACATAGAGGATGCCGCCGATGCCGGCCGCCACCGCGGCCTCGATGTCCAGGTGCCGGTCTCCCACGTAGAAGGTCTCCTCCGGGGACAGCTGGTACTTGTCCAGCAGGTACCGGATGCCATCCGGGGCTGGCTTTCTTGGGAAGCCGTAGTCCGCGTTCACGGATTCGGTGATCCAGGGGGAGAGGCCGCACTGGTCCAGGAGCAGCTGGGTAAAGCTGTCGTGGTGGGTGAAGATGTAGTGGGAGATGCCCATCTCAGAGAGGGTCTTCAAGGTCTCCGCCGCATGGGGACAGGGCCCCACCAAGCTGTTGCGGGAGGCCACCAGTTCGTTGTACCGCTGGGTCATGGCGGGGACGGGCTGGCTCTGGGCCTCCAGCTCGGAGAAGACCTTGCGCACCGAGGAGAGCAGCACCCAGCGGCGCACATCCTCGAACGAGATCGGGTAGTGGTTCTCTGTGAGAGCCTGCTGAAGACAGGGAATGGAGACGGCATAGGAGTCCACCAGGGTGCCGTCCAGATCCCAGATCAGCGCACTAATTCGCCGGTGCCACATACTTGTTCACAAAGTCCAGCACGGTGGTCCAGTAGAGCTCGGGGTCCGTGCTGGAGGAGGCGCCATGGGATGCTCCCGGGACGGAGAGCTTCTGCTTTTCTGCGCTGGCACAGGCGTTATATACCACATCCAGCATCTCGTAGGGGACGAAGGTGTCCTCTTCCCCGTGGATGAAGAGCATGGGCACGGTTGCCTTTTTCAGCTGGTTCACTGCAGAGGCCTCTTCAAAGGAGTATCCGGCCCGGATTTTGCAGAAGAAGGAGGCGGCGTTCAGCAGGGGGAAGGCGGGCATGTGGAAGATGTACTTCAGCTGCAGCTTGAACTCATCCCACACCGAGGAGTATCCGCAGTCCTCTACAATGCACTTCACATTGGCGGGGAGCTCCTCGCCGGCGGCCATCATCACGGTGGCGCCGCCCATGGAGATGCCGTGGAGGACGATCTCCGCGGTGGGGTCTTTCTCCAGAATCCAGTTGATCCACGCCAGCACGTCCGGCCGCTCCAGCCAGCCCATGCCGATGTACTTGCCATCGCTGCCGCCGTGGGCCAGGGCGTCCGGCGTGATGCAGGTGTAGCCGATATCCCAGTACACCTTGGCAAAGGCGGCCATCTGGGCGGCATTGCCCGTGTAGCCGTGGAAGAGGATCGCATAGCGGTGGCCCTCCTGGCGGAAGATCACGCCCCGCCGGCGGGAGGCACCCTTGTCTGACATGCGCTCCAGGATGATCTCCTCCCCCTGGTTCTTGTACCAGTGGCTGGCCTCCTTGGAGTAGTCTACCCACTGCTGCTGGGCCTCGGTGTATTCCGGCTCCTCGGCGGGCGTCTCCAGATCTGTGTCGCTGCCGCCGGCGGTCAGATCGTTCATGGTGAAGGAGGCATCCGGGTAGACGGCAAACTCAAAGAGAAAATTGCCGGCAAAGAGGACAATGCCGATGACGAGGACCAGAATCGCCGCCAGCACAATGATTAGTACTTTTTTCGGTTTTTTGACCTTTTGTTTCACGGTGTTCGGGCTCCCATCCGTAGTTTGGCTCAGGATATACCATCGGGGAGAAATTGTCAAGAGAGGCGGACAGAAACAGGGCAGAGGCAACCAAAGGACGTTTTTCCTGGGCCAAAGAAATGTTGCGGAAGGGCGGAAAGTGCGAAATTTGGAAGGTGATATTCGACAAATTTGTTGATTGGAACCGACACTAGCCACCCGAGACCCCCCAGGGGGTACCCCCGATGC
>CANRFN010000018.1 GCA_947629915.1 uncultured Oscillospiraceae bacterium | reverse complement strand
GAGATACATCAGTTTTGGCTGGTCTAGTGAACTTTTTGAGCCAGGTCATATCCTCTATGCAGACGAGCCAGGTTGTGGAAAAGCTGTATGAGCACTTCGGCATGGTAATCGGTCCGAAAGAATACCGGAAAGAGATGGAGAACGGGTATCTGCAGCCTGTGAGCGAGCTCTCTTTCCTGGGGGACAACCTCCGGGCATTTGCAGCGAAGCTGAAAGGCTGCGGCTTTCTCAGAGACCTGTCCGATGCCACCTCTATCGTGGAGAATCCGTATGATGCGGAGGATGAGACGACATGAAAAGACTGGTACAGATCATCTGTGGCAAAATCGAAAAACAGATCACCCGGAGGCACACCGTTGTCCTCCGCCTGGAGTCCTTCGACAACCCTGTCTTCTACTGGAAGGTCTGCGAACAGCTGCGGAGAAACCGGCTCCTGGACCGCTTTGTGGCCAAAATGGCCACAAAGAAGTATGAGGAATTCCGAGAGCAGGATGACGCCGCCTGGAACAACGCTCTGGAGCACATTCTGCAGGGGGACAATGAATCCTGGACGATGCGGTACGGGAGCCCCACAGAGGACTGGAAGCCGGAGAAGAGCTATCTGGACAAAGGAAATGCCATCACCTACTGGCGCAATGCGTCTGCCACTTTCGAAGATGGCACCACGGCGCTGGTGCTGCTGATGGGCACGGAGGCGGCGCCGGACACCGGCGGTCTCAGCGATACCTCTTACGCCATCACGCCCCAGGAGATTGTGGAGGATATCCGCAAAGATTGTACCCCTTGGCTGGAATCCTGGCTGCGCCAGAGAGATTTGGATCATGATACCTGCTGCAATGTGTGGGAGCATTTCTTCAAGACGGTGTTCGAGGAGCGCAACGTGGATATCTTCCAGTTCAGCAACCTCTGCGATGCCTTGGAGATCGAGGAGATCGATTCTGAGCAGGAACTGGTGGAATTTCTGGTGCGGGACATGAGGGGACGCTGGGGTATCCCGGCAATCTTGGACAGCCAGTATGTGCCGAAGGCGGAAAGTCTGGCGAAAGAACCCGTAAAGCTGATCTCCAGTGCCGTGAAGTTCATTGACCGCAACGATCGGGTTTTCCAGAAGGCCTATGCGGATAAAATTCCGGAGAAGCTGAAAACGTTCGTGAGGAACAACGGGATCGATGTGACGGCCCCCTTCCAATTTGGGGATAACGACTGCGATTTCGCAGATTTCCAGGATTTCAGCGCTTGCCTCACTGACTTTGTACAAGGGAAGAACATCGAACCCTGCCGCAGACGGCTGATGAAGGCGGATTACGGTGTGGTAGATCAGATTTTGGGAATTTCGCTGCCGAAAAAGGTGAAGGAGAAGACAGCTCCCGCTCGTATCACCGGCGAGCCGGTGATCGCCTTTACCACGATGTTTCTGGATGCCATGGAGCGTGGAGGTTTGGACTTCAGCCAGGGAGAGATCACAATCACCCTGAGACTGACGGAGATGAAACTCTCCGGTTGTACGAAAAGCAGTGACGATGTATATGCTGACTGTGAGGACTTCTACCAGCAGATCTGCAGCTTTGCCGGCGGCGTCTTTCCGTTCCTGTCTGAGGAGCCGATTGAGCACAACAGGGAGCTGGTGCGCTTCTGCTATGAGGACTACGATCCCTTCGACTTTGAAAACTACTCCCGGCTGAAAGAGGACAAAGTGCCGATCAAAACCTCCGGGAAGTGGGGAGAACCCTGCTGCATCTCGCTGGCACTCACGGTGGAATGCGGCGGCGCCAAGAAAGCACTCCAATATCGGTGGTACTTCTCACCGTACAGTGCGTGGGTGTGCGCCTTTGACTACCTGGACAAAAGATTGGTCTCGGCCAATAAGAGCCTGGTACCGCCTACGCTGCTGCGCTGCAGCAACATGGCAGATTTTCTGAACTGCGAGAGCGAGGACGCGTTCTGCATGCGGCTGGAACAGATTCAGGCGGACAATCTGGACAGCCGGTATGACAGCACTATCCGCCGCATCTACCAGGGGACGGACGCATGGCGGTGCTATACCTTGCTGCGTCAGGACTTTCAGGACTTTGCAGTCAAACTCATTGGTCACGGCCTATACCATGTGCTGGAGGAATTGCGCAAAACCGTTGAGGACTACACAGACCTGATGAAGGAGCTCTGGGAGCATCAGGAGACGCTGACGGAGAATCAGCGTGCCTATCTCCCGCTGCTTTTGGGGTGTTTCTGCATCGCATCCAACGAGAATGTCCTGTCTGAGTACTCTTTGGGGGATGCTATCCTGCCGGCCTGGCACCCAGTGGTTTTGGAGAAGCTGGATGCCAGACAGAAATTCCTGCGCAGGGGCGCCGTGGAGCAGATGAGAGCGGTGCTGGCTGGTGAGAAAGCCGGCAGAGCAAAAGAGCGTTTTGGCAAGTACGTAAAGCTGGCGGCCATCAGCCAGGGAGCTGATGTCCTGCTGCGGGATCAGCAGATGACAAAGATGACCTGCAGGAGCATGTGGGAGTACTTTGGCGTCTATGCACTCCCCGCAGAGACGGGAAACCGCATCGCAGACGAATATGGGCCCGCTGATACGGAAGATGAGCAGGAAGAGACGGAGCTCAATGCCGCCCCGTTGGCGGGAATCCTGAAGCGGAACATCCTGGACTATGGACGGACGTTCCCCCAGCGCCTGGACGGTCTCCGGATCGCCCTGATCGACCCGCCGGAGGTGGGACACCTGGTGAAGGCGCTCAGCAGCATAGCCAATGAGCTGAAAAACCTGAGAAATGCCACCATCTACCTCACGCTCATCACGATCAACAATGGTGCCAATGTGCGATCTTATATCCGCCGCTGGCTGGACCGCTTCTTTGGCGAGAACAGCGCCCTGGACATTCATGTGTACGTGCACAATCTCTCGGTCAAGGGAAACGAGGACTTGCCGGAGCTCAACGAGCTGCTGAAGAACACGGATATCTGCTTCAAATACAATATCCTCACCGAGGGCAGCATCGAATTCTCAGAGAGCAACGATGAGATCTCTACCCATGAAGAAAAGTTCCCTCTCACCATGATTCCGGATACTGTGTCTTCCACGTCCGCCGGGCAGCGCAGGGTGAACATCTCCCAGTTCCAGTTCCGGGCCTCCAAGTATCACACCCAGGCCTGCTATGCCGCCACGCCCAACGTGAAAAAGGGACTCTATCGGGCTTTCCAGGTGTATACCCTGCAGAAGCGGGCCCAGAACATTCTGAGAACGGCCCACGCCCGCTGCCGCTGGGTGGTCTGCATTGATCGGGCCATCGACAAGCGCCTTCTGAAGGACAAAGGGGCTAAGATCATCGGCTTTACCACCGGAGAGGGCGGCTATGGTGAGCTGAACGTGACGGTTTCCGCCAAGGATGACCTGCTGAAGGACATCAAAAACATGCTGTTCCACAGCTTGCGGGATCGATTCCCGTCCTGGGAGAAACAGCGCTGCGAGGCGGCTGCTGCCTACTGTATGTCTCTGCTCAGCGGTCCCATCGATGGCAGTCGGGTCCTGAAAGCCCTGAACCCCTCAGATTACGAGATCCACAACTTCCTGGCCTATCTCCTGACCCATCAGATTCTGAATCTGGAGAAGCCGGATTCCGGACTTGTGGTACGGGAACTGATCAGCCTGGACAGCTATGCCCATTGGTTTGAAGACTCCGGGGATAACATCAGGCCGGACTTCATGCTGCTGGAGATCCCCAGAGTCCCGGAGAACACCGAGGGCACCGATGGAAAGCTGCATATGCACATCCGGATCATCGAGTGCAAGATGGGAAAGGAAAGCCAGGTCCCGATGGATAAGGCGGTGACGCAGCTGGAGAAGGGGATCCGCACCCTAGCCGGTCACTGGAGCACCCAGGACGAGGATGCCATGCGCCGCTACTGGCGGAATCAGCTCTACCGGGCGGTGAGTTTTTCGCCCATCCAGTTGGACGACAATTCGCCGGAATACCGTGCGGTGCGCAGCCGGATCTACGGGATTCTGAGCCAGGGCGCAGAGATCACCTGGGACGGGGATGTCTATGCCTTCTGGCTGGACCGCAATGAGGAGAAAATCGACAGCTGGGACTGTGTCACTGACGTGCCCGCGGAGATGGAGGAAAAAGGTGTGACCGTGCAGCGGATGGAGTGCCACACCTACGGTCAGATGTTCGTCCAGAAGATGCTGCTTCCGCAGGAAGAGCGCGGCACTGTGTCCTTTGATGAGGCGCTGGAGGCGGATAAGCCAGCGCCTGAGGCTGACCAAGATGCATCTGAGGCTGAGCAGGTGGATGAGATGGAGCCCTGGACGGCGGATGCGGTACAGCCGTCCAGCCAAGACGGCGATACGGTAGTTCCTGTGCAGCCACGAACAGGAGAGCCACTGACAGTAGAGCGGCATGTGCCGGAAGAAGGAACGCGTGATCCGGTAAAGACTTCGCCGGTTGAGCCGGAGAAGAGTATCCAGGGCCGTGCCGGGAATGATCGCACCGACATTGCTCCGGAGACAGTACCGGAACAGGAAGTGGAGGAACCGGCTGGAAAGGACGGAAGACTCTGCCCGAAGCCGCTGCAGGAAGTTCGCCTGCTCCTGGGGACCAATCCCAAGACCAAAGAGAAGTTCTACTGGGAGTTTGGCAACAAGCAGCTGGCCAACCGCCACCTTCTGATCAACGGCAATTCCGGCTGCGGCAAGACCTATTGTATCCAGGGGCTGTTGATGGAAGCTGTGCTGCAGGGCATATCCGCCATTGTCTTTGACTATACCGGCGGGTTTGCCAAGGGAAAACTGGAGACAATGTTCAAGGTAGCGCTGAATGAGAAAGGAAAACTCCATCAACGCTTCGTAAAAAAGGACAAGATTCCCATTAATCCTTTTGCAAAAGGGGAAATCCAGTTTGATGAGGGAATCACGATGCCGGAGGAAGACTCCGATGTGGCAGACAATATCGCCGCGATTTTCAAATCCGTATACAAGATGGGAGACCAGCAGCGGAGCGTGATCTATTCCGCTGTGATGAGTGCTCTGCAGAAGTATGGGGAGAACATGACGTTCCAGAACATGGCGGATGAGCTAAAGGCCATGAAGGGAAGTACCGCCAAGACGGTGTACAGCAAAATCCAGACATTCACAGACTTTGCCCCCTTCACAACCGGTCCCACTTTTGACTGGGGTCAGATTCGGGATTCGGATGGCATGGTCTATATCTTCCAACTGGCCGGGTACAGCGAAGACATCCAGATCATTCTTACGGAACTGCTTCTCTGGGACATCTGGCACTTCTGCGTGAAGACCGGCAACGAGGGAAGACCGCTGATTCTGGTGATGGATGAGGCACAGAACCTGAACCACGGGGAGCGGTCCCCCAGCCGCAAAATTCTCACGGAGGGGCGGAAGTTTGGCATCGCCGGCTGGTACGCCACGCAGTTCATGAAGCCGCAGCTCAATGACACTGAGATTCAGAACCTGCAGCAGGCGGCTCAGGTGCTCTATTTCTGTCCGCCGGATCAGGCTGTGCCGATTGTGGCCAAGAACATCTCCTTGACGGAAACCAAACTGTGGGGGGAGCGCTTGAAAAAACTGAAAAAGGGCGAGTGCGTCACCGTTGGCAGCATGGAGCGCCGGGGAAGATGGGAGAAGTATGAACCGTGTATCATCAAGGTCTCCTCGCTCGAGGACCGGTTGAAGGAGGAGTAGCGCATGGCGATCACCAAGTCTCAGCTCCGTTTTCATGAGACCTTTCAGCCGGAGCAGACCCACATCTCACGGATTCTGCAGCTGGCAGACCGGGAGTTCAGCGGGGATAAGTTTGCGATCCGGGATGAGACAGGAATTCCCACCGGGGAACAAAAGGGAAAGGTAGAGCCCACCATTCGCTATGCCGCCTATATGGGACTCATCTCATATGAGTACACCAAGGGTGTCTATGCACTCCGGCTTACAGACGAAGGTAGAACTGTGTGTGAGAACGACACCTATCTGCAGGAAGACCTCACCCGCTGGCTCTGCCATTATGGGCTGAGCCGTCCGGAACAGGGGGCGCCGCAGTGGAGCTACCTGATCCACAACGCCCATTGCGGCTTTCAGAATGCGCTTTCGCTGGAGGCCCTTATGCGGCAGGCCACCCAGTTCTTTGGCGTGGACATCGCCTTTACGGATTTGTTCGGTGTGGTACGGCTGGCCTACCGGGAAGGCTTTCTGTCCCCGCTAGACTATGTCCGTTGGGATGACGAGCAGATAACCTATCGGGAGCACAGTTATTCCCCGGATCAGCTGTACCTCTATGGGTACGCGCTACTGGACAGCTGGGATCGGCGTTTTCCTGGTCAGTGGGAGATCACGATGCCGCAAGTCGAGGAGCAGATCGGCATTGGAAAGATCTTTGGCCTGAATTGGGACGATTTGCGTGTGACGCTGGATCTGCTGGCGAACAGCGGCATTGTGTCCTTGAACCGGCAGCTGTTTCCGACAACGGTGATCCGGAAGATGAATGCAGGGGAGTGCCTCTCCCGCCTCTATGACTGCCTCCTTTGAGAGAAAGAGGGAATGGAATTGCGTGTAGCAGACGTAGTCGAATTCAACAGCGCCAGCTTTTTTAATGGCGCTGTGCAGACGGACTGGTACTACATACCGGAGAAGCGGAAGGCCGTGGCGGAATCCTACCTCTTCCACGGTCCATCCAGCTACGGTGTCTCTCAGAAGGACGTGGGAGATACCCAGCACAAGCTGCTGGACACGGCTTCTTTCACAAAGGTGCTGATGCGGCGGCTGTATACGGCAGGGCAGAGTAACCCGTTTCTCATGACCATCGCCGGCTATGGCACCGGTAAATCCCACCTGGCAGTGTGTCTTGGCGCTCTGTTCGGCGGACCGGACGAGCTCCGGAACTCTGTGATTCGCAATCTGAAGACGGCGGATGCCGCCATCGGCACTGAGGCGGCAGAGATCATCCAGAAGCCCAATCTGATCGTGGCACTGAACGGCATGAACAACTTTAACCTGGATGCCGAGGTGCTGCGCTGTGTCCGCCAGTCTCTGCAGGAAGCCCATGTGGATGACGCACCGCTGCGCCAGCTGACCAAGTCCTATGATATCGCAAAGACCTTCGTGACCTGCAATTTCGACAGCCAGAGGCAGGCCTTTGAGCAGGAGGCAAGACAGCGGGGAATCTCCTGTACCAGAGATGGACTGAAGCGCTATCTGCTGGACCATATCGAGCAGAACGCCGTTCTGGAGACAGTGAATGCCGTGTATCACGGGGTCACAGGAGACGTGATCCGCTGGGACAGGGGCATGTCCGCAGGGGATGTGCTGGCTCTGGCGGCCATGGAATTCTGCGGCGCGGGGAAACCCTTCCAGAAGGTGCTTGTACTTTTTGACGAGTTTGGGCGCTTCATCGAGTATGCCGCAGCTAATCCCGTGGTGGCCGGAGAGGCAGCCATGCAGCAAATCTTTGAGGCGGTGCAGAACGGAGCCGGAAAGATCGTGTTTGTGGGCTTCATTCAGTCTGAACTGAATGCCTACTTGTCCCGTATCGACAAGACCGGCAACATCATCCGCTATGTGGGACGGTATGAGAACAGCGATAAATACTACCTCTCCACCAACTTTGAGACCATCCTGGCAAGCCTGTTCCACAAGGGGGATGTCCAGGCCTTTGAAGACCATGTGGGCAGGCTGCTGAACCAATACAGCTCTTTCTATGAGAGAATCCGCGCCGCGCTTCAGCGGTGGAGCCCGTCTGCCGTTACCAAGAGCGTGTGGACGGTGCCGGAGATGTACCAGAGGGTGATCCTGCGGGGCTGCTATCCCATGCACCCTGTGACGGTGTGGCTGCTGGCCAACTCGTCCAGTTGGATGCAGCAGCGCTCCACGGTGGCTTTCGCCGCTGAGATGTTTGACGCCATCCGCACGCGGAATTTCCCTGGAAACTGGCTGCCCTGGGTGCGGCCCATTGACATCGTGGACTCTGGGATCTTTAGCGAGATGCTGAATTCTGAGGAAAAGGGTCTCGTGAGCAGCCAGGACTGTATGCTGTATCGGGATATCATGACCAAAATCGGCAGCAAGCTGCAAGAGGACGAGAGCGCCGTGTTGAAGGCGATTCTTCTGGTGAACATCGGCCGGTTCCGGTTCCACGACCGGGTAGATGCCGTTCTGGGGCTCCGCTTCTGCTGTAACCTGGAGGAGGACAGAATCAACAGTGTGCTGCGGCAGCTGGAAGATCTGCACGGTGTCGTGACATTCGATCCACAGACCAGCACCTTCGACCTCACGGCGGATTCCAGTGGGTACAACGATTTTAGGCGGGCGTATGCCAGATATGCCGCCGGTGTCACCGTCCAGATGGCAGATTGCATTGGACAGCTCACGGACATTTTGGAGCTCACGACAAACATAAACACCTCTTTTGGACAGCAGAACCACATCTCCACTGTGGAGTGGTGTTTCAGCCAGGAAATCGAAGATGCCAAAACCGTCTCTGCAGCTCAAATCACACAGCGCCTGGCGAGGTCGGAGTCCTCTTTCGCTGGTGAGGCACCCAGAGGCCTGCTGCTCTATCTGTATGGCGGGGACAAGGCGGATATCGACAAGATCGGTGAGATCTACCGCATGAGCGGCCTGGACAAAAAGCCGATCCTTCTGGTGTGGCTGGATGACCCGGAAGGAGAGCTCCTGACCCACGTCAAGGTGCTGAAAGTGATGGGCCGCTTCTCCAAGACGGATGCAGATCGGTTCTTTTCCTCCATCCAGATACAGGAACGGGCGAAAAAGGCCAAAATTCAGACCAAGTTCCGGGAAATGGTGAACGCCAGACAGATTGTCACAGGCAAGGGGCTGGAGCACTATAAAGACAGGCTGAGCGTTTTGTGCGGGCGGAAATTCGGGGAGATCTTTCCCGCGGCGGCACCGTTCGCCTTTGACGGCTTTGAAAAGGCCAGCACAGCCCAGGCGAGAAAGGCCCTCATCAGTATCTCGAAGCGCCTCTTTGATCGGTCCATCTGCAATGTACAGATCTATCAGGGACTCACCGTGGAGGAGAAAAACCGGGTGCGGTCCTGCCTCTCTACGGATACCAATGTACCCGGGTCTTGGAAGGTCTTTACCCCGCAGTGCCGCCTCACAGAGCCGGGTAACGAGCGGATCGCGGCGATGTATGCCGATGTAGTGGCGCAGACCACAGTGCCAGGCCGCAAGACATTTCAGGCTGTCTTTTGGAAGTTTCTGCAGCCGCCCTACGGGATGAACCTCAACTCCCTCACGCTGTTTTTCATGTACTGCGTTGCTCAGATGGGCAGCAGCGTGCTGTGGTACTACGGTGGGAAAAAGCTGAACGCCGCACACATCAGCGAGGCTGTCTTTCTCAAGGACAAGATCAACCGGATGGCACTCCTGCAGATCTCGATGGAGAAAAACCCTAATGTGGGGCGGGACGTGGTGGCAGAGGTGTGCGAAAAGGTGCTGCTCTGTACCGTTTCCAGTCAGTGTAACGGCCTGCGAAAGGAACTGGATTGGATCCTGGAGCAGGAGGGCCCAACCAAGGAAAATCAGTATGTGGTGGCAGAGGCGAAGGCGCTGCTGGACCAGGGAGATCGGGTGCAGCGAGAACTGGAAAAGAATCTGGACAGGCTGGAGCAGTTGCTGACAGAGGCAAAGAAGGGGTACAAGATTCATGCCTTTGTGCCGGAGGCGTTTAAGACGCCGCTGTCTCCCCAGGGAAAGATATACCCGGATCTGCCCTTTGCCTACGAGGACTGGTACCTTGCCAGATTGGAAAAGGTCCGCAGCGGGGTGGACACCATCCTGAAAAGCAGCTTTCTCACGAAACTGGCGGCGCTGTCCCCCAAAATCACGGAATTGGACGTCTTCCGTGGCCGATATCAAAAGGTGGCAAAAATTCTGCGGGACAACGGCTACAAAGACTACGCGGAAAAGACGGAAAAGCGGATCACAGAGATCGAAGAGAATCTTTTGACCAGGGAAAAGTACAAGTCTGCCCTGACGGAATTAGATCGCCTGCAGGCGCAGTGCAGTAAGGCGGCAGACTACGGCGTGCAGACACTGCTAAGCCTGCAGAGCCAACTGGAGGGGCTGCAGGACCATGTGAAATCGGCTTTGGACATGATGGCCGAGGTCCAGAAGGAGGTCCTGGGAAAGATCCAAGACAGCATCCAGCTGATCGATGATCGGGTGGAACAGATCATAGAGCGCCTGAACAGCGCAGTTGCACAGGCGGAGCAGGCACAATTGCAGCAGGAATTGCGTCAGGCACAGCAAGAGCTGGAATTGCTGGCTGGGAAGGAGCTGCCGGAGAAGGACGAGAAGCGGCGCCAGGACACCCTGCAGGAACTGCAGAAGGCGTTGAAGCTGATCCAGAGTCTGCCCGCCAGTATCGATGCCCTGAAAGCGTACCAGGTGCCAGAGCTCAAAGTGGGTGAGGCGGCTGTCCGGATGGAGCAGGCGCTCTTGCTGCGGAAGCTGCAGAAGCAGCAGAACAGCTGGGGCCGGGACTATTTGAGCGATGCGGAGTGTAAGCTGCCCTCTATGGATGCGGACACCTGTATCCGCTGGCTCCGCCAGACGGAGCGCATCCCGGATTATCTTGATGGGGAGACGGTCCGCCGGTATGATGTCCTGAAGGCGAAAGTACAGGATAGGCTGGGAGAGTGCAGGGTACAGGGGGTGGTAGCCATGTTCCAGCAGCTGAATGAGCAGGAGCGGAGAATCTGCCTGCGCATCCTTACCACCATGCATTGAACGCATTCTTGCCGCTGTCCGGTGATCGGGCAGCGGCAAAAATATTCTTTCCGGCGGGACTTGCATCAGGCCAAATCTGTGGTATCATCCTTCTCCCAGCGCAGATAGGCGGGTAGTGGACGTGCACTGCAGAGACAGTGTCGCATACAATGCGCTCCTTGAGCGGGATCGAGGCTGGACCTTGTGTGTATCGTAGGCTATGCGTTGCGAGATGCAGGAGGTGCGTCTGAAGATGGATGAGAGCACAGCACAGAACGTGGCGGATGAGGAGAACTTGAACCTGGACCAGAGATCAGAGAGTGATGCGGAGCTGCATAAGATCCTTGCGCGGGACCCGCTGCTGCTCCTTATTGTCCCCACGCCGGAGAACGCAGCGGAAAAGAACCGGTGGAACACGGAGCGGAAAAAGGTCTGGGCCTATCTGGACCGGCTCACAGACCGGGACCGTACCGTCATCCTGTCCCGGTACGGTGTAGGCGGCACGGTGAAGACATTGGAGGAGATTGCAGCACAGTTGGGTGTCTCCCGGGAGCAGGCGCGGACGATTGAGAAAAGCGCTGTCATCCGATTCCGGCGGATGTGGGGGAGAAGATATGGCTGCATGTTCGGGACAGCCCGCAGGCGGTTCGAACTGGAGACCGAGGAAATGGTGCGGGAGGAAATCTGCAAGAGATCCTCAGTCTGAATAGGGACTGAGAATGAGCAGCCGCCCTGGCAGGTGCCTGCCAGGGCGGCTCACTGGAGATGGAATGGTTGTCAGCAGGCGCGGCGCTCCACGAACCAGCGGCCGATCACGTTGCCGGTGAGGTTGGTGCTGCGCTCAAAGAAGAGATAGCTCTGCCTGCCGTTGATGCGCACGGTGTACCGGTCTCCCTGGCCGCCGGCCTTGCGGGCGGCGGCCTGCCGGATCTCGGTCACCTTGTCGATGGAGTAGCGGGTGCCATCCTCCCAGGTGATCTCCTGGGGGAGCATTCTGCCGTCCTCATCGTGGGATACCAGGACGGACACATACACTTTGGGGTTCAACAAGCGAATGCCTCCTCTGCAAATCAGGCGGTTGCCGCCAGTCCGCCGAGAAACTGCTGCAAGGAAATGTCCAGGGCGGTGCAGATCAGTTGGATTTCCTGGAGAGACAGCTGGGAACCGCGCTGGAAGTGGGATTTCATCGTGGAGTAGGGAATGCCGCTCTGTTTGGCGATGTAGTACAGGGAGAGCCCTCTGGCGTTCATGAACTTCCTGAGACAGGCCAATGTGTTCACAGCTGCTTACCTCGCTTTCTGGGTGAGAGTGTGGGGATGTGGGGGAGTGGGAACGGGATCAGAGCACTTTTCCCACAATCCGGAAGGGGCTGTACGGGGAGACCGGCCGGGGCGGGTAGGCCTGGTTGAAGGAGATCAGCACCGGCTGGGGGTGTACCTGGCCGTTGCTGTCCGTAAAGGCCTCCTGCAGGCCCTCCTCCGGCATCTGCTCCCCGTAGGACTTGAGATAGCCCTCGCCATCGTAGAGGAAGATGCCCACATCGCCGGGGTGGAGGGTCTCGCAGCGGTGTACCCAGACGATCTGGCCATCGTGGTAGACCGGCTCCATGCTGTCCCCGTTCACCCGGATGCCCACCTCGGCGGTCTGGGGAATGGCGCTCTCCGGGAAGGAGACCATCTCCCAGGAGTCATCGTCCAGGAAGTCGCCGGTGCCGGCGGAGACCGCCAGGGTGTACACCGGCATCTCCACATAGCGGGTGGTGTCCGAGTGAGGCGGGGCGGGCCGGTAGAGGCCGGTGGCCGCCAGATCCATCCGGTAGGCCTCGACCTTCTGCTGCCCCTCATCGTTGAGCAGCGGCAGCTTGCAGGTGGGGAGTACCTCCAGGATGTTCTCCAGGTCCAGGATGCAGCACAGGGCCAACAGCTGGTATGCATCGGGGACAGAGCGGCCCATCTCCCACTTGCTGATGGCCGGGCCTCCGATCTGGATGCCGTAGTCCACCAGCTGCGTGCTGAGTTCGCTCAGGCTGAGCCCGTGGCAGCGGCGTGCCTCTGCCAGGCACTGGCCCAGGGAGTTGTTCTCCCGGGCGGTGGCGGCGTTGTACGGCGGGATGGGGAAGGGCTCAAAGGGCAGAATATCTTCTTTCTTTCGGCGTCCCATGAAAATTCGTCCTTTCTTTGTGGCTTTGTTGTGGCTTTGTGGAAGCTGTCCCGATGATAAACCCTGGGAGAACGTTTGTCAAGAGGAAAATTTCCAATTAAGACGTGAAAATTCTCTTTACAAGTCCCTCACAGGCGGACTATAATAGCCCCCGGAGGCGATGCACAATGGGGGCTACAAGAGACCGGGGCATCCTGCACAGCGACCTGAACTGTTTCTATGCGTCTGTGGAGATGATGCTGAATCCGGAGCTGCGGGGAAAGGCAGTGGCGGTGTGCGGTTCCACCGAGGAGCGCCACGGCATCGTGCTGGCAAAGTCTGAGCTTGCAAAGAGGGCCGGGGTGAAGACCGGCATGGTGAACTGGGAGGCACGGCAGCGCTGTCCTGGCCTCATCGTGGTCCCGCCCCAGTACGACCAGTATCTGAAGTACTCCCAACTCACTCGGGCCATCTACCAGCGCTACACGGACCTGGTGGAGCCGTACGGGATGGACGAGTGCTGGCTGGATGTCTCCGGCAGCGGGGTGATGGGCACTCCGCAGGAGATCGCCCAGGAGATCCGCCGGACGGTTCGGGAGGAGCTTGGCCTCACCGTCTCCATCGGGGTGAGCTTCAACAAGATCTTCGCCAAACTGGGCAGCGATATGAAGAAGCCGGACGCCATCACCACCGTGTACCGAGAGGAGTTCCAGGAGAAGGTGTGGCCGCTGCCGGTGAGCGATCTGCTCTACTGCGGCCCCGCCACCACCCGGAAGCTGGCCAAGTACGGCATCCACACCATCGGACAGATGGCCGCCCGGGACCCGGACTTTTACCAGCGCATCCTGGGGGTGAACGGCCTGGCCCTCTGGCGGTTCGCCAATGGCCTGGACAACAGCCGGGTGATGCCCCAGGCCTTTGTCTCTCCCATCAAGTCCGTGGGACACGGCATCACCTGCAACGCAGACCTCACCAGCCCGGAAGAGGTTAAGAAGGTGATCTATGAGCTGTCCCAGGACGTGGGCCACCGGCTGCGGGTCCACGCGCTGGCCGCCAGGACGGTGCAGATCTGGATCCGGGGCAACGATCTCAGCGGGGAGCAGTTTCAGACCCGCCTCCCCGTCCAGACCCAGCTGCCCTCCGATATCGCAGAGGCGGCGTACAAACTCTTCCGGAGCCGGTACGTGTGGCAGACGGAGGTCCGGGCCGTGACGGTGCGGGGGATAGACCTGGTGCCCGCCCGCAGCGATGTGCAGACCTCCCTCTACGTGGACCAGGTGCGGCAGGAGAAGCGGGAGAAGCTGCAGGACGCGGTGGAGGAGATCCGGGGACGCTTCGGCAAGAGCGCCATCACCTATGCGCTGCTGATGGGAGACCTGAAAATGCCCACAGACGGCCGGGATCTGGTGCGCATGCCGGGCCTGATGTACCAGTAGGGCGGGGAAAAGCCAGAAAAATTGGAGAATTCTGCATAATTTCCCTGAAAATACCAGAAAGTTTTCTCGAAAAAACTGTTGACAGCGCCCGCCGCTTGTGCTAATATACGGCTTGTCGTTAAGAGAGAGCGACACCAAGACACATGCGCGAGTGGTGGAATTGGTAGACTCGCTGGCTTCAGGTGCCAGTGCTCGCAAGGGCGTGCGGGTTCGAGTCCCGCTTCGCGCACTATCCCGGAGTATTGCGGTACTCCGGGATTTTCTTATATCCACGGCATCGAGAAGGGAGCGTGTGCCATGCTGCTGAATCCCCGCGATATGGATCTCTTCCACGCAGTCCCCTATCCCATGGTGGAGGAGACCGTGTACAGCTACCTGGTGCTGGGCCTGTACCAGCCCCCGGTGCTGAACGCCTCTGCCGGGATGAGAACCCGGGATGAGGCCATGGAAGTGGTGCTCCGCTTCTACGAGGCGGATGCGTACGCTCCGGGGGAGTACGGCGCCGGCTGCGATTTCGAACGGCAGTACGGCCATCGGGTGACCCGCAAGGACGTGCGGGATTTCCTGAACGCTCGCCCCCACGGTGTGTACACCACCCGGGACACCTTTGAACACTTCCTGCAGGCCCGGTACGGCAGAAGCGGCGCCGGAACATCCGCATCCCGCCCGGCAGCCCAGCCGGAGCGGCCTCTCACATACCGGTCCACCCCTACCTATCGCCCGGCATCGTCCTCTCCGCAGTCCACGGAGTCCAGATCGGATTCAGTTTCCCAGGATCAGCAGAGGGCGTCGGCCTTTCGCCCCACGCCCTCTTATCGGCCGGCCCCGCCCTCGGGTGCCGCCCAGACAGCGGAGACCTCCGGGCAGACCGCAGACCGCGCTGAGGCGCCGCCGTTAACGCCGCCCACACCCAAGTACCGGCCGGCGCCGCCGTCCCCGTCTTCCCGAAAAGACGAGGACAACCGGAGGCCGCCCTGCCGTCCCATGACAGTCCAGGCGGCCCCAGCCCAGCGGCCGGGCCCTGCCTCGGTCTGCGGTGCTGCTGCGGTTCCATTTGGACCGGCGTTCCGGGGACATGCGATGCCAGACGAAGACGGGGGAGAGGAGACCTCCGTGCTGCAGAGAGTGCTGCCCGCGGTGATCCGCGTGGTGTGCATTGCGTTCCTAGTGTTTCTCTTTGTCGAGAGGCGCCTCACAGACCAGTGGCTGGGCCCTATCCTCCTCATCGCCGGGATCGTGTTCGCCAAGGACCTGGCAGAGAAGTGGAGCGTGGAGCGGCTCTCAGTCTGCGGCATCTTGCTGCTGCTGTTCCTCAGCGGGCACCTGCTGCGCTGGTGGGTGTTCAGCGCCATCCTGGTGCTGGTCTTTTTCTATTTCCACTGATCCTCTCCCGCAGGTCGGGCCTGCGGGATATCTTTTTTGGACGCCTGGCTGAAATCCGAGATCGGGAGTGCATTGCCCCAGCCTTTCAACCGAGAGTCTACTTGACAGCCCCTCACCCCCAAGCGTATTCTGGGCCGGCAGTGATTTCCAAGTCCTGTTTTGTCCTGGAGTACAGGGGATAGGGGGAAGGCCTATGTGGCGCTATCCAAAGAGAAATGGTGGGGCGGTATTTTGCTTTGGCCTGACCAATCTGCTCGCCGCCATCTCATCCGTTCTCCTGGCATATCTGCTGGGGGCGTTTACCAATGCCGCCATGGGAGGCTACCAAGGCAATCTTCTGGGCTTGGCCCTTGTCACGCTGCTGTACATCCTCCTGGATACCTTTTTGAACTTCCTGATGGACTACACGAAGGCGCGGGCGATGCATCAGATCGGCAAGTCGCTGCGCTCAGACCTTGTGCGGCGGATCGAGAGGCTCTCCAACGAGGAAAAAAGGCAGAATGAGGACAGCTACTATCTGTCCCTGCTCCAGAACGATGTTCCCACGGTAGAACAGGACTATTTCGGAGCGCTGGGCGCCATCTACTTTCAGATCTGCTGCTTTTGCATAGCGGTCTTCTCTGCCGTACGGATTCAGCCGCTCATGACGGCCCTTATGCTGTGCATCAGCGCGATTCCGGTGATGTTCCCCAAGCTGTCCGAAAAACCGCTGCAAAAGGCGAAGATCGAAGCGCAGGAGGCAAAGAAGAACTATCTGCACATCGTGACCCAGATCCTGCGCGGATACTCCTTTCTGCGGGTATTCAACAGCTTTCCTGGGATCAATCGGAAGCATGATCAGGAGAACGAGCAGCTGCTCCAAAAGGAGACGCAGTTCAGCAAGAGAAACGCACTGCTCTACGCGGGGGCATTCGGCGCCGGCAATCTGGTGTTTCTCTGCACATGGGTTGTGGGCCTGCTGTTCATCGCAAAGCACACGATCACATTGCCGGAGCTGGTCGTGTTCTCGCAGCTTATGACATTTGTGGCAGGGCCGATTCAGATCATCAGCGAGCGGTATACCTCCGTGGTCGCGGCATCTGCCGTGTGCAGGAAGCTTGCCGCGTTTCTGGACAATTCCACGGAGGAAGAGAGCGCCTGGAGCGAGACCAGACTGGCCCATGTGGATGAAATCGCGCTGCAGGATGTCTGTGTCCGCACCAACGAGAGACCAGTATTGTCTGGTGTGACCATTACCTTTCACAGAGGAGACCGGATCGCAATTCTCGGAGAGAGCGGTTCCGGGAAATCCACCTTGATCCGGTATCTGGATGCCTTGACGGACGGCAGTGGCACATACCTTATCAATGGGCTTCCGATTCATGCGTATGCGTATCGGGACTTTCGGGAGAACATCTCCCTGTTGGATCAGACGTCCTTTGTCTTTGATGGGACTATCCGAGACAACCTCACCATGTTTGAAGACAGATATGCGGATTCGGAAAAGCTCACGAAGGTTTTGTCTGACATAGGGCTGGGGCAGTGGTATCACGGCTTAAAAGACCTGCTGGACACGCCCATCGGAACCGAGGAGAGGGGCATGTCCGGCGGGGAAGCGCGGCGGCTCAACCTGGGCCGGGCCCTGGTGAGAGATGCCAGCGTTCTGATCCTGGACGAGCCCACCACGGGCCTGGACGCAGAGACCAGACGCTTTGTGGAAAAGAAGATCATGGAGATGCCCTGCGACATCCTGATCGCGGCCATTCATGAGTACTCCCCGGCGTTTTTGGAACACTTCAATCGGGTGTTTGTGGTAAAAGACGGCGCGGTTCATGAGGCGCTGCGGAGTGAGATCCAGACCTGAAACTGGAACGAATGCAGAACCATGCGGAGGTGTATGGACATGAGCGAAGCCCTCTCCAGAACCCAACTGCTGCTGGGGGAGACCGGCATGGAGCGGCTGGCCCGGGCCCGGGTGGCGGTGTTCGGCCTCGGCGGCGTGGGCGGCTATGCGGTGGAGGCCCTGGCCCGCAGCGGCATCGGGGCCCTGGATCTGGTGGATGACGACAACATCAGCGCGTCCAACCTGAACCGGCAGATCCTGGCTCTGCACTCCACCGTGGGGATGGCGAAAGTGGATGCGGCCGCAAACCGGGTGCGGGACATCAATCCGGACATCATCCTCCGCACCTACCGCACCTTTTTCACCCCGGACACCGCAGATCAGTTCGACTTCTCCGCCTGGGACTACGTGGTGGACGCCATAGACACCGTGAGCGGCAAACTGGAGCTGGTGTGCCGGGCCCACGCCGCCGGGGTGCCGGTGATCAGCTGTATGGGCACCGGCAACAAGCTGGACCCCAGCCTGCTGGAGGTGGCGGATATCGGCAGCACCTCCATGTGCCCCCTGGCTAGGGTGATGCGGAAGGAGCTGAAAAAGCGGGGAATCCACCGGCTGAAGGTGGTGTACTCCAAGGAGCCGCCCATCGAGCTGGGGGAGGCCGCAAGAAACAACAACGATGGGGAGCCCAATCCCCTCCGGAAGGGCAGCCCCAAGAAGACCGTCCCCGGCAGCACCGCCTTTGTGCCCCCTGCGGCAGGGCTGCTGCTGGCCGCAGAAGTGGTGAAGGACATCAGCGGGGTGAGAGACCTGCCCCGGAGAGGTATGACCTGATCCTGACGATTCAAGACACAAAACGGCATCCCGCTGTCCCCGAGAGGGGAGGGCGGGATGCCGCTGCATTATGGGGGTGTGGGGATGCTCAGTCCTGGAGGAACCGGGCGCCGCTCTTCCAGGCCTGGCCGATCTTCTCGCCCACGGCGTAGTAGCCGTTGCGCATCTGGTCGAAGAGGAAGGCGTTCAGCTTGCCGGCATCGATGAGGCCGTCCTCGTCCAGCACGGACTCGTCTGCCAGCACGTTCACGATCCGGCCCAGCACCCGCAGTCCGTAGGGCTCATCCTCCATCCGCTCTACCACGCACTCCAGGGTGACGGGATACTCCTCCACCACCGGGGCGTCCACCCGGGTGCTCTTCACCGCGTGCAGGCCGGTGCGGGCGAACTTGTCCGGCACCTTATTGGAGGACACGATGCCCATGTAGTCCGACTCCTCCAGGGTGTCCGTGCCGGGGATGGCCAGGGTGAATGCCCCTCTGGCCTTGAGATTGGCCACCGTCTTGTGGTCCGCCTCCAGGTTCAGGGCCACCATGTCCTCGGCGCAGATGCCGCCCCAGGCCATCATCATCTGGTCCACGGTGTCGTCTTCGTTGTAGGTGCCGATCATATAGGTGGGCATGGGGAACAGCCAGGGCCGTACGCCAAAGTCCTTCTTCATTGCGAGAAAACCTCCTTGCGATATGGGCGGCGCCTCCGATGAGACAGGAGACGCGCTTTTTCAGCCCTGCAGGGCATTTCTCCTTGACGGATCACCCCTGCAGGCGCTATCATTCTATCCAGCGTGCAACACAAGTCAAGTACGCACTTTGTGGTGCGATACTATCCCGGAGGTAAGTACCCCATCATGATCACCCAGAACATCCAGACGCCCCAGACGGACGATCTGCCCTGTATCAACACCAGCAAACTGGAGGACACCGGCTTTGCCTATACCATGTCCCTCATCTCCGGCAAGTACAAGATGTCCATCCTGTACGCCCTGGCCAACTTCCAGGTGGTGCGCTTCAACGAGCTCCACCGCTACCTGGGCGGGGTGTCTTTCAAGACCCTCAGCGCCGCCCTGAAACAGCTGGAGGCAGACGGTCTCGTCC
Organism: uncultured Oscillospiraceae bacterium; assembly: GCA_947629915.1. Taxonomy (GTDB): domain Bacteria; phylum Bacillota; class Clostridia; order Oscillospirales; family Oscillospiraceae; genus Enterenecus. The sequence continues at coordinate 46,543 of CANRFN010000018.1, read as the reverse complement.
ACCGCCAGGAGTACCCCCAGATCCCACCCAAGGTGGAGTACTCCCTCACCCAAAAGGGCCTCTCTCTGATCCCCATCATGGACGGCCTCTGCACCTGGGGTGAGACGTACATGCCCCCAAAAAGCACAGCGGCGGGGAGGACCACAGGGGACTGAGCTCCCCATCAGAGCCAAGCGGCGCCCGGACAGGATACCCTGTCCGGGCGCCGCTTGCGCGTAATTGGGTTGTATGCCTGCCCCGGCTCAGGCCAGCACCGCCGTGCCCCAGGGGCCCAGGGTGCCGGAGAAGGGGGCATCGGTGAGAAGGTCCGTCTGTCCGGCGAGGTCCGGGAAGGATGCCTCGCCGGGGCCCGCGTGGAAGAGCAGGGTGGTGCTGTCCCCCTGGAGGCAGCGGGTCCAGACCGCGGTGCGGGTGGCATCGTCTGTGCGGAAGAGGACGGTCTTGCCGCAGGTGAGGCAGGGGTGCCGGTGCCGGAGGGCGATCAGCTTGCGGTACCAGGCCAGCATCTCCCGGTCCTGTTTGGCCTCGTCCCACTGCATCCCTCTCCGGCAGTCCCCGTGGTCTCCGCCGTCCATGGCCACCTCATCGCCGTAGTACACCATGGGCATGCCGGGGAGCAGCAGCTGCAGTGCCGCCGCCAGCCGCACTTTGGCCCTGTCTCCGCCCATCTCCCGGAGGAGTCTGGGGGTGTCGTGGGAGCCGTTCAGGTTCCACAGCATGGCGTACACCTTTGGGTGGAGATTGCCCCGGAGAAAGCCCAGGCTGTGGAAGAAGTCCGTGATGGAGATGCGCTCGCTGCCGATGAGGTCCAGCACGCTGCGGTAGAAGTCGTAGTTCATCACAGTGTCCCACTGGTCTCCCGTGAGAAAGTCCCCGCCGTAGTGCCACTCCTCGCCGATGAGCAGGGCGTCCGGCTTCACTTCCCGGATGGCCTCCCGGAAGTGCCGCCAGAACCGGTGGCCCACCTCATCGGAGACGTCCAGCCGCCAGCCATCGATGTCGCAGGTCTGTATCCAGTGTTTCGCCACCCCGATGATGTACGCTGCCGTCTCCGGGTTGCGGAGGTTCAGCTTGGGCATGCCGCCGAAGTAGCTGAAGGTCTTGAAGTTGGGCTTCTTGCCCCAGGCCATCTGCAGGGGATAGCCCTCGATGTAGTACCAGTTCCAGTACGGGGAGTCCGGGCCCTTCTCCGCGATGTCCGCAAAGGCGAAGAACTTCTGGGAGGTGTGGTTGAACACCCCGTCCAGGATCACCCGCATGCCCAGGCTGTGGGCCTGCCGGACCAGTTCTCGCAGGTCCTCCTCCGTGCCCACTTTGGGGTCTACGGCGTAGTAGTCTATGGTGTCGTAGCGGTGGGGCGTGCCGGCGTGAAAGACCGGAGTGAGATAGAGCACATCCGCCCCCAGCTGATGGATGTGGTCCAGGTGCTGCAGGATGCCCTGCAGGGTGCCGCCGGGGTCCACCCGGTGGTCTATTCTGGCCCGAGACCAGCCCTTGGGCACGGGGCCCGTGGGGGCAAAGCTGGCGGGGAAGATCTGATACACCACCTTGCCGGCGGCCCAGTCCGGGGCCTCCAGCATCTCCTCCTCCCGGAGGGTCTGGGGGCAGTCGAACATGCGCTCGATGTCGGTGACGGGCTGATCCGTGAACTGATAGTTGCTGTAGAAGACGCAGGTGCCGTCTGTGCCCTCCAGCTCAAACCAGTACCGGAGGCAGACGAGGTGCATGGAGATCTCTGTCTCGAAGTAGTCGCTCACGGCGTCCCGGGCGGCCAGCTGCATCTCCCGGACGGCCCGGGTGTCTTTGATCTGCAGGGGCAGATACTTGTCCTGGGTGTGCAGGACGGCCCTTCGGAGATCGCCTCTCTTGGCCCGGAGGCGGATCAGAAACCGGTCCCGGGCCAGGGGAAAGCAGAAGCGGTTGTCTGCGTAGTGGATGATGGAAGAACGTTCCAAGTATCTCTCTCCTCTCGGCTCCCCAGAGCGGTCCCCAGTGAATGTTCTTGCTGTCCTCCAGTGCTACGGGATTACTTCCGTGATGGTGCCGCCGCCCAGCACCCGGTCTCCCTGATACAGCACCGCCGCCTGCCCCGGGGTAACGGCCCGCTGGGGCTCCAGGAAGGTGAGCACCACGTCTTCCCCCTCCAGGGACACCTGTACTGGCTGTTCCTTCATCCGGTACCGGGTCTTGGCGGCGGCTGCAAAGGGCTCGGTGGGCGGCTGCATCATCCAGTTCCAGTCTGTACAGCGGCAGCCCCGGGAGAAGAGGGCGCTCTCCGGCCCCAGGGTCACGGTGTTTTTCTCCATGTCCTTCCCCAGGACATAGATCCGGGCGCCGGCGGCCACGCCGAGGCCCCGGCGCTGTCCGATGGTGTACCCCGCGGCGCCGTGGTGCTGGCCTAATACATGCCCCGCCTGATCGATGAGATCCCCCGGCGGGAAGGGCTTGCCCAGCTCCCGCTCCAGAAAGGCACAGTAGTCCCCGTCCGGCACAAAGCAGATGTCCTGGCTGTCCCTCTTGGCGGCGTTGCCGAAGCTGTTCTCCGCGGCGATGCGGCGCACCTCGCTTTTCGGCAGCTCTCCCAACGGAAAGAGGGTGTGGGCCAGCTGGTCCTGGGTGAGGGAGTAGAGCACATAACTCTGATCCCGGGCCGGGTCCAGCCCCTTAGCCACGCAGTACCGGCCGTCCTCGTCCTGCAGGATCCGGGCGTAGTGGCCGGTGGCGAGATGGGTGCACCCCAGCTCCCGGGCCCGCTGGAGAAGGCGGTCAAACTTGAGATAGCGGTTGCAGTCGATGCAGGGGTTGGGGGTGCCGCCGGAGAGGTAGGTGCAGACAAACTTGTCGATCACTTTCCGCTGAAAGTCCTCGGTGAAGTTGAACACGTAGTGGGGGATCCCCATCCGCCGGCACACGTCTTTGGCGTCCATGGCATCGTCCAGGGTGCAGCAGGGCCTGGCGTCCGTGGGCGGGATCACCTCACCGGAGAGCAGCTTCATGGTCACCCCGATGCAGTCCCAGCCCTGCTGCTGCAGCAGATACGCCGTGACGCTGGAATCCACGCCGCCGCTCATGGCGGCCAGCACTTTTCCTTTAGACAGGGGACTCACCTCCGCTGGCGAGATAGCGCCGCAGCCGCGCCAGGGCGATGGCCCGGATCTTGGGGGCGATCTCCGGGAGATGGCTGCCCCCTGCGGTGTGGGGTGTGATCAACGCCCTGGGCTGCATCCAGAGGGGGTGTTCCGGGGGCAGGGGCTCCGGGTCCGTCACGTCCAGACCGGCGCCCCAGAGATGTCCTGCCGCCATAAGCTCCGTGAGGGCGTCCAGGTTGATGGCGGAGCCCCTGCCGCCGTTTAAGAGGATGGCGTCCTGTTTCAGCTTCTGTAGGCGGGTCTTGCCCAGAAGGCCTGCGGTCTCCTCGTTGTGGGGCAGCATGAGACAGACGGTGTCCGCCTGGGGGAGAAGCTGGTCCAGGGCGTCCATGCCGTACATGGTGTCGATCCCCGCGGCCGGCCGCTCCGGGTGGCGGCGGATCCCAACGGTGCGGGCGCCCATGGCCTTGCACATGACGGCAAAGGAGGAGCCCAGATCCCCGGTGCCCAGTACCAGCACTATTGCGCCCTCCAGGGTCTTTACAGCCCCCAAGTCCTCCCAGGACCCCCTGGCGTCCCGATAGGCGGGCAGCCGCTTCATCAGGGCCAGCAGCATGGCGAACATGTGTTCTGCCACCGCGTGGCCGTATGCCCCGGAGGCGTTGGTGAGAATGGCGCCCTCAGGCAGCACCCCGGGGACCTCATACTGCTCGGTGCCGGCGCTCTGGGTCTGCAGCCACTTGAGCCCGGGGCACTGCCGTACCGTGGCCACGGAGGGGTTGCCGATGATCACGGTGATGTTTTCCAGCATATCCCGGCCCAACAGTCTGGCGTCCCCCGGGTCCATAAACCGCTGCAGGTGGCCCTCCGATGCGCCCAGAAAGGCGATCTGCTGCTCTCGGGTGAGGGGGAGCAGGTTCAAAATGATTTCCATGGGTGATTCCTTTCAGCCCGAGGCGGGCAGTACGTCCACAACCGTGAGCAGGTTGCCCTGAACGGTGAAGCGGATCTCCATACCGGCAAAGCCGAAGCCGTACACCCGCTCGGGGTCTGCCTGGTACTGGGGGCGGGGGTCCAGGGCCAACACCTTCTCCAGGGCCTCCCGGCGCTCCACCGGGATCCGGGCCTGCAGCGCCTCCGGGATGGAGACGGTGAGCTTTTCCTCCGGGGCCTCGGCGGCAAACCCGCCCACCGCCTCCGGATGGCAGTCTGTGTACGGCACATAGGGCTTGATGTCCCAGATGGGGGTGCCGTCCATCAGGTCTGCCCCGGCCACCCGGAGCACCGGGCCCTCCGGGGTGTCCGGCAGGATGTCCGTGAGGCGCACGCAGGACAGGCCGATGGGGTTGGGCCGGAAGGGGGACCGGGTGGCAAACACGCCCAGCCGCCGGTTCCCTCCCAGCCGGGGCGGCCGCACCGTGGGAGACCAGGTGTCCCGCTGGGCGGCGGAAAAGGCCCAGATCAGCCAGAGATGGGAGAAGCCCTCCAGACCCCGCAGGGCCTCCGGTACCCGGTACTCCGGGGTGAAGACGATCTCGGCCTGCAGCTCCTCCACCAGCCCCGCCTGCCGGGGGATCCCGAACTTGGAGGAGAACTCCGTGCGGATGTGGGCGATGGGATTCATGCCTGGGCGGCCTCTTCGCTGGCCCGCATGGCGGCGATGGTCTTCTCCATCAGCTCCTCCAGGGTCCAGCCCAGGTTGTCTGCCCCCTGCTGGATCACGTCCCGGGAGCAGCCTGCGGCAAATTTCTTGTCCTTGAACTTCTTCTTCAGGGACTTCACCTCCAGATCGGAGCAGCTCTTGGAGGGCCTCATCAGCGCGGCGGCGCCGATGAGGCCGGTGAGCTCGTCTGCGGCGAAGAGAATCTTCTCCATCTGGTGGGTGGGGGCATATTCCACGCCGGTGAGGCCGTACCCGTGGCTGGCGGCGGCCCGGATGAGGCGCTCGTCAATGCCCTCGGCCTGCATCAGCTCCTGGCACTTGACGCAGTGCTGCTCCGGCCACTGTTCAAAGTCCAGGTCGTGGAGAATGCCCACGGCCTCCCAGAAGTCCGCCTCGTCGGCGTAGCCCTGGTCTATGGCGTACCAGCGCATCACGTCTCCTACGGTACGGGCGTGCTTGCGGTGAAAGTCTCCTTCGTTATAGCGGCAGAGAAGTTCCCATGCCTGCTGCGGGGTTGGAATCATGATAAAAGACCTCCTTGATAGTGTGCGGTGTTTGTTTCTGTTTCGGGCTGTCAGGAAAGGGTGGGGAAGAGCTGCTCGGAGGCGGCTTTCAGAGCAGCCACCAGCCGATCTGCCTCTTCCTCGGAAGTGCTTGGGGAGAAGGACAGACGCAGAGCCCCGTCCATCAGGGGCTTGGGCAGTCCCATGGCGGCAAAGACGTGGCTGGGCTTACCTTTGTGGCAGGCGGAGCCGGAGGAGATACAGATCCCCTGGTCCCCCAGCACCCGGACCACCACCTCGCTCTTGTATCCGGGGAGGGACACCGCCGTGATGTGGGGGGCATCTCCCCGGGAGAGGATCTGCAGCTTGGGCAGGGCAGCTTGCAGCTTGTCCAGGGTGTATGTCTTGATGGCCTCTGTGCGCTGCAGCCGGTCTTTGTCCTGCACCATGGCCTCCACCGCGGCGGCAAAGGCGGCGATCTGGGCGGTGGGCTCGGTGCCGGAGCGGAGACCCTCCTCCTGGCCGCCGCCGGTGAGCAGGGGAGCCAGCTTCAGGCCTTTGCGGATGTAGAGGGCGCCGATCCCCTTGGGGGCGCCGATCTTGTGGCCGGAGATGGCGACGAAGTCCGCGCCGGTGGAGGTGAGGGAGTAGGGCAGTTTCAAAAAGCCCTGGACGGCATCGCAGTGGATGAGCACATTGGGGTCCTTGGCCTTCACAGCCCGCACGGTCTCCTGGACCGGGAGCACCACACCGGTCTCGTTGTTCACCGCCATCATGGAAATGAGGGCGGTGTCCGGGCGGAGGGCGTCCAGTACCTGCTGGGACTGGATTCTGCCGGCCCGGTCCGGCTTCAGAACGGTGAGCTCGTATCCCTGCCGCTCCAGATCTTTGCAGGTCTCCAGCACGGCGGCGTGCTCGATGGCGGTGGTGATGATGTGCTTGCCCTTGCGGCGGTTCCGCTCTACCCCTTTGCGGATGGCCCAGTTGTCTCCCTCCGTGCCGCCGGAGGTGAAGAAGAGCTCTGCCGGGCTGCAGCCCACAGCTTTTGCGATGACCTCCCGCTGTGCTTTCAACGCGGCGGCGGCATCCCGGCCGATGGGGTACCGGGAGGAGGGGTTGCCGAACTGGGACAGGGCTTGCATCAGGGCCGCCACCGCCGCCGGGTGAACCGGTGTGGTGGCGGCGTAGTCGAAATAGGTGAGGGACATGGGGAACACCTCGGTTGGGTTTTTCCTGTATTGTAAGGCGAGAGGGGTAGGGTGTCAAGGAAAAAGCGCTGGATTTCAGATGGATGCAAAATGGGGGCCTTGCATGGCAAGACCCCCAAAAGGGATAGGCTGATTGGCTTGGGCGGGCTCAGCTGCGCCGGACCTGAGATGGAGGCTGGACTGCGGCTGCCTGGAGCTGCAGCCCGATCTCCCAGGCCCGCTGCACCGCGATGTCCGGGGCGATTCCGCAGGCGGCAAAGGCGCCCTTTTGGGCTCTCTTGAGGGCGGTGGCCAGCTGGTACTGGTATGCCTCGTTTCGGACGATCGTCATGTTCTCCAGGGCGGCGATGCCGGCGGATACCGGGGAGATGCCCGGGAACTGCAGGCCAGACGCCTTTTTGCCGGGTTGCAGCAGGGTGTATATCTCATCCCAGACAATCTGGGCTGCGAAGGAGAGCAGCATGCCGCCGCGGGGGAAATCGGACCCCGCAGGAAAGAGACCGTCCAGCCGAAAGGGAGGGGCGCCGTTGTCCCGGCAGCTGTACCAGTTCATGGCATATTGAAAATTGTGCCGGCCGTCTGTGACGAGTACGAGAAACCCGCTGTGTTCGAGGACATCCTGCAGGACATCGTCCCGCCGTTGGAAGGAGAGCAGGTTGCCCTCCGCATCCCGCTCCAGGGAGAAGAACCTCTGGAATTCCAACTCCAGACAGATGGGACGCCCAATGTGCTGTCGCAGAGACGCCTCACATTCCGAGACGGCGGCAGACAGCGCTTCCCGGGCATGGGCGGCCGCCTGGGGCTGGTACAGGATGTGGACATTGCACTCCATCTGGCCTTCGGTCCAATAGCGGTGCCATTGGGATGCACCGAATACCCCGGGCATGAATTCGTAGTATTCCAGGGCTGCCTCCAAGGTGCTGCGAAGGTCTTCCAGAGGATTGCGGACCATGGGGTGCATGCCGTCTGTCTGGACCAAGAAGGGAAAGCCGCTGGCGGCTATGGCGCGGATCACCTCGGGAGAGGCATGGTCTCCGTCAAGAAGGTAGCAGAGGCCTGTGTACTGGTGGCTGCGCAGGAGATCTGCGGTCTCCTGGAGATCTGAACTGTCCAGCGCACGCCCGGGGGTGTATCGGTACAGCACCGGCCGTTTCGAGACATTGTCCCAGACCACGGCATAGTGGATGCCCTCGGTTGGCGTACCGATGGAGCCGCAGCACACCGTGACAGGATGGCTGTGGTCCCGCTGCCGGTTCCAGGCATCGAGGAAGGCCTTGCAGTCCACCTCCGGGATGTTCCGCAGGAACTGGGCTGCATCGGAGGCGGACGGCACCCGCGTGTCCTTTTGAAACAGAACGTGCTCTTCCCGATAGCGGTTCCAGTCCAGGCGGCCCTCTGTGAGGACACAGCAGGCCAGCAGATCCAGAAACAGCTCGGTGCGCTTCCCGAAGATGTGCCGAATGAGCGGCTTCAACTTCAGACGCTTCAGGACCGCATCTATGACGATGGTTCCTCCAACCTTTACCTCCCAGAGCTGGCGGACGGAGGATTCCCTGGCCTCACAGGCTGGATCTATGGAGGTGTCCCCGGGGGCGAGGTACTCGGCTGCCTCCTCCGGGAAGTATCGATAGAAGTTCTCGTTGGGGTACATCATCCCAGGCCTGCCCTCGATCACCTTGCCGATGGACTTGGACTGGGGCGAGGTCTTCTTCGTCTGGGCGCTGTACTTGTATGCGGTGTTGAAGTACACGTAGCGCACGTTGCCGATCTTCTTGATGCTGAGCCCTTTCTCCCGCTGCGGGATCGGCACCGGGACGGTGCTGTACATGATGAGACCCCCTTTCTGGATCGCCTGTGTGCGAAGAGTATACACCTACGATACCGACATGGGCAAGCTGAACTTGGCAGCACTATGGCGCGACTCGATCCCATCCGTAGGGCGTGAGAAACCACCGCTTTTCGCTGTTCTCATAGAGGTCCAGGAATTTCGTGAGATCGGATCCCTGCTTCCGAATCGCCTCGTCATCCGTTGTGAGTTGCCAGCCCAGGGACTTGTATGCCTGGTATGTGTGCTTGCCGAAGGGGTCCAGGCGATACGCCTCGTGAAACTGCTGATAGACCAGCTGGATGGCATGTGCGTAGTCTTTTGTAGCCTGCTGGAAGGCGGCATCCGGATCCTCGAAAATAGGCTGATTGTACCGATTTTGGGCGATTTTGTAGCAGGGCAAGTCCGGCAGATACGCCAGGCTGGCGGGCCCCGTGTAAGGTCCGACTGGCCTGTCGCTGGCGGCATAGAACCCATGAATAAAAGCCATGTAGACAAATATAAGACCACATACAACAGATAGTGCAAAAAGTGTGCCAATGACATACAGAATCCTCTTTTTCATCACAGATGGTGCCTCCTATCGTGGCTTGAAGTGACCGAATTGGCAGAGCTGGAAAATGCTGTGCTCCCCGGGGAGAGAGCATGAAAACGCTAGAATCTGACTGCCTCTGTGGGACAGAATACCCGAGAACTCTGGGAATAACAAGAGAGAAACTGCAAAAATGATGTAAAGATAGTGCAAATTGTGCCTTGCCTGGTGGGTTGGAAGGAGCGTGAAAAGATCTGCGGATGCCTAGCATGCAATTGAATAGTGCTGTGGAAGACGATGAAGGTGAATCCTCCATTTCTGGAAAATGCCAAGGACTCCGACACGAAAAAACTGTCGGAAAAATTACAAAAATGGGTTGACATCGTCAATCCACGAGAGTAAAATAAGCGCTGGCCTGTCTTGGGGGCTGCAGAAGATGCAGCACAGGCCTTGTGGGGAAGGGGGGAGTTGGACATGTACCATGGGTCTGATCTGGAGCGGCTGGTGATGAAGCAGCTGCTCGATGAGGAGAGCGAGACGGGGAAGTATCGCGCTCTGATCACACAGCGCATCGACCGGTTTTTCGCCGAGAAGTGGGATCCCAACTGTGTGCCGGAAGTACTGTCTGTGAAGTTCGACCTCTACAGGGAGGGCGGCTTTGTGGTTCTCCGCGTGAACACAGATGCGCAGTCTGCCTACTGGAAGACCGAATATTGGGGCAGGTCTGAGGTGCGCTTTGCATGGTCGGACTACCGGACGGCAGAAGAACTCAAAGCGCAGATCCGAGCGATTCTGCCGCAGTTGGTAGAGGATGTTGGCGCGGACTTGGAATCGCGGCTGCCTGTGAAGATGATGGAGGAGCTGCGCTGGAGGGTTCGGCTTCACCTGGACGAGTTCGGGCAGACCGAGAGAGCGTTGGCATCCCACCCGGGTTTGGTGGCGATGTTAGACGAGAAGAGACCTGCTATCCAGGCCGCCTATGAGGCGCAGCTAGCAAAGACACCTTGCCCAGTGGGATTTCAGCCGGCGCACATTGCCTCTCTGGCACTGCGCTGCAAGGCTGGCTGTGAGCGCTGGGAGATCGCACTGCTGATCCGCATGGACAACGGGGTACACAGCGAAAAGAAGATCGACTTTGCTCCCGGTTGCTGTGCCTTCTATGTGGATCCGGTGAAACGGGTGGAGGCACTCTATTCCCAGGCCAAAGACAGTGTGGAGATCCTTTTGCAGCGGGCTGTCCGGGTTCCGCTGCTGTACACGGCTTTCTCTCTCCGGAATCTCCCTGGCATGACGGACAGACTGCAGACCTTGCTGGAACAGGGAGCCGTCTCCCTGGGATGTGTCACGGTGCAGTGGGACGGACCGCAGTTTGGAGCGGGCCCCTTGCTGTATCAGCCCAGGCAGGACAGAGGAAAAGTACGCTTTGGCAGGGACGGAGAAGGGATCTTGAACTGCCCCGCTGTGCCGCTGTACCCGGACCTTCTGGCGCAGCCGCGGGACGCCTCTCGTGATTGGGAGGCCTTGCCCCAGGATCTGCCTGGGGTCTGCCGCGTGGGCGAATCCCTGCAGGAGATCCTGGAGAAGACCTTTCAGGGCACCGGGGTGCCTGTGCCTTCGGTAAAGCTGCTGGCGGACAAGAAGCTCCACTTGGCGGTGCTGCTCTGGAGCACCAGAAAAGCGGCGCTGGATACATCCGAGGAAAGTTTTGAGATGGCTTTGCAGAGGATCGCAGAGCGGATCTTTCGGGATGAGACCGCCCGGCCCGCGGAGAGGGAGGCACAGTGGAAAGTGCTGAACAGCCTGGACCCCACGGAGCTGACGGTGCTGCGGTATGTCACGGAACACGGGGAGACCTATTACACGAAATTGGCCAATGCCATCGATAAACAGGTGTACACGCCCAAACCGTATACGCAGACGTGCCTGAAGCACCTCACTGAGGTGGAAGTACCAGTGGAAGGCAAAGCGGCGCCGCTTCTGCGTACCCGGGAAGTGTACAGCTACTACAACTGGTTCTACAAATACAGCGCTGCGGCCCTGATCGAGCCCGAGGTGCTGCAGGCCGCTGTGGGGCGCCCCCTCACGCCGGCAGACCTGGAGAGGATGAAGCCGAAAGCGCGGGGAAAGTGGTTTACCCGCTATCTCCTCGAGGCGGATGAGGGGCAGCGGTGGACCCGTTTCAACGAGGCCCTGGACTGCATGGACAGAGCTTTCCTGAAGGCGTTTGTTATGACCGAGGAGGGGCAGGCATTTCTCCGGGGGTTCAAGGGATCGGATGCCATGTTTGCCCGCTTGACGGTGGAGTCGCTGCCGGGGTGCAAACGGCTGGCGGCGAAGCTGTGGCCGGACGAGGACGAGGGCAAGGGCGGGGAAGTGTAGCAGAGCGGCCGGAGCGATTCAGGCGGAAGGGGGGAAGGCTATGTCCGAAAACAGCCAAGAGATCGGCAAAACGGAGACGCAGCAGAGCATATTGCAGCTGCTGAGACACGAGATAGAGGGATCGGACGAGTACCGTCAGGAGATCATCAAGCCTGTGAACCAGCATTTCCGCAAGAGATGGGATCCCAACTGCATGGTGCCGAACGTGGCGCAGGTGTGGTTTCGACTCGCAAGGGAAGACGGGGATCTCACGCTGGAGGGGAAAGTGTCCGTCCAGTTCGATGGATGGCAGAAGTGGTACAGCGGACAGGCCAGTGTGCCTTTCCCGTGGGATGAGTGCCCAACATCGGAAGAGACGAAGGAGAAGTATCGGATCATTCTGCTTCTTCTGGTACGACGCGCCGGCGCGAGAATCATGTCATCCCTGCCTTCGAACATGGAGGAGGAACTGCGTGCCCATGTGAGCAGTGTACCAGACCCGAAGCAGCTGTATCGGGTGGTGCGGGATCTGGCGAAAGATGTGCGACTCACGGCGATGTTGAAGGCGAAACTGCCTGCTGTCCAGGCGGACTATGAGAGGCGGATGGATAGCACACCGTGCCCTCCGGGGTTCCGCCCGGTGCACATCTCCTCTCTGGACCTGAGATGTACTTGCCATGCCGGCTACGTGGATGCTGCCCTGCTGATCTGCATGGACAATGGAAGCACCAGCCAGAAGAAGATCCTCATCGATGTCATCCGCTATGCCTTCTACAAAAACCCGGAGAAACAGCGGGATGCACTCTATCGCCGCATGCGGAAGGGTGCGAAGACCCTTTTGGACGGACTGATCCCAGTTCCGCTGCTGTATGCAGCGCCATCACTCCACGCTCTTCGCGACATGACGGAGCCGATTGAGACCTTGCTTCAGAAGGGCGCCACATCTCTGGGGTGTGTTACGGTGCATTGGGGCGGGCCGCGGTACAAGGGAGGCCCAGTGCTGTATCAGCCCGCGCTGGACAGCGGGAAGGTGCGCTATGGGACGAAGAACGAGGCGATCTCGGACTGGCCCGCGGTACTCCTGAACCTGGAACTTTTGCAGCATCCGCGGGTTCCCTTGGGGGATGTCGCCGCGTGGCCGCAGAGTCCGGTGGAGCTCTACCAGTTGGGAGCATCGCTGCGGAAGGCAATCAATCAGACGCTTCTGGGCAGGAAGGCACCGTTTTCATCGGTGCAGCTGCAGGCAGATGAGCGGTATCGCCTCACGCTCCGCTGCGGTACTGACAGTTTTCCGCTGTGCGGATCCCAGAATCCCCCAGGGACGTTTCTGCAGGAACTTGTACATCAGATCTGCCGGGCAGAGAAGACCAGGCCCGGTGAAAGACAGGCGCAGCTGAAAGCGCTGAATGCGCTGAATCCCACGGAGCTCTATGTCCTGCGGTACATCACGGCAAATGGGGAGACTGCGTTGCCTGATGTGGTTGAAGTACAGGAAAGTGCCGTGAAAGCCTATGTCAGCGCATGTCTCCGGCACCTTACAGAGATGGAAGTACCGGTGGATGGCCACATGGCGCCCCTGCTGCGGGTCCGTACGGCAGCAGAAGACAAATGCCTGTACCGCGTTGGAGCCAGCCTAACACAGGAGGTGCTGGCTTCCGCTGCAGGCAGACCCTATACGGCAGCTGAGGCCGCGAACCTGATACCGCCTCAGCGCGAAAGGTGGTTCACAGACTATCTCCTGGGCGCAGATGATGCACAGCGTTGGACGCGTTTTGGCGAAGCTCTGGACGATATGCCCCGCACGTTCCTGGCCGACTTTGCGAAAAGCGAGGCGGGACAAGCGTTTCTCCGGAGATTCACTGGGGATGAAGCCGTGTTTGTCCGCCTGACGGTGGAGGCGCTGCCGGGGTGCAAGCGGCTGGCGGCGAAGCTGTGGCCGGAAGAGTGCGATGGAAAAGCCGGGAAGGCGTAGCAAACCTGTCTTGCGGAGTAGAGCGGGGGAGAGCCATGTCCAAGAAGAACAAAGGAAACCAGCCAACAGGGATGCAGCAGAGTGTGCTGCATCAGCTACGGCTTGAGATGGACAGGGCGGACGAGTATTGCCAGCAGATCATCCAACCCGTGAATCAACACTTCACTGAGAAGTGGGACCCCAACTGCATGGCACCGAAAGCAGAGCAAGTGACTTTCGCGCTTTCGAGAAATGGCGGCAATATCACATTGAAAGCGAGGGCCATCATTCAGTTCGATGGGTGGAAGAAGTGCTATGTAGGAAAGGTCAGCAAGCCGTTTGCATGGGATCAGAGCCGTACAGCAGAAGAATTGGAGAAGCAGATCCGAGCGATTCTGCCACAGCTGCTGCAATGTGCAGGGGGCCAAATGACAGCAGGCTTGCCTTCGGAGAAGACCATACAGCTGTGGACGTCCCGTAAAACCCCGGGAAAGGTCCTGATGGTACTGGTGCATCAGATCTATCGGGTAGAGGAGGGCAGACCCGCTGAAAAGCAGCGGCAGCTGGAGGTGTTGGACAGCCTGAATACCACCGAGATGGCTGTACTGCGGTATGTCACGCAGAAAGGGGAGACCAGCATCAGTGCAGCGGCAAGTGCTTTGGCGGACCAGGTGTGTACCACGAAAGCCTATAACGGTGCCTGTCTGGAACGCCTCAAGAAGTGAGAGTGCCGGTGGATGGCGAGGAAGTGCCTCTTCTCAGCGGCCAAATGGTGCGAAATCGCCGCGGTGGAGGCTACCGCATGTACGCTGTTTGTGCTAAAATGGGCATCGACGTGCTGCTAAGGGCTGTTGGCCGTCCCTATGAACCGGCAGAAGCGAAGTTCATCAAGCCGGCATTGCGGAGAACGTGGTTCAACCACTATCTCCTCGAGGCAGAGGGAGACCAGCGCTGGAGCTGATTCAACGCAGTACTGGATTATATGCCCGGCACCTCTCTCGTGAAATTAGTGAAGAGCGAGACAGGGCAGGAATTCCTTCGGCACTTTATGGGGGCAGAGGCCATGTTTGTTCGCCTCACGATAGAGAGCTTGCCGGGCTGTATGCGGGTGGCGGCGCGGCTGTGGCCGGATGAGGAATAGGATAAGAAGAGAGGCAGGCCTGCTGATCCAGAACAGATGCAGAAGGGAAGAGAATCTTGGGCAAGAAGAACAAACAACAGAAAAGTCCGGTGAGCGAAATGCAGAAACGCGTGTTTGTGGCGCTGCAGAAAGAAGTGCGAGAGTCTGCGCAAGGCGCTCCTGAGATTGTTGCAGCGGTAGAGAAACACTTAGCCGGAATGCAGAATTCGGACTATACGCAGCCGCAGGTCAGCAGAATGATGATGACGCTCAACCGGTCGGCAAAAGAGCTCATTCTGTCCGCAACCGTCCAAATGGAGTGTGCTGGGACATCCCTTCCCTTCACAGAAACCGCACGTACCAGGATGGACTGGAGTGCTGGCACCACAGAGGAGAAATTCACGCAGCAAATCCGCCTTGCCCTGCCGCCCCTGGAGCAGTCTCTGGCGGCAGTGTTCTGCCAGAAGCTGCCGCAGAGCACGGAGGAACTCTACGGAAAGTACATGGAAAAAAGCCATCCGAAACTTGATGCCATAGCGGAGGAAATCGCAAAGCAGCCGGATGTGCTGGCAATCTTGGAGGAGAGAAAGCCGGCCTTTCAGAACACCTATAGAGACCGGCTAGCAAAGGTTCCATGTCCCGCAGGATTCAGACCCGCAGACATTACATCGCTGCAGCTGCGCTGCTTTACCTCCGGAGACGCTGGTAAATGTGTATTGCAGATTGGGCTGGACAGCGGTAGCTGCTTTAAAAGGGAGGAAACGTATGACCTGGGATACTGCCCTTTCTACACCGAAGAGGAGAGACAGCGGGAATACCTTCAGGCACATATCCTGACGTGCGTCAAACGCCTTGTGAAACAAGTGGGCGAGATTCCGCCGCTGTTTATTGCCCCATCTCTGCGGGACCTCCCTGGCACGACAGAGCATCTGGAGACCTTGGCCGAGACTGGGACGGTCTCCTTGGACCATGTTACGGTGAAGTGGAAAGGCATCTGCTATGAGAACGAACCGGTACTGTACCTCCCCAAACAAAGCAGTGGAAAACTGCGCCGCGAAACAGGGAAAGTGGAGCCGTATTTCTGCCCTATCCTGCCGATTTCCCTTGCTGTCCTGGAGCAGCCTGCGATTCCCCTGGAGCAGTACACGGTGCCACCGCAGGATGCGGCTGGCTATTGCCAGCTGGGAGAGACCATCGAAGAAGCACTGGGCCAGATGTTTCAGGGGAGAGAAGTGCCTGCGCTGCAGATGGTGCTGCAGCTGAAAAAGCACTCCCAACTTTGCCTCACATGCGGAGGCAAGAGTATCACGCTGGACCAGAGAGAAACGGCAGCTGGGCCGAAGCTGATGCAGTTTTTGACCCAAGCGGCTGCAATCGCGTCTGCGAAGCCCTTGGAAAGACAGCGGCAGCTGGAAGTGCTGAACGCCCTGAATCCCACAGAATTGGCCGTCCTGCGGTACATCACTGCCCACGGGGAGATCTGGTATACTGCCCTGGCAGGGGCGATAGAAGACCAGGTGTGTACCACCAAAGTCTACACCGGTGCATGCTTGAAACGCCTTGCGGAGCTGAAAGTGCCGGTGGACGGCGCGGAGAGGTCCTTATTGCGTGCGCAGTGGACATACAGCAGAAAGCATGACGATTTTCTCATGTACAGCGCTGGGGCCAACATCGAGAGGGCAATTCTGGACGCTGTTGCCGGCAGACCGTTCGGACCGGCAGATGTGGAGAACATGAAGCCGGCGGAGCGGGCAAAGTGGTTTACCAACTACCTTCTGGAAGCGGATGACGAACAGCGTTGGACCCGGTTCAATGAGGCGCTGGACCGTATGCCCCGCACGTTTCTCACCGAGTTTGCAAAGAGTGAGGCGGGGCAGGGGTTCCTCCGTAAATTCACTGGCTCCGAGGCCATGTTTGTCCGCCTCACGGTGGAGGAACTGCCGGGCTGTAAGCGGCTGGCGGCGAAGCTGTGGCCGGAGGAAGTGAAGAGCGGAGAAAAGTAGCAGGCTGCCAGCGCAGGACTGCCGCAGAAGGGATGATGGCGTTGGGCAAAAAGCACAAGTCCGTGATAGATGAACTGCGGAGTGAACTGCAAGTTTCTGCCGAGTATCCCAAGGCAGTTAAGGCAGCGGCGGAGTCACATTTTGCGGCAGTATGGGATCCGAACTGCATGAAACCGCATGTGAATGAGGTGGAGAGTGTTCTCAATTGTGACGACAAGCGGATCATTCTGACCGCTGTGATCCGTGTGGAAAGTGCGGGGGCATCCGTGACCTACACGGTAACGGAGCGCACCTCGTTGGTCTTGGACAGCGGTAAGACGGTAGAAGAACTGATCGAGCCAAACCGCCAGGCTCTGCTGTCCCTGGAGCAGGCGCTGATCGACAAGGTCCATAAGTCGCTGCCGCAAAGCTCGGAGAATTTCTTCAGAAAGCACATGGCGAGCAATCATCCTGACCTCGACTCCATAGCGACAAGGATTGCGGAGGATCCGGGCATGCTGTCGATCCTGGACAAGCGAACCAAGGTGTTTCAGAGTACTTATGAGAGCCTCTTGGAAAATGCACCGTGTCCCCAGGGATTTATGCCGGTACATATTGCCTCGTTGAAATTGTACTGCAGTACCGAAGGCTACATTGGTACATGCATACTGCGGATTCACCTGGACTGCGGCATGTATTTCGAGAGGCGGAAGGAGTATGACCTGGGATACTGCCCATTCTATATCGATGAGGGCAAAAAACGGGAATACCTCCTGTCTCAAATTCTGGAGTCTTTGAAGGACCTTGTGATGCCGACAGATGGGATTGCGCCTGTGTTCGTTGCTACGTCTTTCCAAGCCGTCCCTGGTATGACCGACCAGCTGGAAAGCTTGCTGCAGCAGGGAAGCGTCTCACTGGGACATGTTACCCTGAGGAGAACGAAAGACCGCCAAGAGAGTGCATGCATTCTGTATCGGCTGCAGCCGGACAAAGATATCGTGCGGATTGGAAGCTGCGGAACAAGCATTTCCAAATGCCGGGACGGGCCTATTTGCCTGGATACGCGTGAGCAGCCGGTACCCCCGCTGGAGTATACAGCGCTGCCAACGGAGATCGCCGGTTTCTTCCGGTTGGGAGAGGCGCTGGAGCAGACCTTGAACCAGATGCTCCTGGACAAGGATGTGTCGATACCGAATATGGTGCTGCAACTGGCCAAAGATTGCAGCCTGCAGCTTCATTGCGGATCCAAGAATCTGGCGCTAGGTACGGGTGAGATGTCCACAGGGCAGAGAATAATGCGGCTTGCGACACAGTCTGTCGCGGAGGAAGAGGCGAAAGCGGCTTTTCGAAATCGGCAGCTGGCGGTGTTAAACGGCCTGAACCCCACAGAACTGGCGATCCTGCGGCACATCTCGAAAAACGGGGAAACCTGGTGTGCGGAGTTGGCCGATGAGATCGATGGACAGGTGTGTACCATGAAATCGTATACCGGCGAGTGCCTAGAGAATCTTGCTGTGGAATATATGCCGGTAAAGGGAGGCTACAAGCCGCTCCTGGAGGTTTATTGGGGCTTCAACGATGCGTACGATGAATGCCTCATGTACTGCTTTGACCTCGACATAGACCGAAAATTGCTGGAGTCTGCTACCGGCAGGCCTTTCCGGGCGTCTGAAGTGGGGAAGATGAAACCGGCTGCACGGGGGGATTGGTTCACCGGCTATCTTCTGGAGGCAGACGGCGAACAGCGCTGGGCTCGCTTCAATGAGGCGCTGGACTATATGCCCCGCACGTTTCTCACCACCTTTGCGAAGAGCGAAGCGGGACAGACATTTCTCAAGGGCTTTACTGGGCCTGAGGCCATGTTTGTCCGCCTCACGGTGGAGGAACTGCCTGGCTGCAAACGGCTGGCAGCAAAGCTGTGGCCAGGCGAGGCAGAAGGGAAAGACGGAGAAGAGTAGAAAACGGGGACCGTAAGGCGGGCGAGAGAGGAGAGAGAACTGTGTCCCACGAGAAGAAAAAGAAGCACCATTCGATGAAAAAGAATCTGCTGGCTAAACTTCAGAGCGAGATGTCGGGGCCTGGCGTCTACACGCAGGAGATCACGGCTGTTGTGAACCGGAATTTTCAGGAGATCTGGAACCCGGAATACAAGGTGCCCCAGTCTAAGGCTGTGCGCTTCGAGCTCACCGGGCAAGGCGATGAGATCCAGTTGGCCGCGGAGGCCGAGGTGCAGTTTGACGGATGGACGGAGCGGTACAGGGGAACGGCAAGCGCACCGCTGACCTGGGGCAACTTCCCGTCCAGAGAACAAATGGACCAGCAGATCCGGACACTGCTGCCGCAGCTGACGGAGCAGGCCCGGGACAAATTGAACAGCGTACTCCCGAAAAACGCGGAGGATGTCCTGCGCTCCAATCTGCGCTGTTTCCAGGACCGGATGGATACGCTGGCACACAATGTGGAGATTGACACGGATACGCTGACACTGGTGGAGGAGAGAAAGCCGGCTGTTCAGGCCGCCTATGAGGAGCGGCTGGCCAGCATCAAGTGCCCGCAGGGATTCCATCCTGTGCACATCGCCTCCCTGGACCTGCACTGCAGGGTTCCCTCGGACAGCGGCAAGTGCTGGCTGGACGTCAACATGGACAACGGAGTCTACACCCAGATCGCTGCCTCCTTTGACATTCTGGACTGCTGTTTCCTTGCGGACCGGGAGAAGAAGTTCGCGCTTCTGGATGCCCGCATTCAGAAGTGTGTGGAATCTCTTTTGAAGCGGGCGGCCCGGGTGACGCCGCTGTACATGTGTTCCAACCTCGGGGAGCTTCCCGGCATGTCCGATGCCCTCCAGGAGCTGCTCCAGAAGCGATTCGTCACTTTGGGATGCGTGAAAGTGCAGTGGACCAGCCGAGTGATGCAGGACGCCGTCTTGCTGTATCAGCCGGGCAGCGACAAGGTGCGCCTGTACCGGGAGAATCACGCCTTTTCGGAGTGCCCTGTAGCGCCTCTGCCCCTGTCCCTGCTGCAGCAGCCGGCAGTTCCGCTGGCTGAGATTGCGGACATGCCCCAGAACCCGGTGAGCTACTTCCGGCTGGCGGAGGCCATGAAAGCGGCCATGGAGACGGCGTTCCAGGGAAAAGAGATGCCTTCCCAGCCTGTGTGGTTGTCTGCAGACAGCAAGTTCCAGATCACCATCACCTGGAGTTCGCTGGAGTTGCATCTGGATCCGTCTGAGAATGCTGTGGGGAGCGCGGTTCAGAAGATTGTGGATCGCATCTACCAGGCAGAGGCGAACAAGCCCCAGGAGAGACAGGCCCAAATCCAGGTGTTGAACAGCCTGAACCCCACAGAACTGGCGGTGCTGCGGCACATTGCGGCCAATGGTGAGACGTGGTACAGTGCGCTGGCGGACGACCTGGCAGATCAGGTGATCACCACCAAGGCCTATACCGGTGCCTGTCTGGATCGCCTCACGGAAATTGAGGTGCCAGTGGCTGGCAAAATGATGCACTTGCTGCGGTACCGGCTGGCAGACGGGTACCACGGCATGTTCCGCATCTATGACATGGAGGCCAAGATCGAGCTTGATGTGCTGGAAAGAGCCATTGCCAGACCTTTTTCGGGTGCTGATGTGGAGAACATTAAGCAGGCACAGCGGGGACCGTGGTTCACCCAGTACCTGCTACAGGCAAACGGGAAGCAGCGCTGGACCCGGTTCAATGAGGCGCTGGACCGCATGCCCAGCACCTTCCTCGCGGCCTTTGCCAAGAGCGATGAGGGGCAGGCCTTTCTCAAGTGCTTTACCGGGGATGACGCAGTGTTTGTCCGCCTCACGGTGGAAGGCCTGCCAGGGTGCAAGCGGCTAGCGGCCAAGCTGTGGCCGGAAGAGAAGAGCTGAGCGCGGAAAGGGGGGCCTTTCCTGCTTCGAGAGAGGGGAAAAAGCGTGTCCAGGATGTCAAAACAGGTGCTCTTAAAGCTGGAGAAAGAGCTGACGGCGTCTCCGGAGTACTCCCAGCAGTTTGAGACGAGGGTGAATCAGCACTTCGCAGGAATCTGGAATCCGGAGTTCCTGCTGCCGAAAGTGGATGAGGTGCGCTTCTTTCTCAGCATGCGCAACCTGCAAGTGGAGCTTACGGCGCAGGTAGACGTCCAGTTCGATGGGCTCTCCAAGTACTACACCGGCAAGGCCAGCATGCCGTTTCGCGGGGATACCAACGGGACGGAAGAGGCGCTCACGCAGCAGTTTCGGGCGCTCCTCCCGCAGCTGCTGCAGGATGCATGCGCCCGGATGGAACTGCCCGCCACGGAGGAAGAGGTGATCCGGTACACCGCCACACTGTGCAAGAAGCGGCTGGATCGGGTCGCCCACGAGATGGAGAGATACCCGGATGTGCGGAGAATGCTGAGAGAGAAGGAGACCGCCATTCGGAGAGACTATGAGCGGCGGCTGGCGAAGAGCCGCTGCCCCCAGGGATTTCAGCCGGCGCAGATTGCCTCCCTGGAGCTGAGGTGCAGTGCGGATGCCAACGTTGGCAAGTGCGTTCTGCGGGTCTGCATGGACCGCGGCGGATACAGCCAAAATGAGGTGTCTTTTGACCTCCACTACTGCTATTTCTACCCCAGCCCGGAGAGACGGCGAGAGGTGCTCTTTGGGTATATCAAGGAGAATCTGGGGTCCCTGTTGCGGCAGGTGAACGAGGTCCCGCTGCTGTACACCTGCCCGTCTCTCCGTGATTTCCACGGCATGTCGGAACCCCTGGAGACCTTCCTGCTGCAGGGGGAGGCCTCGCTGGGGTGTGTCACGGTGCAGTGGAAAAGAGGGCCCGTGGAAGATGCCCTCCTGCTGTATCGGCCGGAGCGGGACCGGAAGAAAGTGCGGCTGCGCACCTCTGGGCGGCCCATCTCAGAGTGTCCCGCTTTGCAGCTGTATCCGGGACTTCTGGAACAGCCATTGGTTCCTTTGCGGGCGTACAAGACGCTGCCTACGGATATGGTGGGCGTCTTCCGGTTTGGTGAGTCCATCTGGGCATCTCTGGAGAAGGCGGCCCTGGAGCAAAATGTGGATGCGCCCGCGGTGCTCCTGGTGATGGACAGAAAGCGCAGGCTGCACTTCGTCTGGAGGACTATAGACGTCCTGCTGGACCCACCGGAGAGAGATGACGAGGGCACATTGCAGGAACTTATGGAACAGATCTGCCTGGCCGAGCGGGCGAAGCCGTATGAGAAGAGGGCACAGCTGAAGGTGCTCAACACCTTGAATCCCACAGAGCTGGCGGTCCTGCGGTACATTGCCGCCAATGGGGAGACCTGGTACAGCGCCTTGGCCAGTGCGATTGACGGTCTGGTGTGCACAACCAAGGTCTATACCGGGACATGCCTGGAGCATCTCACAAAAGTGGAGATCCTTATAGACGGGGACAGGAAGCCGTTGGTGGCGGTGCGCTGGGTTGATAGCCGGAAACACGATGCCTTCCGCATGTATGGCATGGGGGGACAGATCGATCACGATGTGCTGGATGAGGCCACAGGAAAGCCCTTTGAGGCGGCGGATGTGGAGCACATGAAGCCGGCGGAGCGGGGGAAGTGGTTCACCCGCTATCTTCTGGAGGCGCCGGAGGAGCAGCGTTGGACCCGGTTCAACGAGGCGCTGGAGTGCATGCCCAGCACCTTCCTCGCGTCCTTTGCCAAGAGTGACGAGGGACAGGCGTTCCTGCAGAGCTTCTCCGGGGATGACGCCGTGTTTGTCCGCCTCACAGTAGAGGGACTGCCGGGATGCAAGCGGCTGGCGGACAAACTGTGGCCGGAAAAAGAATAGGAGATGAACTTGTGGCATACAAGAGAAGTGTTCCGCTGGAGGACAAACACCGTTGGGTGGCGAAGGCCGCGATTGCGCTGCAGGAACAGGTAGAAGAGCCTGCGCAATACCGGATGCTGCAGCAGATCGCCACAGAAGTGATCAAGGAGCCTTTGCTGCATTGGGATCCCGATTGCCCTGAGCCGCAGATGGGAGAGGTATCCCTGTATGTGCAGAGGGAGAAACAGGGATTGTCCATTGTGACGTCTGTATTCATCGACTTTGTAGCGGTCTCGGACAGATACACCGGTGTGGTCCAGCTGAGGCCGAATTGGCGAGCTGTGGAGAGTGCGGATCATCTGATCCAGTTTTACAGGGACAGCCTGCAGGAGATGGTGCGAAATTCGGCGGCCTCTCTGGCGCAGTGGCTCACCCCGGAGAGAATCCTGGACCCAACGAAACGATATTGGGACTCCTCTGCGCTGAAGCGGCTGGCGCAGAGAACGCTGCAGGAAGATGCGGAACTGCAGGGACAGATTCAGAAGATCCGGGCTGCATGGAGCGATGCATACCGAGACCGCATCGCGAGGGCTCGCCGCTTGCCTGGCTTTGCACCGGCACAGATCGTCTCCCTGGAGGCTGGGTGTGAAATCGAGTATCAGGACCGCTCCCATTGCCAGGTTACCCTGCGGGCTCTGCTGGAGGGTGGACTGTACTGGCAGGGAAAAGCGGCTTTCCCGGTGGGGCAATGCCCGTTCTATACCACCAGGAGGGCGCAACAGGCCTATCTTCAGCCGGCAATTCGTGAGAGTATGACCTCTTTGCTGACGGAGGCTGTTCCGGTACCGCTGATCTGCACCGCTCCGTCTCTGGATGCGCTGCCGGGCATGCCGCCCGGATTGAGCACCCTGCTGAAAACGGGAAAATCCCCTCTGGGGATGGTATCGGTGTCCTGGGAGAGAAAGAGCTATCCCACCGGCTTGGTGTTCTGGCAGCCGGAAAAGGACCGGGGAAAGATCCGCTATCCCAAAGTGCCGGGAGACCATTGCAACCTGGTGGACAACTATGTCCTTCCCTTGAAGGTGGAGAATTTACAAGCGCCGGCAGTGCCACTGTGCCAGATCCAACGCCTGCCCGCAGATCTGCTCGGGTGGTGGCATTTGGCGGAGGCCTTCCAGCAGGCACTGCAGGCGGCACTCCAGGGGAGAGAACGGAAATTGCCGGAGCTGGATGTGGCTGCGGCCATTGGAGTGACCATCGAAGCGGGCGGCTCATACCCCGCGATTTCCTATGGCCCGCGGTATGTTTCGGAGCACAGATGGGAGCGCGTGACGTTTGTGTCAAAGCAAAAGTACACAGGCGAGGGACTGCAGGAAACGCTGCAGCAGCTGATCAAAGGGATCTGCCGTATGATACGGCGCGAGGATAATCTGGGTGTGCAGCAGCTGCAGGTGCTCAATGGCTTGGGTGCCGATGATCTGTCTGTCCTGAAGTATGTGGCAGAGCACCCCGATGCCCAGATCGAGATGATGACTGAATCTCTCGGCATGGATGAGGATGAGGTGTTGCAGGCTCTGAATAAACTGCGCCGCACGCTGGTGCCGGCTGGAGATGGGGAGACACCGGTGATTGATCGCCAGTATGTGTACAACGGCTTCACCAGACAGTTGGCATTTTCCCTCGATGGCGTCAACCCGGATCTGGTGAAACTCGCGGGAAGAGGGTATTCCGGAGGAGAGCAATTGTAAGACAGACACTGGTGTCCGCCTGGGGCGGAGCACCTGTAGCAGAACAAAGAAACGGAACAGAGGAGAGTAGAGTAGATTATGCAGGTAGAAGAATTGATCACCGGCCTGGAGAGCGCCGGATACTTCGCGAACAAGCAGATCGGCTATGCCCTTTTGGGGGCCATGGAGACCAACCGCCCGCTGTTGGTGGAAGGCGCTCCCGGCGTGGGCAAGAGCAGCCTGGCAGGGGCTTTGGCCCAGGCGCTGAACGTCCCCCTCATCCGGCTGCAGTGCTATGAGGGGATCAGCCCGGAGTCCATCCTCTATGAGTACGACTACCAGCGCCAGCTGCTGGTGGTGTCCGCCATCCGGGACCGGCTCAACGATGCCATGCGGGACATGGACATCCCGGGCTGCGTGGACTACGCGGCCAAGAATGTGCGGTTCTTTGGGGAGGACTTCCTCCTGGAGCGGCCCATCCTGAAGGCGCTGCACAGCCCGGGGCGGAAGGTGCTGCTCATCGACGAGATAGACAAGGCCAGCGAGGAGATCGAGCACACCCTCTTGGAGGCGCTGTCCGACTTCGCCATCACCATCCCGGAGCTGGGCACCATCCGCTGCGCCCCGGAGGACATGCCGGTGGTGATCCTCACCTCCAACCGGTATCGGGAGCTGTCCGGCGCCTTGAAGCGCCGCTGCTTCTATCTCTTCATCGATAGGAAGTCCCGGCAGGAGATCCAGCAGATCCTGCTGTCCCGGGTGTCCCAGGACAACGCCTTCTGCGCCCGGGTGGCAGACTACCTGGTGCAGATCGGCAACCTGGATCTGCAGCACCCGGTGAGCATCAGCGAGGGCCTGGACTGGGCCCGGTTCCTGCTCCAGAGCGGGAAGACGGACGAGACGGGCATCCTGGACATGGCCCCGTACTCCATCGGCCTGCTGGCCAAGGACAACGCAGACCGGCGGCAAATTCTCTCGCGGATCTTCAAGGTGTCCCAGTGATCGCCCTGGGGCAAGTGCTGGCGTTTCTGCTGGAACTTCGGGAGCAGTACGCCTTCGACCTGGAACTGGACAAGCTCTCCCTGGCACTGTCCTGTGCCAGGGAGATTACCGATCTGGAGGAGGTCTTCTACCGCATGCAGTCTGCGGTGTGCACCTCAGAGACGGAGCGGGAGATCTTCCAGACCCTCTTTGCGGAGAAGCTGCTCCAGCTCCCCGTGCCGGGCCGCCTCAGTGCGGCTGCCCGGCGGGCGCAGGAGGCCGCGGCGGGGGAGAACGCTCGGACTGCCCTGGAGGAGCGGCTGGCCTGGACCCAGGGGGAACTGGAGCGGATGCAGGCATATGGCCAGCAGCCCTCTGTCTTGCCCGCAGTGACAGAAGACCCACGGCTGCAGCATATCCTGGAGCTCTTGGCGCAGCTACTGGAGACCGCACGGCAGGAGAAGCTGCGGATCCCGGCGGCCAAGTGGGAGATCCGGGTCCGGGAGGCAAAGGGCGATGTTCACACACTGGAGGCAATCCGGCGGGAGGTGCTCACCGCTGCGGTGCGCTGGCAGCAGACGCCTTGCTATGCCCAGCTTTTGAACCTGGCGGCGGCGCTGGGCCGTCTGACGCTGCCCCGGGAGGACCCCGAGGCCCGGGCAAAACAGCTGGAAGCATCTGTGGCCTCCCTGCAGGTGCGGCTTCAGCGGGCGGGGGAGACCGCCCGCTGGCTCACCCAGGCCGCAGAAGACGCCCGCAGCTTTACCGCGCAGCGGGATTCCCTCACCGTGAAAGACGGCTCGCTGATACACCGGTCCCTCTTTCAGGGGAGCCTGGGGGCTGTCCAGACCACGGCGGAGATGGCGGCGCTGCTTCAGGTGGAGCTGCAGCACATGGACCCGGAGACCCAGAAGCGGATCTTGGCGTACATCCGGGCCAACGCCAGGGTGTTCCGCCAGACCCTGCGGCAGAGAGACAGCGCCGCCGGGCGGCGCCATCTGGACCTGCGGGGGACCTTGCGGGCGGCGGCCCGACACGGGGGAGAGCCGCTGGTGCTGCGGTATCGGAAACCCCGGAAGAGCCGCGCCCATGTGGTGCTCCTGGCAGATCTCTCGGGATCCTGCCAGAACACCGCCGTGCTGGCCCTCTTCTTTACCGCGCTGATGGACGCCGCCTTTCCCGGGGGCTGCCGGAAGTTCGCCTTTGTGAAGGACCTGTACCCGGTGGATCTCTATTTCCGGGAGGTATCCCCAGAGGCGGGGGTGCAGGCGGTGTTGGAGCACATCCCCACCCGGGGCGTCTACTCCGATTACGGCACCGTCCTTGCCCAGCTGCGCAGGCGATATGGCGCCGGCTTTCACCGGGACACTACCCTCATCCTCCTGGGAGATGCCCGAAACAACCGCAATCCCACCGGGGCGGGGGACCTTCGATACCTCCGAGACCGGTGTGCCGGCGTCTACTGGCTGAACCCGGAGCCCAGAAGGCTGTGGGACACCGGAGACTCGGTGATGGGGGCCTATATCGCCGCCGGAGCCGCCGCCTACGAGGGCAAACATGTGGGGGATCTGCTGGAATTTCTGCTCCGGGCCGGGCAGCACTGAGGTGGCGTTTGCCTGCGGAACAGAGCGCTCAGGAGGCTTTGCCGGCAGTTTGCAAACCGTTGCAGATCGTCTCAGATCGTAGCATCACGGTTTTGAGACTGTCAGACAGGGGCTCGTGCCTTGGTTTACACTTTGAAAGCACATGCCTGAATTTGAAATATTCGATCCTGCATAATGACAGAAATGATCGGAAATACGATGAAATCGGAACTTTACAAGCTAAAACCAAATACAGCAAATTACGGCCCTTTTCACGGCGTTCCGTTCCTGCGGCGCCCTGAAAAGGGCCTTATTTTGAGAATGGCTAATTTTGATAATTTTGCACGCAGTGGAGCGGAACCGCGTGCAGAGACGGAATGTGCTGGCATGCGGGAAATTTTGCCTGAAGCCCCTGCAACAATTTGCCGTGCTGAGGCGTGTGTTGTAAAAAGAGTGTGACCGGACGGTGAAGAATCCATCCTCCCTGTTGACGGTTTTCTCCGTCCGGGGTATACTGTGCCGGAACCAACGCCGTTTGGCAGGGAAAGGAACGTGTGTGCGCAGTGGATTTGCTGTCCATCGTGGTGCCATGTTATAACGAAGAACAGACGCTACCGGCCTTCTGGAAGGAGGCCTCCGCTGCGGTGGCCAGGCTGCCGGAGGACGTGTCTGTGGAATATCTTTTTGTGGATGACGGCTCCCGGGACGGGACGCTGCGGGTGTTGAAAGACATGGCGGCGAAAGCTCCGGAGGTGCGCTGGCTGTCCTTCAGCCGGAACTTCGGCAAGGAGGCCGCCCTCTACGCCGGCCTGGAGCACGCCAAGGGAAACTACATCACGGTGATGGATGTGGACCTCCAGGATCCCCCGTCTCTGCTGCCGGAGCTGCTGGAGATCGTCCGCTCCGGGGCGGCAGACTGCGCCGCCGTCCGCCGGGTGAACCGCAAGGGGGAGCCGCCCATCCGCTCCTGGTTTGCCCGCCGCTTTTATCAGCTCATCAACCACCTCAGCGACACCGAGATCGTGGACGGGGCCCGGGATTTTCGCCTCATGACCCGCCCCATGGTGGAGGCGGTGCTCTCTGTGAAGGAATACAACCGCTTCTCCAAGGGGATCTTCTCTTGGGTGGGTTTCAAAGTCCAGTGGCTGGAGATCGAAAACCTGCCCCGGTCTGCCGGAGAGTCCAAGTGGTCCTTCTTCTCGCTGCTGCTCTACGCCCTGGACGGGATCGTAGCCTTTACCACGGCGCCGCTGGCCATCGCCTCTGTGCTGGGCCTGGCCCTCTGCGGGGTGTCCTTCTTCGCGATCATCTTCGTGATCATCCGGGAGCTCATCTGGCGGGGCAGCGCCTACGGCTGGGCCTCCCTGGTGTGTATCATCCTGCTCATCGCCGGAATCCAGCTCTTCTGCATGGGCATTTTGGGGCAATACCTGGCCAAGACCTATCTGGAGGTAAAGCGGAGACCCATCTATGTGCTGCGGGAGTCTGGAGGGGGAGAGAATGCCAAAGATGAATCCGAAGCCTGAAAAACAGCCGGCGGAGCGCGTGCGCTGGCCCCAGAAGGGCACCTGTCTCACCGCCCCGCGGCCCTGGAGACAGGAACTGCTGCTCTGTCTCATCGCCTTTGTCCTCGCCGCCGGAGGCATGCTGTGGGCCTACGCCTCGGTGGGCATGGCCCCCTGGGGAGACAAGACCTTACTGGCCTCGGACATGAAAGACCAGTACGCGGAGTTCTTCTGCGCTTTGAAGCAGGGGGACCTGTTCTTCTCCTGGTCTAAGTCTCTTGGCACCTCCTATATCGGGGTGTTCTCGTACTACGTGGCCAGTCCCCTCTCCGTGATCACCCTGTTCTTCCCCAATGAGCAGATGCCACTGGCGATTCTCATCCTGGCCGTTTTGAAAATTGGCCTCGCCGGTGCCACCTGCACCTTCTACTTCCTCCGCCGCTTCCCCAAATCGGCCCTGGCGGCACTGCTCTCCGGTTTGGCCTGGGCCCTCATGTCCTATAACGCCGCATACTCCCTCTGCATCATGTGGCTGGACGGGGTGATCTGGCTGCCCCTGGTGCTGCTGGCGGTGGACCGGATCCTGGACGGCAGGGAATTTGGACCCTTTGTGGCGGCCCTCACCGTGTGCTTCCTCTCCAACTGGTATGTGTCCTACATGGTGGGCGGATTCAGCTTCCTGTACTTTGTGGCGGGGCTGATCCTCCGCCGGCAAAACACCCGGCAGCGCATTGCCGCGGCGTGCCGCTTCTTCGGCGGGGCGCTCTGTGGCCTGGGGCTCACCGCCTGGATGTGGCTGCCCACCTTCCTCGCCATGTTCAACGGCAAGTTCAGCGGCGGCAACGTGGACTACGACGGCCTGCTCACCGGAGAGCCCCTGGCCCTGCTCCAGCGGATCTGGGACGGCAGCTACACCTCTCTCACCTACACGGCCCTGCCCTATGTGTACTGCGGCATCGCAGCCGTGGTGCTGGCGGCGGTATACCTCTGCCAGAAGCACCCCTGGCAGGAGCGGCTGGTCTGGTTTGGCCTCGCCGCCGTGATGATTTGCTCCATGCTGCTGAGCCCCCTGGACAAGATCTGGCATGTGATGCAGAAGCCCAACTGGTTCCCGTACCGCTATGGCTTTCTGCTCTCCTTCTGCCTGCTGGTGATGGCGGCCCAGGCGGTGCCCCTGGTGATGGATTTCCTGCGAGAGCACGCCAGCCCCTGGACCCCGCGGGTGGTCTCTATTCTGCTGGCCGCCATGGTCCTGGCGGACGGCGCGGTCCACACCCGGGACATCCTCCAGGGCGTGGACGACCAGTTCCGGTACCAGACCGAGGAGACGTGGCTCAGCGACACCACCGCCAACGAGCAGCTGGTGGCGGAGGCCAAGGCGGACTGCACCGATGTCTTCTACCGCATGGGCGCCTACACGGACCGGGGCCACAACGGACCGCTGGCCTTCGGCTATGCCGGCATCACCCACTACAGCAGCCTGTACAACTACGATGTGAACCAGCTTTTGAAGAATCTCGGCTTTGCCCAGACCTGGATGTGGTCCGCGTACTACGGCTCCACCCCGGTTACAGACGCCCTGTTGGACATCCGCTATGTGCTGGCAGACGCCGCCCCCTATGAGGCCATGGACGCCGCCGGGGCCTATGTCCTGTACAAGAACCCGGACGTGCTGCCCATCGCCTTCTTAAGCCAGGGCACCGAGGCGCCGGTGCTCATCGGAGACAGCAACCCCTTCCTCCGGCAGAACGCCCTTCTGGCCGCCATCACCGGAGATGAGACCCCAGCCTTCACACCCCTGGAGGCAGAAGTGGTACCCAGTGAGGACGGGGGAGAGGTGGTGATCACCTTTGTGGGGACCGGAGACCCCGTGTATGCAGATCTCCGTAGCGGCAACCTGAGACGGGCCTGCCTGGATGGCGGCGTGCCCATCTTCCTGGGCTCCACCGAGGCCGCCAGTGTCCACTACCTGGGCACCCCGGCGGCAGGGGAGATCGCCACCTTGCGGGTGTCTACGGACGGCTCCTGGGGCCCTCCCTCTGAATTTCTCTGGGCTCTGAACCGGGCTGTGCTCTCCAGCGGGATCGCCTCTGTCCAGACGGCGGAGGTGCAGTCTGTCCGGAAAGACGGCAGCGTGGATCTGCAGGTTACCGCAGAGGGCAGCAGACTGCTGCTCACCACCATCCCCGCCGAGGACGGCTGGTCTGTTACCGTGGACGGCAAGAAGGTAGAGCACAGCAAATGGTTGGACACCTTCCTGGCCATCCCGGTGGAGGCGGGCACCCACAGCGTACAGCTCCGGTACACCTGCCCTGGCCTGATCCCCGGCATCGGCGCCGGCGTCCTGGCGGCAATCGCGCTGGTCTGTGCTTTTCTTCAGTCCAGACGGGGTTCTGTGAGACGGAAGAAATAATGTGAGCCCCAGTCTCCGGTGATACCGGAGACTGGGGCTGTACAACATCATGAACTTTGAAAGAGCCGTTTGCTGCAAAGGCGCACGGCTGAGAAAGAGATGGTTTCCATGCTCCTGGAATTCGCTTTTGCCAACCACCGCTCTTATCGGTACTGGGCTGAATTCTCCATGATGGCCTCAAAAAAGCAGACAGTCCGCAAGGATACGCTGATTCCGCTGTATAAACATCAGTACCTGCGGGCCGCTGTGATTATCGGGCCAAACGGATCCGGAAAATCCAACCTGGTGGATGCATTCACCTTTGTGAGGGACTTTGTCCTGGGAAGCAACCGCCTGGGGCCGGGTGAGAGGATCCTGCATGTGCCCCATTCTCTCGCGAGATCCGGCGATGCCAGCGGCTACGAGATCAAAATTGAGGAGAACGAGGTACAGTATGTCTATCGGTTTATCATCCAGGGAAATGCTGTGGCGGAAGAGGAACTGTACTGCTATCCCAAGAACAGGCGGACGGTTGTCTTCAGTCGTGCCGGCCATACCATTACGGAGGGAAAGGGCTTCACCGGGGTGTTCAGCAGGTGCGGTGCAATGCTGCAGGAGAACCAGCTGCTGCTGTCCTATGCGGGAAGCCTCTGGACCAATCCCTACGGAGAGGCGGTATACCGCTTCTTCACCGATGAGCTGATCCTTCTCACGGCTCAGAATCAGGATCGGCTGCTGCGGGAGTATCTTGTGCGGATCGCCGCAGAGGAACGCCTGCGGGAGGGGGCCCGCGATCTGCTGAATGGGCTGGACACCGGGATCCAGGACATTCAGGTGCGGCAAACGCCGGATGCCGGCATCTCCTCAGCCCGGGCCTTCTATGACGATGCCTATTCCACCGATCTTTTCATGGAGGAGACTTTCGGCGTCCGGAAGCTGGTCACCTTGGCGTGCATGCTCGCCGATGCCGTCCAGAACGGGAGAGTGCTGTTGATCGATGATCTGGATGCAGGCCTCTTCGAGACCGTTGCCACCAGCATGGTCTTCGGGTTCCTGCGCTGTATCCCGGACAAGCGGGCACAGCTGATCTTTACCGCCCGCAGCACTGCGCTGCTGGGGATGGATCGGTGGGGAAAAGATCAGCTGTGGAGAAAAGACCAGATCTGGTTCACCGAGATGGACCGCAAGGAGCACACATCCTGTCTGAGATCCCTGCTGGAGTGCAAGAAAATTCAGGAGACAGACAACTTCGCGGAGCAGTACAGGATGGGTGCGTGCAGCCTGCTTCCAGGGTATGCCTTTTCGGAGATGCTGGATAGCATCTGGTATCAAGAGGAGAATGACTGGGACTGGGTCTGAGCCCTCTGCAAAGATAGAAACCGATCCCCAGCCCGGGGTATGCCCGGGCTGGGGATCGGTTGTCTCAACCTGGATACGCCCTCGCCCCGTCCATCACGGGCAGGACGATCTCGAACACCGCACCAACCCGTTCCCGGTTCCGGGCAGTGATGATCCCGTGGTGGGCGGTAATCACGTCTTTTGCCATGGACAGCCCGATCCCATAACCGGCCTTGGCGGTCTTGCCCCGGTGAAACCGCTGAAACAGCGCCGCCAGATCCTCCAGGGGAATGCCCGGTCCCTCGTCCTCTACCAGGATGCGGATGTTCTGCCCCATATCGGCCAGGGTAACCGTGACGCAGGAGCCAGACGCGGTGTGCTCTGCGGCGTTTTTCAACACGTTTTCCAGTGCCTGGGGCAGCCAGAACGGATCGGCGGGCAGGGAGAGGCCTTCCGGGCCGGTGATGCGGATTTCCACGCCCCGTGCGGTGGTGATCGGGGCCAGCCGCTCCCGGCAGGTATCCAGCTCCCGGCGCAGATCCAGCGGCTCGAAGCGCATGGCGATCTCTCCCTCGGCCAGCTGGCTGGATTGCAAAATCCTGTCTACCTCATTGGTGAGCCGGTCCATGCAGCATTGGCTCTTTTGCAGCGTCTCCCGCTCCGCCTCGCCCGTCTGGAGCTCCAGCATGTCCAGCTGGATTTGCAGGGCGGTCAGGGAGTTCTTCATCTGGTGGGCGATGTTCTCCGTGAAGCGGACCATCTGATTCTCACGCCGTGCCGCGGTCGCCTCCTGCAAAAGCAGCGCCTGCTCCAGCCGGGAGATCTGGTTGTACAGATTGGCCGCCTCCCCCTCGGCAAGAGACTCCGCCGGCGCATCGCGGGGGTAGAGGAGGAAGTGTTCGATCTGCTCCGTGAGCCGCGCCATCTCCCGCTTTTGCCGCCGCAGGTGCCGGAGCAGCACCCCGCAGCCCGCCGGCCCCAGAAGGGTCAGCGCCATCCACACCGCGCCCATGGCTCACCGCTCCACGGGGACGGCCCAGCGGTATCCGATCCCCCGCACCGTCTCGATATAGGGCTGGCCATTCCAGTTTCCCAGCTTCTCCCGCAGCCGGCTGACGTTCACGTTCAGGGTGTTGTCCTCCACAAAGCTGGCGTCCCGGTCCCAGACGTGAAAGAGCAGATCATCCCGGGTCACCGCCTGGGGCCAGCGCTCGGCCAGACAGGAGACCA
This sequence comes from uncultured Oscillospiraceae bacterium, assembly GCA_947629915.1. Classification (GTDB taxonomy): domain Bacteria; phylum Bacillota; class Clostridia; order Oscillospirales; family Oscillospiraceae; genus Enterenecus. The sequence goes on along the minus strand of CANRFN010000018.1, from coordinate 13,765 downwards.
GACGCCACTCCACCCCGGACAGGCTGATCACCACGCCGTCCCGTTTCATCAGATACTTCGTTGAAACCAGCTCCAGCGCCCCGGTGCGTAAGATTCCCTCCGTCTGGCGGGAGGAGCGCCGGAGCAGGGCCTCCACCCGCACTAGAAGTTCTTGCATGCGAAAGGGCTTGGTGAGATAGTCGTCCCCGCCGGACCGAAAGCCCCGGATCAGTTCCAGTTCGCTGCTGCGGGCGGTGAGAAACAGGATGGGCAGGGCGGAGAACTGCCGGATCTCCAGGCAGAGGTCGTAGCCACTGTCTGCCCCCAGAGAGACGTCCAGCACCGCCAGGTCGATGTCCCCCGTATAAATTGCCGCCATGGCTTCCCGGCTGTTTTCCGCCAGGGAGACCTGATAGCCTTGGTGGGTAAAGATGTCCCGCAGGCCCTCGGCCACGCCCCTGTCATCCTCCACCACCAGAATGTGTGCTTGCCTCATGTCATACACCTCGAACCCTCTGGAACCGGCATGGTCGGTCTTGTGCCAGCGCCAGTATAGTAGAATTCAGACGATCTTTCCATCCTCGATGTGGATGACCTGATCGGCCTTGCGGGCGATGTCCAGATCGTGGGTCACAACGATCAGCGTCTGGCCATACCGCCGGCCGGTGTCCCGGAGCAGCCCCATGGTCTCCTCTCCCACCCGTTTGTCCAGGTTGCCGGTGGGCTCATCGGCAAAGATCAGATGGGGCTTGGCCAGCACAGACCGGGCGATGGCGCACCGCTGCTGCTCCCCGCCGGACAGCTCCGAGGGGTACTTTTTCAGCTTGCCTGCCAATCCCAGCTGCTCCGTCACCTCCTGCAGGAACCGGGGATCCGCCCTCCGGCCGTCCAGTTTCAGCGGCATGGTGATGTTGGTGAGCACATTGTACTCGTCCAGCAGATTGAACTGCTGGAACACGAAGCCCATGTGCCGCCGGCGAAAGATGGCCATCTTCTCATCGGAATAGGCACTGAGGTCCGTTCCCGCCACGGTGACGGTGCCGCTGGTGGGCCGGTCCAGCCCGCTGAGGATGTGGAGCAGAGTGGACTTGCCGGACCCGCTGCGCCCGATGACGGCGTAGAACAGGCCCTTTTCAAAATCGACACTTACGCCGTTGAGGGCGTGGACCTCCCCGGAGGCGGTTTTGTACGTCTTGTAGATGTCTTTCGCGGACAGAATGATCTCCATATCCAGGCCCTCCTCAGTGTTCATCCCGCAGCTTGACCATCAGATCGTCCCGGAACAGCCGCCGCTGGGCCAGCCAGGACAGCACCAGCACCGCCGCCACAATACCTGCGCTCAGCAGGGGGATTAGAGCGGGGTGACCATAGACCGTCAGCACACGGAGCACGTCCTCCTGGACCATCTCCCACATAGACGGCACGCCATTGGGCCAGTCCTCCGGTGTGTCCGCGTACTGCAGCAGGATCTCGCCGTGCCTTGCGGCCGCGCTGTACGCCGCCGTGCCCAGCCAGCTGAGCCAGCCCAGCGCCGCCGCCAGAAGGCCCCGGCCCAGTGCGATTCCCGTCTGCCGCAACCCCAGCTGCCGCCGGGACAGGCCGATGGCCTGCAGGATGCCGCAGGCATGCCGCCTCTGTTCCGCCTCCATCGTCAGGGAGTTCCACAGGATCAGCAGCAGCACCAACACGGCACAGCCGCCTCCGGTGAAGAGCAGGATCAGCCTCTGCAGATATTCCTGGGCGTGGGCATGGTATTCCTCCCGGTCGTTGGAGAGGCGGAAGCCCTCCCGGGCGCAGAGCTCCGCCAACACCGCATCGGTGGAGAGGTAGTCCGCGTTTCGATCTGCATCCACATAGACCCGCTCGTAGCCATAGGGGCCATCATCGTTGAAATAGATGCGGCCGGCCTCATCGGTGCGGTAGTATTTCGCAAACGTCTCACCGGGCGCCAGCTGGTCCTCCAGCTTCTCGAAGAACGCCTGGGAGCAGATCACGGTGTAGGGGGAGACCATGGAGGACAGCATCCGATTGGGCATGTCCGGCGTCATCCGCTGGATCCCGTCCACCTCCGCATCGGTCTCCGCGCCGGCGCGGGCCAGAGACAGATGGATTGTATCGCCTGGCGAAATGCCGGAGTTGTCGTAGAGTTTGGCGGTCTGCCGCGCACTCACAAGGAATCCGTCTCCGCTGCGGGTCACGGGAAAGCTCATCAGCACCACCTCTCCCGCGTCAAAGCGATCCCCGTCCACACCGGCGGCTGCAAAGTCTATGGTGCCCGTCCAGTCTCCCCGCCGGATCACCAGGAGGTGGGTTACCAGCGTCCCCTTCGGGTGTGGAAAGGCCCAGGTCATGCCCTTCCTTCCGCCCTGATAGTCCCGGGCCAGATCTACACGTTCCATGCCGTCAAAGGTAAGCTCCATCTCAAGCTCTCCGTACACCCAGGCGTGTTGTACCCCGGGAATCTGCCGAATGGTATCGGCGGCCTGCGTAAGTTCCTCTCGGAAACCGGCTTTCTGAATGTCCTCGGGGGTACCGGACACCGTGTAGTCCGGGTAGCTGTCCCAGGTGTCCATCATGGAGTGCGGGGCGAGGGCTTCCAGCGCGGTGAAGATCACCGCCGCGCTCAAAAGGCCGGCCAAGACGATGATCAGGGCCTGCCGCAAGAGATGATTTCGCCGGGCCTGCCGCCGGGGTATGTGCAGCCGCCCGATGAGGGGCGTCCGCAAGGCTGCCAGAAACACAGCCAGCCGCGCCGCGAGAATGCCCAGAAGCCACAGCGCCGCAGCCGCGACTAAGGCCCTAGCCGGAAACACCACGCGGATGGGGGCCGAGCCGGAGTAGACCGCCAGCCGAAGCACCAGCCAGGTGCCGGCGAAGCCTCCCGCCATCCCCAAGAGCAGGGCGGGGACACCCAGGCACAAGGTCTCATACAGCAGCATCAGGCACAGCTGCCGTTTCGTGATGCCGATGGAGCGGAAGGTGGCGAGATGCCGGGCCTCGTCCTGGAGCAGAACGGCGTAGATGCAGATCACCGCCAGCACGGTAATGGCAAGGATCAAACCGGCGTAAAAGGTGTTGTAGCGCTGCCCCGATGTCTCCCCACCGCTGTAGACCAGGGCATTGATACAGGGGGCGCGGTCTGCGGAAGCGGTGCGCTGGTTGCCAGACAGGTAGGCGGTGAGCTCCTCCCGGGCCTGCGCCTCCGTACCGGGCAGGACGGTGAGATGGTACTGCGGCACGATGGGCGCCAGATCCAGTGTGTCCGCGGCCTCATCCTCCAGCAGGTCCGGAATGCGGTCTCTGGCGGCCTGCCGCAGGGCCTCTGCATCGGCCGGGAGGAGGATGGCGCTGTTCAGGGGGAGACCGCTGGCGTTGTGGCTGCGCACCCAGAGGTCTGAATACTCCCGCAGCACGCCCACCAGCGTATAGGTCCGCTCCACCGGGACTGGAAAGCTCTGGGCCGTCTGGCTGCCCGTGCCATCTGTGCCCATGTGTCCCTGCGCGGGGACAGAGACGGTGACGGTCAACGCCTGGCCCAAGGTGTAGTCGTATCCCAGAGCGCTCAGCAGGTCTGCCTCCATGGCGATCTCTCCGGCCTTCTCCGGGAGCCGGCCGGCCTGGAGGCCGATCCGCCCCATCTCCAGAAACGCCTCATCTGTGGTGCCGATGCTCCGGCTCCCGCTGGAGACGGCGGCGATCTCCCCGTAGCTCCGGCAGATGCCCAACCCGTCCAGCCACTCCTGTTCCCGCAGCCAGTCCTCATCGGCGTCCGTCCCGGCGGGAATGGCGGCGTACCAGACGCCGTAGGTGTCCTTCAGGTATTCCTCGTTGGTGGCCTGGATGCTCCCCGTCACATTCAGCGTGACGATGGCGAAGGCAAAGGACAGAAACAGCACCAAAAACAGTACCAGGCTGCTGCGCCTTTTCCGCATCAGGCCCTGGACGGTCAGATCAAAGAGCTCTCGGTTCACACGGTGCACCCCCTTCTCTTCGTCCAGTATAGCAGAGAAATCCTGGGTTTGGCGCACCGTTTTGCTTACAGTTCTGTAAGGTTCAAAGACCGAGTCCGGGTGGCGTCACTGCCAAACGAAGCAGCCCCTCTGGCCCGCCTGTGCGGGCCAGAGGGGCTGCATTGGTTTTGGCATTTCTGCTGTCAATGTGATGCGTGGCGCTCAAATACCTTGAGGCCCGGGTCGTATGGTGTCAGAACGCCGCCGTGAAGGTAGTGGTACAGAGTGGAGACGGAGAGCCCAAGCTCTGGATGCATGCTGCAGATCGTGGCAGGGGATGTTCCCTCTCTGAGCAGCGGCCCTATGATCTCGGCAAGTCTGCGTGCCCTCTCTGGCTTAAGGTTTGCGCCGGTTCGGGATTGGATGAGCAGTCGATCATACTCCGCCTGGGCGCGAACTGCGCTGTATTCAAACTGGTCAAACGGGCACTTGCTGCGCCCCTCGCAGCCGTTGCAGGCTCCGGGACTGCGGTCCCGGCGTGTGCAGGAGAAGAGGACGTAGCCGCGACAGTTTTCGCTGCACTTGTGTTTATAGGGGCAATTGGGATAGTGTCTGCACTGCAGGGGAAGTGCCGCGGTGCGCAGTGCGAAGCGGTGCGCCTTGATCTCTTTGGAGATCGTGGACTTGTCCTTCCCGAGGGAGGCCGCGATTGCTGTTTTTCTGCTGCCTGCTTCGATGCCTTTCTGGATGGCAATCCGATCTTCCAGGGTGAGGTGGGTAAAACCTGGTACAGCGGGCATAGTGAGGACCTGCCTTTCAGAGCATGGACGCGAGATGCTGGTGGGAAAGAGCTCCCCAGCCCGGAAAGCGGCCCGGGGCTGGGGAGCAATTGCACGATGTTGGTGTGCCGTCTTTTAGAGGATGGCCTTGGAGGAGACCTCATCGCCCAGCAGCTTGATGAAGTCCTCCTGAGACATGGCACCCAGGTCCTTGCCGGTGCGGTGCCGGGGAGAGACGGTGCTGTTCTCCATATCCCGGTCTCCCACCACCAGCATGTAGGGGATCTTCATGAGCTGCGCCTCGCGGATCTTCTTGCCGATCTTCTCGTTGCGCTTGTCCGTCTCAACCCGGAAGCCGCAGGCGTCCAGCTTGGCGGCGACCGCATCGGCGTAGCCGTTGGCCCGGTCCGTAACCGGCAGGATCTTCACCTGGACGGGGGCCAGCCAGGCGGGGAAGGCGCCGGCAAAGTGCTCGGTGATGACGCCGATGAAGCGCTCGATGGAGCCCAGAACCACCCGGTGGATCATCACGGGGCGGTGCTTCTGTCCGTCTTCGCCCACGTACTCCAGCTCGAAGCGCTCGGGCAGCTGCATGTCCAGCTGGATGGTGCCGCACTGCCAGGTCCGGCCCAGGGAGTCTGCCAGATGGAAGTCCAGCTTGGGGCCGTAGAAGGCGCCATCGCCCTCGTTGATGGTGTAGGTCTTGCCCAGTTCGGTGATGGCGGCCTCCAGGGTCTCGGTGGCGAAATCCCAGTCCTTCTCATCGCCCATGTGGTCCTCCGGCATGGTGGAGACCTCGATCTCATAGGACAGGCCGAACACGGAGTACACCTCATCGAAGAGCTTCACCACGTTCTTGATCTCGTCCTTCATCTGGTCCCAGGTCATGAAGATGTGGGCATCATCCTGGGTGAAGCAGCGCACCCGGAACAGGCCGTGGAGGGCGCCGGACAGCTCGTGGCGGTGCACCAGACCCAACTCGCCCACCCGCAAGGGCAGATCCCGGTAGCTGTGGGGCTCGCTGGCGTACACCAGCATGCCGCCGGGGCAGTTCATGGGCTTGATGGCGAAGTCCGTGTCATCGATGACGGTGGTGTACATGTTGTTTTTATAGTGGTCCCAGTGGCCGGACCGCTCCCACAGCTGACGGTTCAGCATGATGGGGGTGGAGATCTCCACATAGCCGTAGCGCTTGTGGACCTGGCGCCAGTAGTCTATGAGGGTGTTGCGCAGCACCATGCCCTTGGGGAGAAAGAACGGGAAGCCGGGGCCCTCGTCCATCAGCATATAGAGGCCCAGCTCCTTGCCCAATTTGCGGTGGTCCCGTTTCTTGGCCTCTTCGATCCGGGCCAGGTACTGATCCAGCTCCTCCTTCTTAGGGAAGGCCACGCCGTAGATCCGCTGCAGGGTCTGCCGGTTGGAGTCCCCGCGCCAGTAGGCGGCATTGCAGGCGGTGAGCTTGATGGCGTTGCCCTTGATCCGGCCGGTGCTGTCCAGGTGGGGGCCGGCGCAGAGGTCCGTGAACTCGCCCTGGCGGTAGAAGGAGATCACAGCGTCCTCCGGGAGGTCGTTGATGAGCTCTACTTTATAGGGCTCGCCCTTCTCCTCCATGAAGGCCACGGCCTCCGCCCGGGGCAGTTCAAATCGCTCCAGCTTCAGCTTCTCCTTGCAGATCTTGCGCATCTCCGCCTCCAGTTCGGCCAGCTGAGACTCGGTGAAGGGGGCGGGGGTGTCGAAGTCATAGTAGAAGCCGTTGTCGATGGCGGGTCCGATGGCCAGCTTCACCTCGGGGTGCAGCCGCTTCATGGCCTGGGCCAGGACGTGAGAGCAGGTGTGCCAGTAGGTCTTGCGGTACGTCTCGTTCTCAAAGGTGTACAGGTTTTCTTCAGACATAGGGACAGTTCCTTTCCGTTCCGGGGGATGAAAAACGCCTCACCCCCGGAGAAATTCCAGGGGTGAGGCGCAGTGCGCTCCACGGTTCCACCCTGCTTACAGCCAAGATGCTGTCGCTCGTGTCCTCTGTAACGGGAGGGCCCGGTCCGGTCCTCCCGGACAGCTCAGGAGTGGTACAGCCGCCGCGTCTCGTGGGACACTTCCACCAAGCGTGTCCCTCTCTGTCCGCCGCTGCGCGGTTTCTTCTCCCTCTTTGCTCTGTTGCGCCCCAGTCTAGCACCGGGAAAAGGGGGTGTCAAGAGGGAATTCAGGGGATTTTACGCCATTTTCCATGCTGTTTTTCGGCAGTTCATACCCAATTGGGCCGTTTTGCCGGGAATTCAGTGCGGCTGGCCAGTCCGAAGCCGTGCCGCCTCCTCCTCTGAGACCACGCGGATGTTGTCCAGGAAGGTCAGGCTGGGTGTCTCGCCATCGGACATGGCGCCGCAATAGAGGGAGAGTGTGATGTTGTGGGTGCCCGCCGAGAGGGGGTACACAAAGGTGGTCCAGTCTCCAGTGCTGGGGAGAACTTCCTCAGCCGTGCCGTCCACATCGAGAAACAGGACCGCCAACGTTTGAGTCATGTCCTGCCTGTACTCCAAAACGAGACAGTCTCCCGCCTGGGCGGTGGCCTGGAAGCCCACAATGGCCCGGCTCTCCTCTACGCCCACATTGCCGGCCATGGCCAGCGTGCGGCCGCCCTCCCGCAGCGCCACAAAGGGCCAGGCGGCCGGGGTGTCCGGATTGTGGAAGAGCAACTTGCCTCCGGGAACGTTCAGTGCGGCGGAGAGCTTCGCCTGTGTGCTGGGGATCATATCACAGGGGGCGCTCAGATCATCTTCGGTGAAGATGGTGTTCGGATAGTCCGCTGCGGTGTAGCGTGCAAAGAGATTCTCCACATCGTTCTGCAGCACGAAGGGGGTCTGCTGGATCCGGGCGATGATGCCGTACCGGTCCACCACAAAGCTCAGGGGATTGCTGTCCAACCCGGCGGCCGCCCGCAGCCCGATAGGATCCTGGCCTACGGGGAAGAGGCAGCCGGTGGTGCGGGCAAATGCCTCCAGTACCGCCGCGCTGTCCCCATCGGAGAGGGCGAAGATCTCCACGTTGTCCTGGTACCGCTGGTACGCGCCGGAGAGGCTCTGCATCTCCTGCATACCCCAGAAGTTCCTGGTGTTCCATACCGTCACCAACACCATGTCCTTCACCCCCAGGGCCCCGTAGAGGGTGCGGGCATTGCCGAATACGTCTGTAAAGGTGAGGTTCGGCATCCGGTCTCCTACCGCATAGCCCTCGGGGACATCCATGCGGATCTGGCTGAGGCCTTCCGCGGCATCGGCGTTGGGCGCACTGTCCTCGGGCTCCCTCCCGACCTCCGTGGAGACGGAGTCAGAGGTGTGCAGGTTTGTGAGGCGGAACCGATAGGTGCCGCCGCCGATGGAGAGATAGGTCTCCGCGGGGCCCTCATTGAGATATCCGTCCGGGACGGAGAGGATCTCGCTGTGGTAGCTGTATGGGGTCATGGGAAAGATAATGCGGCCGGTGCTGTCTGCGGTCTTGGGGGCGTGACACAGGCTGTCCTCCCAGAGGCAGGCCTTTACCCCGGGGACGGGGAGACCGTCCTGGTCTACAAACTGCAGGGTGTAGGTGGCGTAGATGTTGCCGTTTACGGTGCAGTTGGGGGCCCACACCGTGTTGAGGGGACACCGCGCCGGCGCCCCCGTCACGATAGCGTTGTTGGCACACACCACCAGGGGGTAGCTGCCCCGGGTCTGACTCAGGTCCACCCAGGGCTCGCAGCTGCCCGCCACCACCACGGGATAGGTGGCAAGGCCGGTGAGCACCACCCGATCCGCCACGGTGAGGGTGATGCCGTTCCGGGCTACCGGGGCGTGGGTGCCGTCCTGGTGAATATAGGCGGCGATCAGATTGTCCAGCAAGAGCACGAATTCCGCCCGGGTGATGGGATCTGTGGGGCGGACCTGCCCGTCTTTGGTGACGTCAAAGCCCATGTTCAGAAGGGCGTATACCGACCCTCTGGCCCAGCCGGCGATGGAGCTGTCGTCCGGGAGGATGGCGTCCGCCTGGGGGAGGGAGTCATCGATGCCCAGGGCTAGACAGAGCAGGACCATCACCGTCTGCCGATCTGCCAGCTCTGTGGGCATGAGGCGGTTGCCGCTGCCGCTGATGAGACCGGCCTTGACGCACTTGCTGAGACCCACGGCGTACCAGGCGTGCTCGTCCACATCCACATAGGCGGAGAGGTCTGCCGTCTTCTCCAGGTGGAGGAGATTAACCATGAACTGTGCCGCCTCCGCACGGGTGACCGTGGCGTCCGGATGAAATGCCCCGGTGGTGTCCCCGTGGATCACGCCGTAGTCCGACCAGCGCTCTATGGCCTCTTTTGCAGGGCTGTCTGATATGTCTATGTAGTCCGATGCCCGGGCCAGCCTGGGGAGAGCCGAGAGCACCAGGCAGAGGGAGAGCACCAGAGACAGCCCCTTTTTCCAGAGAGAATGCGCCATGACAAGAGCCCCTTTCCGTCCAGATCCACCGCGAGGCGGGAGGGAGGGCGCATTTTCTGCGCCCTCCCCGCGCATGCTATCGCTGACATGGATTTTACCTGGAAGAAAAGGGGCTGTCAATTGGAATTTGAGCTTTCTTTCCAGCGGGAGCTGGAAGTTGGTTTGGCTTGGAGGAAGCGGTCAGACGGGGGAAACGGGATGCTTCACTTCTCCTCCGGCTTCTGTGCCTTTGGGTCTGCGCTGATATACATCTCTTCCGTCTTCTGCTGGGCCTCCATCAGGATCTTTGCGGCCGGAGTGTTCTTTTGCATGGTGTCCAATGCATCGGTGATGGCATTGAAGAGGGTCTCATACATCTCCTGGTAGGGGACGATGACCGGGGTGGGAAAATCGATCAGGGACATGGTGGTGCGCCTCCTTTGTATCTAGAATATTCAGTGTGGTACCATTTGGCCCCGCGGGACATAGGATAGGGCTGCAGACAAGGGCGTCCGCCGGCCAGGCGGGCGCCTCTTTATGAGGAGGGAATCTGCGATGTGTGCAATTGCTGGCTTTGTGGAGGAAGGGCTCGTCCACTTTGAGGAACTTCAGGGACCGCTGCTGGCCTCCATGGCCCGGCGGGGACCGGATCAGCAGGGAACCTATCGCCAGGGGCGGGCTGCGCTCTTTCACAACCGTCTGGCGGTGGTGGATATCCAGGGCGGGAGACAGCCGTTCCTGCTGGCCGCCGGGGAGGACGGAAACCCCACCGGGGAGAGCTTTGCCATGGTGTACAACGGGGAGCTGTACAACACGGAGGAGCTCCGGGGGGAGCTGGCCTCCCTGGGACACCGGTTTCGGACCCACTCGGACACGGAGGTGCTGCTCCACGCCTACGCCCAGTGGGGAGACAGCTGCGTGGACCGGTGCAACGGGATCTTCGCCTTCGCCGTCTGGGAGGAACACCGGCAGCGGCTCTTTCTGGCCCGGGACAGGATGGGGGTAAAGCCCCTCTTCTACAGCACGGAAGGGGACAGGTTTGCCTTCGCCTCAGAGATCAAGGGCCTTCTGACCATGCCCTGGGTGAAGCCGGAGGTGGATCAATCGGGAATCCTGGAGGTGATGCTGCTGGGGCCTGGCCGCATTCCCGGCTCCGGGGTGTTCCGGGGAATCCGGGAGGTGGAGCCGGCCTGCTGCGGATATTACGAGGGACATCGGCTCTCCCTCCGCCGGTACTGGAACCTGGAGGACCGGGAGCACCTGGAGCGGTTTGAGGACACCGCCGCCCACGTCCGCTGGCTGGTGACCGATGCGGTCCGCCGCCAACTGGTGAGCGATGTGCCGGTGGCCACCTTCCTCTCCGGCGGGCTGGACTCCAGCCTGATCTCCGCAATTGCGGACAGGGAACTGGCCGCCCGGGGGGAGAAGCTGCAGACCTGGAGCGTGACCTACCGGGACAACAGCCAGTATTTCCGAAAGAGCAAGTTCCAGCCCACCAGCGATGACGACTTCATCGGGGAGATGGAGGATGCCCTCACCGGCGGACACCACCGGGTGGTGCTGGACAGCGAAGATGTGGCGGCGGCTCTGTTGGATGCCACCGAGGCCAGAGACCTGCCCGGCATGGCGGATGTGGACTCCTCCCTGCTGCTCTTCTGCAGGGAGATCAAGACCGGGGCCACGGTGGCCCTCTCCGGGGAGTGCGCGGACGAGATCTTCGGCGGCTACCCCTGGTTCCGGGACCCCACCATCCGGGAGCGGGAGGGCTTCCCCTGGGCCCAGTCCACCGGCTATCGGGCCAGCTTCCTGCGGCCTGAGGTGCTTCGTGGAGCGGACCCCTTCGGCTTTGTGGACGCCCAGTACCGAAAGACGGTGGCGGAGACCCCCATGTTGCCGGGGCGCACGGGCCTGGAAAAACGGATGCGGGAGATGGTGTACCTCAACTTCCGCTGGTTCATGCAGACCCTTTTGGATCGGAAAGACCGGATGAGCATGTGGAGCGGCCTGGAGGTGCGGGTGCCTTTCTGCGACTACCGCATCGCCCAGTACCTCTACGGGATTCCCTGGGCGTTCAAAGACTACCAGGGGAGAGAGAAGGGACTGCTGCGGCAGGCCATGGAGGGCTGGCTGCCGGAGGATATTTTGTGGCGCAAGAAGAGCCCTTATCCCAAAACCCATCACCCGGTGTACCTGCAGGCGGTGTCCCGGATGCTGCGGCAGGTGTTGGATGCGCCCCATGCGCCCCTGTTGGACATCGTCCGGCGAGAGGCACTGGAGGAGCTGCTGGATCACCCGGGCCCCAACGAGAGCATCCCCTGGTATGGCCAGCTGATGAACCGGCCCCAGACCATCGCGTATCTGGTGCAGGTGAACCACTGGTTGGAGCACTATAGGGTCCAGCTGGTGTGAGCGGTGCTACGCCCGACAGAGCAGCGCCTCGGCGGAGCGAATGCCGTCTACGGCGGCGGAGGTGATGCCGCCGGCATAGCCGGCGCCCTCCCCGCAGGGGAAGAGGCCGCGCAGGGCGGGGGACTGGTATGTGCTGTCCCGGAGAATGCGGACCGGGGAGGAAGAGCGGGTCTCCACCCCGGTGAGCACCGCATCCGGCGCGGCAAAGCCGTGGAGTTTGCGGTCCAGAAGGGGGATGGACTCCGCCAGGGAGGTGAGGACGTAGTCCGGCAGCACCCTGTCCAGGGTGCCCCAGGCCACGCCGGGGCGGTATGTGGGGAGAATGGAGCCGGGACCGCTGGATGCCTTTCGGGCGAGGAAGTCTCGAGACCGCTGGGCGGGAGCCCGGTAACTGGCCCCGCCGGCGGCAAAGGCGGCGTGCTCCCAGCGCTCTTGGAACCGGACCCCGGCCAGGGGATCGGTTCCGCCGAAGTCCGCCGGGTTCACCCCTACCAGAAGGCCGCCGTTGATGTTGCTGCCGTCTCTTGCCCGAAGGGACATCCCGTTGGTGACTACCTGTCCCGGGCCGGAGGCAGCCGCCACCACCTGGCCGCCGGGGCAGACGCAGAAGGTGAAGACAGACCGGCCAGAGGGCAGGTGACACGCCAGCTTGTAGTCTGCAGGGGGAAGCTTCTCCCAGGCGGGGCCGAACTGGGCGGCACTCACCGCGTCCTGCCAGTGCTCAATGCGCACCCCGATGGCAAAGGGCTTTTGCTCCAGGGGCAGCTCCGCCTCAGCCAGCATCTGAAAGGTGTCCCGGGCGGAGTGGCCTGGGGCCAGAATGAGATCGGAGCAGAGGATACGGACGGGACCGGTTGGGGTGTCTGCCCGGATGCCGGTGAGGACGCCGCCTTTGGATTCCAAGGCGCTGAGGGTGTGTTCGAAGCGAATCTCAGCCCCCAGGGTGAGCAGTTCCTCCCGCATGGAGCGGATCACACTGCGGAGAACGTCTGTGCCGATGTGTGGCTTCTGGGACCAGAGAATGTCCTCCGGCGCCCCGTGGGCCACAAAGGTCTCCAAGACGTGGCGGATCCGGGGATCGTGAATGCCGGTGGTGAGCTTGCCGTCTGAGAAGGTGCCGGCGCCGCCCTCCCCGAACTGGACGTTGGAGCAGGGGTCCAGAGGACCGCCGTCCCAGAAAGCAGCCACATTCCTGGTGCGCTCCTCCACCGGTCTGCCCCGCTCCAGGAGAATGGGCGGCACACCCGCCCTGGCCAGGGTGAGGGCTGCGAAGAGCCCGGCGGGGCCCATGCCCACTACAACCGGGGGATGCGCTGGCCTGTATGTGGGCTCTGGGGACCGATAGGGCACTTCCTCCAGAAGAGAGACCCCTTTGGGTGCCCGCTTGAGAATGGCCCGCTCCTGATCCGGGTCCAGGGAGACAGACACCGATGTGATGCATTTGACCGAGGCCTTGTTCCGGGCGTCTATGGACTGTCTGCGGATGGTGAGCTCCGGGAGAGATCGTTCCGGCAGACGGAGTGCCTGGGCTGCCGCACTGCGCAGCTTCTGGCGGCTGGCGTCTATGGGCAGGGAGAGGTTCTGAATGAGAAGCATGGCGGGGTCTCCTTAATAGGGTATGCGGCCTGCATGTAGAGGAGGGTGGTGGTTGGGGTCCAGGAGAGCACGGCATCGATCAAAAAGAGGATGCCCGCTGGAGAAGAAGCTATCCTGGTAGGAAACGGTGTTCCCTGGGCCAGCCCGAGAGGGGACGAATTTTGGCGAATCCCAGGGATGATTATAGCGATTTTTTTCGCTGGGCGCAAGTGTTTCGCTTCCTTTGCCTGGAAAACCGTTCGACACATGCTGACATTTTGCCGTGATTCCGAACGAGGGGAGCGCTCGGAGACGAGATGCGAGCCGGGAGGAGACATGGAGTGCCTGTCTGCGACCTGGAAAACGGGAAAGCTGACAGGGCAGTCCCTGAGATCGGACGTCTCTCGGGGTAAAGGGCCGTGGGGTGTATGCGTCTTGTGTATTTTGCGATGGGGACTGAAATGGGGGCACTGGATATAGCGGCTCTGGATGACTAGATCCACAAGATATAGCCTGGAACTTTCTGGGATAGAAAAACAGTGCAAAAAACGAAAAAAGGCGTTGACAATCCGGCGCCCGGCTGCTATCATACGCAAGCGCTCTGCGGGAGGCCAGCTGGCCCGGCACCGGCCCAGAA
>CANRFN010000017.1 GCA_947629915.1 uncultured Oscillospiraceae bacterium | reverse complement strand
GAAATGAAAAAAGATCTCGAATTGCTGAATAAGCTTGGATTTACACCGTTGGAAAAGATAACACCATCTAACAATATTTTTTAGTCGCTTCTTGCCTCATATGGGCGGAAACCCAAATGACTGTGTCTAAGTCTTTGGGGAAAAAGCCCATAAGAAATCACATCCTCCGGTAAAGTGTTACCTGTTGGGAGTAAACAATATTTGAAAGTAAAAGAATGACCTCTTTATCCTCGGTGCATTGGTGGTCACCCGGCAGACAGCTCCGCCGACTTCTGACTGAGGGGGACCCCTTGTCTAGTTTACACCATGGGATCAGAAAAATCAACCCCTTTGGAGCTAAAAATGTACCTTGCTTCAAAAAAAGCAAAGAATACAGGTATCCAAGCTTTGAGGTATCACGCACACGCCTTCAGTCAGTAGAAACGGATTCTGCTGTTCAATGCTCTAAGAGTAGCGCCTCCCAATTGGAAAATTAACCTAAAGAATTAGTACATCCATGGGATGGAATTTGTCAATGAGCCATCAGAACTGTCCGAAGAGGCTGCGCCGTATCCTGGAGACCGATCATCTGCGCAGATGAGAGAAAATGATACAGATCCCAGGGCTAATAATCCTGTCCCTGGTGAGCCGCCCGGTACGGTACAGAACTCCCAAAGTCACCTGCAGACCGCCTGGCATCCCTTGACACATCGCCCCAGAGAGTACATTTCAAGAGAGATAGAGATGAGTTCCATTTCTGGGGGCACCGTAGGACCGTACAAGGCCCTCGGGCTATCCTGAAGACACAGAGGGAAAGGAGGCAGCGGCTGCCGATCCCCTTGGAGGCGGTGTATCCGAGACGCAGCGCTCCAGACGAGAGAAACCCCTCACAAAGATAGTCAAGGGAGGCAAGAATGTGTGCAAGAGAATCTCTTCGGAAGTCGAGGTCAAGAAAGTGCTGGGTGTGCAGTCCCACACTGGCCTGTCTGCTGAGAAGATGCGCGAACTAGCGGGGATGTGCAAGGACATGTACAAAGATCTGGCCGCGGCGGTCATTGGCCAGCTGCCGCAGTGCATTGAGTGCGGAAAGACAGCAGTCCAGGGGTATCTGCAGCTGGGGTGTACTAGCGGAATCCGTTTCTACTGACTGAAGGCATGTGCACACTTCATGTTGCCCTGGAACAAAAGAAAACGCCTCATGAGGGAATGCAGTTACGGAGATAGTTGCAGGGGTTGGCAGGAAGAAACCCCGTGTGCAACAGAAAATGAAGCACCGGGATTCCAGAAGAGGAATACCCGGTGCCTTCTCTGTCTAGGACAGCACTATCTTGTCAAGATCCGCGGGTGACAGTTCTGTAAATTCCAGAATCTCATCACGAGGCTTGCCCTTAATCAGCATTTTTTTTGCGATCGCGATTGCCTTGTTTTTACTTCCTCGATCCTCGGCGGTTGCCAGGTTCGACTGGAGATCTGTCTGGAACATCCTCCGGCTCCGGTACACGGCGCGTTCCACTTCATCCTGACTGATGGACATTAAAGCGCTTCCAGCCACTTTCAACGCCTCCTTCGATTCTATAACCTTATTAACCGTTTCACGAAATTGTGACTCGTTGGCATAGCGGAAGAAAATAGCCCACTTCTCAAGGTCTGTCATATCAGAAACGTCCTTGGCCATAATTTGCTTTAGTTTGGTGAGCTCTACAAACACAACATTGAGCGCATCTGACAGCTGTTCATAGTTCTTGTTGTTCCGGAAGGAAAAAGAATTGACATAGTCCGGCGAATTGGGGAACACTGTATAAGAGCAGAATGTCACCTGATATGTCTTGGCCAGCTTGTCGTATCTCCGAATTCCCTTAGATGGCTGGGAGGAATGGAGATCTGTCAGGTAATACAGGCTCTTGCCTTTCAAATTGAGGTGCTCTCCGCCCGGATCTTCTTCGATGCTGCTGGCCTGCATCTCAAGGTCAACCTGTGACTCATCATCGGTGCGGACGTTTACATCCAGACGCTCTGCTTTCTCGTTGTTGTCTTCCGGTGGTATCTCACTGTTACGAATAATGACATCCTTCACCGGCTTCTCAATGATGGCAGAGACCAGGTCAATTAACGCAGGTTTTACATCCGGCGTGGTCAGGATCCGTTTGAATACCCGGTCGTCAGATGGTGGCAAAATCTCTAAGTCTTTGGGGAAAAAGCCCATAAGAAATCACATCCTCCGGTAAAGTGTTACCTATTGGGAACAAACAATATTTGGAAGTAAAAGAATGACTTCTTTATCCTCGGTGCATTGGCGGCCACCCGGCAGACAGCTCCGCCGACTTCTGACTGAGGGGGACCCCTTGTCTAGTTTACACCATGGGATCAGAAAAATCAACCCCTTTGGAGCTAAAAATGTACCTTGCTTCAAAAAAAGCAAAGAATACAGGTATCCAAGCTTTGAGGTATCACGCACACGCCTTCAGTCAGTAGAAACGGATTCTGCTGTTCCATGCTCTAAGAGTAGCGCCTCCCAATTGGGGAATTACCTTAAAGAATTAGTACGTCCATGGGATGGAATTTGTCAATGAGCCATCAGAACTGTCCGAAGAGGCTGCGCTGGATCCTGGAGACCGGTCATCTGCGCAGATGAGAGAAAATGATACAGATCCCAGGGCAAATAATCCTGTCCCTGGTGAGCAGCCCGGTACAGCTCATTCCAATGGCACTTCTGCAAACCGTCTGGCATCCTTTGATACATCGCCCCGGAGAGGAGTACATTTCAAGAGAGATGGAGATGAGTTCCATTTCCGATTGGGCTGCCGATCTCTTTGGAGGCGGTGTATCCGAGACGCAGCGCTCCAGACGAGAGAAACCCCTCACAAAGATAGTCAAGGGAGGCAAGAATGTGTGCAAGAGAATCTCTTTGGAAGTCGAGGTCAAGAAAGTGCTTGGTGTGCTGTCCTGCACTGGTCTTTCTGCTGAGAAGATGAATGAGCTGGCGGGGATGTGCAAGGACATGGACAAAGATCTGGCCGCGGCGGTCAGTGGGCAGCTGTCGCAGTGCATCGAGTGCGGGAAGACAGCGGTCCAGGAGTACCTGCAGATGTGCGATCAGATCATGAAGAACTGCAACGTGGGCGAGAGCGAAACCTACATAGGCCATGCGAGGACCCTGAAGGCATTGCAGACGCTGCTGGAGAGCGAGGATCTCTCAGAAGAGGATCGGCAGGACTACGGAGAGAAGATGCTTGCCGTTACAGACTCCATGAAGTGGTATGATGCGGAGAACAAGGCCTTCTATAAGGAAGTCCTGGGCATGGTGGCTACTGGCGTCCAGACCCCCGTGGGTGGCGGGTGCGCCAGATAAGGATGGCAGCGGCCAGGACGAAAAAGAAGACTGAGCTGAGGAGCAAGGGAAGCAGGCTGATGATCCAGTTCCATGGCACCGGCAGTGTGCGGCGTGAACCGGTATCTGGAGATCCTCAAAGTCTGGGGTACAAGTACACCGTTCCCACACAGCCAGGTGCCGGTGGACGATTTGCGGCATCCCTCGGGAAGCCAACATGGATGCAAAAACAGCACCAAGCGGGAAGAGAACCGCAGGAAGCCGGCCCCTCACGGGCCGGATCCCTGCGGTTCTCTGTGCTCGTTTGGGCTGCAGGGACATTCCCAGATACTCGTCTGCATATCCTCCTGCGGGAGACTTCGCCATCGGTAGGAGGGATGAAGAGAAGAGCCATCTGGAAGAATTGCCGCCTGGGAGTACGGCAGATCCATCTGGATACAGCACTCCGGAGAGAGATCCTGATAGGCGAAAACCGGGAGAGAGACGGCATCCATAGAGACCCACAGGGTACAGACCTGAGAGAGGTCAGCACTCCCGGTCCCCTGAAGACCGCTGATGATCCTTGCCCTTCCCTGCCCAGCCGTATGGCGATGGCTTTCGCCATCGCCATACGGCTGGGATAAACTGCAGGAGAAGAAAGCTGTCTGTGCCGGCGACAGACGGGGTGCATCCCCGGACACCGGGCATCCAAATCGTCCAGGTGCACCGTAGAGGGAGAGTTCATTTTGCCATGCGCGGCAGTCCAACGATTTTCGGCGAAATACGGGTAAAAGGTGGTAAAGTGAGGCCGTTTCTGGGCAGAACTTGCCCTTGCATTGTCCTGCGGTCTGTTGTATCTTTGCAGGGAACGGCACAGCTTAGAAAGGCGGAGATCCGATTGACGTTGAAAGACCTGAAGATCGGCGAGAGCGGGCGCATCACCGCCGTAGGCGGGGAGGGCGCCCTGCGGCAGCACTTTTTGGACATGGGAGTGATTCCAGGGGCCGTGGCCACCGTGATCAAGTTCGCCCCGATGGGAGACCCTGTAGAGGTACAGATCCACGGCTATTCTCTCACCTTGCGCCTGGACGATGCCGCCCAGATCCCGGTGGAGAAGACGGAGAAGCCCACTGTCCCGGAGAGGGTGCGCAAGCGTCCTACTGCACACCCGTACTTAGGCGAGCCCGGCATTCACCACGAGCGGAGCACAGAGAACCCCCTGCCGGAGGACCATGTGCTCACCTTTGCCCTGGTGGGCAACCAGAACTGCGGCAAGACCACCCTGTTCAACCGCCTCACAGGCTCGAACCAGCATGTGGGCAACTTCCCGGGTGTCACGGTAGACCGAAAAGACGGCGCCATTTTGGGGCATCCGAAGACCAAGATCACAGATCTGCCCGGCATCTACTCCATGTCCCCGTACTCCAGCGAGGAGCTGGTGAGCCGGAACTTTGTGCTGGAGAACAAGCCGGACGCCATCATCAACATTGTAGATGCCACCAACATCGAGCGGAACCTATACCTCACGATACAGCTGCTGGAGATGGGCCGTCCCATGGTGGTGGCCCTGAACATGATGGACGAGCTCACCGGCAACGGCGGCTCCATCGATGTCAATGGCATGGAGGCCGCATTGGGTGTCCCGGTGGTGCCCATCTCGGCGGCCAAGAACAAGGGCATTGAAGAGCTGGTATCCCACGCCATACACATCGCCCGGTACCAGGAGGTGCCGGAGAAGCGGGACTTCTGTGCCAAAGATGCCGCCGGCGGCCAGGTACACCGCTGCCTGCACGCTGTGGTCCACCTGATCGAAGACCACGCGGAAAAAGCTGAGGTCCCCGTCCGCTTCGCCGCTTGTAAGGCGGTGGAGGGGGATGCCATGATCATCGAGCGGCTGGGCCTGGAACAGAACGAGAAGGAGACATTGGAACACATCACCCTGCAGATGGAGCACGAGCGGGGCCTGGACCGGAGTGCCGCCATCGCCGATATGCGCTTCAGCTACATCGAGAAGCTGTGCACCAGCTGTGTGCGAAAGCCCAGACAGAGCAAGGAGCGGGTGCGCAGTGAGAAGATAGACAAGGTCCTCACCGGCCGCTATACCGCCATCCCCATCTTTGTGATCATCATGGCCACGGTGTTTTTCCTCACCTTCAATGTGATCGGCGCCTTCCTGCAGGACCTCTTGGATCAGGGCATCACCCTGCTCACCGGCTGGGTGGAGACAGCCATGAACAACGGCCATGTGAACGGCGTATTGCGGGACCTGATCCTGGACGGTATCTTCGAGGGTGTGGGGAGCGTGCTGAGCTTCCTGCCCATTGTGGTCACGATGTTCTTCTTCCTGTCCCTCCTGGAGGACAGCGGCTATATCGCCCGGGTGGCCTTCTTCATGGATAAGCTGCTCCGGAAGATCGGTCTGTCCGGCCGGAGCATCGTCCCCATGCTCATCGGCTTCGGCTGCACGGTGCCCGCTGTGATGGCCACCCGCACCCTGCCCAGTGAGCGGGACCGCCGTATGACCATCCTCCTCACCCCCTTTATGAGCTGCACGGCAAAGCTGCCCATCTACGGCTTCTTTGTGAACGCATTCTTCCCGGGCAAGGGCGGCTTTATCATGACGGCCCTCTATCTCGGCGGCATTCTCATCGGCGTGTTGAACGCCTTCCTGTACAAGAAGTTCCTCTTCAAGGGCGAGGCGGTGCCCTTTGTGATGGAGCTTCCCAACTACCGCCTGCCCAGCGCCCGCAGCACGGTGCAGCTGATGTGGGAGAAGGCCAAGGACTTTTTGCAGAAGGCCTTCTCCGTGATCCTGGTGGCGGCTGTGGTGGTGTGGTTCCTCCAGTCTTTCGACCTCAGCTTCAACCTGGCACAGTCCTCCCAGGAGAGCATCATGGCCCATCTGGCAGGGCTCATCACCCCGCTCTTCAAACCCCTGGGCCTGGGAGACTGGCGGATCTGCACCTCGCTCATCAGCGGCTTCATGGCCAAGGAGAGCGTGGTATCCGTGCTGGAGATCCTCTTCAGCGGAGAGGGCGGCGTGGCAGCGGTACTGGACACCGTGTCCGCCGGCGCCCTGTTGGTATTCAGCCTGCTGTACACCCCGTGTGTGGCCGCCATCGCGTCTGTGAAGAGAGAGCTGGGCGGCAAGTGGGCCGTTGGCATCATCCTCTGGCAGTGTATCGTGGCCTGGGTTGTGGCATTCCTCTTCCGGGCCGTGGCGATTCTGATCTTCTAAGGGGGCAAGGGCTGTGAACCCTATGGACATCCTGCTGATTCTGCTCATCCTTGCAGCCCTCATCTGGGCGGTGCGCACCATGTGGAGAAGGCGCAATGCCCCGTGCGGAGGAGACTGTTCTTCCTGCAGCGGCTGTTCCCGCAAGGACTCCCCCTCATGACAACCTTCCTCATCATCCTTGCCGTCCTGGCCCTCATCGGCTGGGCGGCATACACCGCATACCAGCGCTTTCACAAGGGCAGCGCCTGCTGCGGCACCCGGGAAGAGGGCCCAAAGAAGGTGTCCGTCCGGGACCGCAATCCCGCCCACTACCCGTACACCGCAGAGGCCCGCATCACCGGCATGACCTGCGAGAACTGCGCCCGCCGGGTGGAGAACGCCCTGAACACCCAGGAGGGCATCTGGGCCGCCGTCCGCATAGACACCCACAAGGCGGTGATCCGCTGCAAGACCGAGCCCCAGGAGAAGGACATCCGCGATCTGGTCCACGGTGCCGGATATGGCGTGGCGGACTGGACGGTGCGCCGGCGCTGAGAACAGGCACCGCTTCCCTGCCCGGAACCCAGATCGCAAAGACAAGAGACCGAGCGCGAATCCGGTCATGGACCGCCGGCGCCCCAGGGCGGATCCCCGCCCTGGGGCGCTTTTGCAGGGCGGGGATTCAGGCCCAATCCGTGGGAAATCCGGGGATTCTCAGCCTCTGTCCTGTCCATTTTCCGCCGGATGGGCTATGCTGAACCCGAAAGGAGGTCCTGAAACAGATGGATCAAGTGAAAGTGGGCAAGTTCCTGCGGGAGCTGCGGACGGAGAAGGGCTATACCCAGGAGCAGCTTGCCGAGAGACTGGGGGTAACCAACCGGAGCATCTCCCGCTGGGAACATGCGGCTACCATGCCGGACTTCGATCTTGTGATCCAACTCTCCCAGCTCTTCGGTGTGGAGGTTGGAGAGATCCTGGACGGGGAGCGCAAGAGAAAAGAGACAGAGCAGGCTGCAGACATGCCGGAAGAGGAGACCATTCTGAAGATTGCGGAATACAACGCAGAGGTGAACGATGCAGACCGGAAGACCTTTGCCAAAAGGCTGAACTGCATCAACCTGGCGGGCCTGATGGGGATCCTCGTATACCTGGTATTAGACTTGGCGGGACTCCGCGAGACCTATCCCTTTGTGGGAGGCGTGGCGTTGGGGGTTGCCGCCGGTGCCCTCATCAACGCCATGATCTTCACCGGCCGGTATGGGGCCAGAATCCGCGCCGCAAAGCTGCGGCTGTGGAGGCGGTTCATGGGGGCAGATCGATGAGGCGGAAGGTGTTTTTGCATCTGGAGGTGCTCTCCCTGTTCCTCTGGTGGCTGGCGCTTATGGCCGTCCTCTGGGACAGGCTGTGCGGTCCCTCTGGGATTGCCATCCCGCCGGCCAAGCTGCTGGCTTTGCCCACGGTACTCACTATCCTCTTCGGCCGTTTGGAGCGGAGAGAGAAAGAGCGCCTGGAGCAGAGCGCAATTCCCCAGGGAGAGACATGGCGGGAAGAGGCATGAAGAGACATAGAGAGACGCCCGATCCTATCGCCGGAGACCGTGCACACAGACAAAGAACACCTGCAAGCTGCATGCACCCGCAGGCTGGGAATACACATGCCGCCTCTGGGGGGACCCCCAGAGGCGGCATTTTGGACCTGTCTGGCAGAGAGAAGCGGGTGTCCGGGAGGCCAAAACCGCAGACAGATCCCTTCTGGATTTCAGCTCGTCTCACCTCCATGAGACCGCGAAAAGCTGGTGTCTCTGGGAGCGCATCCATGGGGTGAAAGTACACTTTATTGCGCACAGAGAAAGGGACATATGGGGCCCCATTTCATTCCAGAAAAAGGCTATTATGGGCTGCGAACACGGCCTTTGAAGGTCCAAAACCGGCCCATTTTTGCGAACACTGACGAAAAAGGAAATTTTCCCAGTGCAATTTCTGGGAAAAGCGCTGAATTTCAGCCAGCTTTCGGAAGGAAATTTGATTTACCGATAAGAAACAGGAAAGTTATGCACGCCTGGAGCGCGGCGGCGGTCCAGGCTGGTCCAGAAAAGCTGCGAAGAAAAAGGCCAGAAGAAGGGCAGGTCTGGCGGGGTGCAGGACATACCAGAGAAACTCCTGAAGACGATACAATCACAAAAATTATGAAAACTGATAGATTGCAAATCGTATAATCTAGAGAAATTCAACAGTCTGGAAAGTCAGTTTTCCGAGATTAACCCCAATCTAAGCCGGTCCCCTCCCCCGCCCCAGTGTCCAGGACACGCCAGGCGGAACCAAGGCCGGGGATGTCTGTCCCACGGGATACGATTACACCCTCAGTGCTCCCAGAGCGATCCCAGCCCACAAGCCCACCACAATAATCACATAACTACTACATCAGGCTTGCCGGAATAAAACACTTCCAGAAACCAACAATTTGATTTTTGTGGAAATTAGCAGAGGAAAGGGAGAAATTCCCTCTTGCATTTGACGGCTTCTTTTATAAAATAGGGGGCAACAGCTGTTCCCGGGCGGGCCCACAGGCGGGAGAAATGGAGGCTTTCCCGCCTTGCGGCAATGGCGGGCTTCGCGGCAGTGCGAATCCCCCAGGGGGCAGCCCATATTGGCAGAGACACACTCTGCTGAAAGGAGAACTTTCGATCATGAAGAAGAATCCCAGTAAGGTATTGGCTCTGCTTCTGGCTGTTGTGATGGTGCTGGCCCTGGTGCCCGCCACTGCTCTGGCAGCGGAGGAGAAGAGCACCTACACAGACACCACCAACGAGGCCATTGAGACCTGGACCGAAAACGGCGTTGTACACGGCGATGGCACCGGCAAGTTCAATCCCACCGGCAAGGCCACCCGCGGTGAGGGCGCGGCTCTCGTCTCTGGCCTTCTCAACCTCACAGACAAGGCGGACGTCTCCGCCTACACCGATCTGCCCGCCGATGCCTGGTACACCGGACACTTTGCCAAGGCAGTTGCAGCCGGCATCTTCAGCGGCTACGGCACCCAGATGCTCCCTGCCGTAACCCTCACCCGCGAGCAGTATTTCGTGATCATGGCCAACGCCATGGGCATCGCCCCCGCTGAGACCACCGCCGCTCTGGACGCCTTCACCGATGGCGCAGACGTCTCCCCCTGGGCCGCCAAGCATGTGGCCGCTCTGGTAGAGAACAAGTACATCGCCGGCACCGGCAACAACATGCTGAGCCTGGGCGCAGACGTGGACCGGCAGAGCATGGTGCAGCTGGTGGACAACTTGGTCGAGGTCTATGCCAACAAGGCCGGCACCGATGACGTCACCCCCGATGCCTCTGTTACCACCAAGCGGGTGGTCCTGGTGGTCGCGGACGGCGTGAAGCTCACCGGCACCCCCGCAGGCCGCATCCTGGTCTCTGCCAAGGGCGCAACCGTGGACTTCTCCGGCCTCAAGGGCAAGGCTGATATCTATGTCGTACAGGACGGCGCCACCCTCACCGGCGTGCCCGCTGGCAGCAAGGTGGACTTCTCCGGCGCTGTGAAGACCGCCACCGTGAACGGCACCAAGGTCGATGCCACCAAGGCTGAGGACTACACCGTTCCCACCTCCTCCACCACCGAGCCCGGCTCCGGTACTGGTACTGGCACTGGCACCGTCACCCCCGGCGTCCCCGCCGCAGACGGCAGCATCGCTGTGGCCGTCAACGTATATGTGGTGGACGGCGATGTAGAGGTGTACTATGTCGGCAACGATGCCAAGATCGTCAACTGCACCTATGGCACCAGCAAGGATGCCGTCACCTTCACCGTGAGCAGCGCCTATGAGGTGGTCTCCGCCTCCTTCAACGGCACCACCCTCACCTTCAAAGAGAACGTCGCCACTGTGGACATCAGCAAGCTCGCCGATGGCAAGGGCACTGCCCTGATCGTGGTGAAGAAGAAGTAAGACGAATCTTCCCCTAGCGAAAACCCAATCCCACCTGTTCGCAACTGTGCAATCTGAAAAAGGCGAGCCGGTTTCCGAGAGCGGAAACACGGCTCGCCTTTTTTCGCGCCCGGACCGTGGTATAACAAGGACCGTGCCCATTCGAGGATCAGCAGACTCGGGAGCCAGGGCTTCTGAGACGGCACCTCGGAGGGCACCGTCAACAAGGACTGGGAGACAAGGACGTGGAAGTGAAGACGCGGAAGCAAAGACGTGGACGGAATACAGAGGCAGGTGCCCGGTACTTCTCTCTATGTGGAATCCCCTCCACACAGGCCTCCCCGGATGTCCTAACAGCCGGGAGGTCCATGGAACTGCAGCAAGGCGAGCCGCACTCCCACACGGGAGCACGGCTCGCCTTTTGGACTGCACCAGCCAGAGGAGAGGGCGCAGGAGAGAGCCCCATCCTAGCCCACGAAATCCACTTGCGGACAGAGGCGGCCAGGCATATGAGGGAAAAGGCCACATACCAGGTCCCAGGGTGCCCGCACCCCCGCAAGACGCCGTACACCGGTCTTCTATCCAGACAGACGAGATACAGTACTCCCCTCCCCGCCGGAATCCCACCAGCCAGAATCCCACTCTCTGGTATCGTCCTGGGGACTGTGTGCACCGCCCCATCTACGGGCTGCCAGATCAGCCCTGTGCCGGCAATAGACTGAAGGGAAAAGAAGGGCGTGTGGGGCACTGATCCTTGTTTCCCCTGCCCACCATCTGCACCGGCACCCCACGGCATCCCCATCCCCCGGGGGAAGAATCAATCCATGGTGCCGTGCTGGAAAACAGCACGCACCAAGTACGGTCCCCGGCAATCCCGTGAGACCGGATAGGGCTGTGGAGGCACCAGACCCCCAATGGAATCCCACCATCTGGGAGAAGCCGGGGGTGCAGAAATCCGGCATCCAAGCGGAATTCCCGGCAATGGGCAAGTCTTCTCCAAAAAGGCGGCAAAAACCCTCCGAAACCGGCGGTTTCACCCAGGGTTTCCGTCTTGTCAGGGAGAAAATGGTCTGCTATAATGCAGTGGTTGTCTAGCGGCCCCAGGGAACAGGGCCGCGGCGGAATATCCGCACCACAAGAACAGTTCCCGCCCGGGCCAATTACGGCCCGGGCAGATCAGATAAAGGATTGTAAGGCATGAATTTCCGAGAGCTGGGGCTCAACGCGCCCATCCTCCGCGCTCTAACCGTGGCAGGATACACCGAACCAACACCCATTCAGACCCAAGCCATCCCCCCGGCGCTGGCGGGACGGGATGTGCTGGGATGTGCTCAGACCGGCACGGGCAAGACCTGTGCCTTTGCAACCCCCATCCTCCAGCGCCTGGATGGGAGAGGACGCCGAGACGGCATCCGCGCCCTGATCCTCACCCCCACCCGGGAGCTGGCCATCCAGATCGGGGACTCCTTTACCGCCTATGGCTGCAACCTGCCGCTGCGCCACACGGTGATCTTCGGCGGGGTGGGCCAGCAGCCCCAGGTCGATGCCATTCAGGCGGGGTTGGACATCCTGGTGGCCACCCCGGGCCGGCTCTTAGACCTGCACGGACAGGGGCTGCTGGACCTGAGCCAGATCGAGATCTTTGTGCTGGACGAGGCGGACCGGATGCTGGACATGGGCTTCATCCACGATGTGAAGCGCATCCTGAAGCTGCTGCCGGAGAAGAAGCAGACCATGCTCTTTTCCGCTACCATGCCCCCGGAGGTGATGGGGCTGGTAAACGGACTGCTGAAGGACTACGTCCGGGTGGCGGTGGATCCCATCTCCAGCCCGGTGGAGGTGATCCGCCAGTCCCTGTACTACGTGGATAAGGCCAACAAGAGCGCCCTCTTGGCCACGCTGCTGGAGGAGATGCAGATCCCGTCTGCCCTGGTATTCTCCCGCACCAAGCACGGGGCCAACCGCATCGCCCAGGACATGCAGAAGCGGGGCATCTCCGCCGCCGCCATCCACGGGAACAAGAGCCAGACCGCCCGGGTGCAGGCCCTGGGGGACTTCAAGGCGGGCAGAGTCCGGGTGCTGGTGGCCACGGACATCGCCGCCCGGGGCATCGACATCGAGGAGATGCCCTGTGTCGTGAACTACAACCTGCCCGATGTCCCGGAGACCTACGTCCACCGCATCGGCCGCACGGGCCGGGCCGGACACGAGGGCATCGCCCTCTCCTTCTGTCAGTTCGATGAGATGGAGGAGCTGAAGGCCATCGAGAAGCTGCTGGGTAAGCCCATCCCCGTGGTGAAGGACCACCCGTACCCCATGCAGAACACCGAGCCCCCCAAGCGGGACAAGAACGGCAGGCCGGTGAACGAAGAGGACGAGGAGGCCCGCCGGGCAGCCCGGGAGAAGAAGGCGGAGCAGAAAAAGCGGGAACAGGAGGAGAAAAAGGCGAATCCCCCGCAGCAGGAGCAACCCAAAGGAAAAAAGGCTGCAGCAGGACAGCCGGAAGCATCCAAAGCGCAGCTGGCACCTCCTACAAAGCCAGCACCCCAGGAGGCCGCCCAAACCCCGGCCAAAGGGAAGAAATCCAAAGGACAGCAGTCCGTGGAGGAGAAGTACGTGGAACCGATGGAAGATAGACCGCAGGAAATCGCCCTGGAGAAGCGCGATGCCCGTTCAGGCGGTCTCACCGGCGAGGAGAGCAAATCTCTCTCCGCGCCGCGATTGACGGGGAAGAGCGAGGAGCCGGACGATGAGCAGTGGTCTCCCCGGATCCGCACCGATCATCCCCTCACAGCCAATATGCGCCAGGGACGGCTGGAGGACACCCTGCCGGAGAACCCGTCCGTGGCCCGCTCTGAGTTTGTCAAGCCCAGCCCCCTGGACTTCGACACCGTGATCGATGCCACGGCCCGGCTGCTCTCTGCCCGCAGCGCGGAGAGCTGGCGGGAGCGCATCCGCCGCACCGAGATGGGCGAGTTCCCCGAGGACCCCAAGAAGAAAAAACAGGGCGCCCAGAAGACCGAGAAGAAGGGGTCCGGCAAGGACGCAGGCAAGCCCCAGGAGAAGGCCGCAGACAAGCCCAAGGACGGCAAGGGCGGCAACAAGGGCCAGAAGCCGGAGACCAAGCCCCAGCAGACCGGGAAGCCCCAGGCCAACGGCGGCAAGTCCCAGGCCAATGGCAAACCGCAGCCCCAGTCTGCCCAGCCCAGCACCCAGGCCGCCCAGAAGCAGCCCCAGGGGAATACACAGCCCGCCGCCAAGCAGAGCGCCAATGGCAAACAGCAGCCCAACGGCAGGCAGCAGAACGGCGGCAAGGGCCAGAACAACAGCGGCAAGCAGCAGCCCAATAGCGGGAAGCCCGCCAAGAACGGCGGCAAGCCCCAGCCGGCACAGAGCCAGCCGAATCAGGTCCAGGAGCAGCCCCAACAGAGCGCCGAGCAGCCCCAAAAGCCCCAGCAGCCCAAGGGAAGCCGGCAGCCCCAGAGACAGCGGCAGCAGAGCCGGGGACAGAAAGGCCAGGGGGCACAACCGGCTCAAGGGGCACAACCTGGCCAGGCACCCCAGGACAGTCACGCGGAGGCAGCTGCAGCTGTCCCCACTGTCGCCCCCGCCCCAGCGGAGGAGAACGGCGGCAACGGCAATGGCGGCGCCAAGAGACCCCGGAGAAGACCGCCCCGGGTGCGGAGGCCGGACAACACCGCAAAGACGGCGCCCAGCGGCATGAAGCCGTACTACGTCGTTGTGGACCATGATGACGAATAGTCCCCCGCCCCAGCGGCGGAGGAGGCGGAGAAAGAGAGGCAGGCTTCCCACCGTGCTGTTGATTCTGGTTCTCTTGATCATCGGAGGCTGGTTCTGGTTCCAGTGGCAGTGCTGGGGGCTGGAGACCACCTATGCCGAGACCACGTTGGACAGACTCCCCTCTTCTTTTGATGGCTTTCGCATCGTGCACCTCTCAGACCTGCACGGCCACGAGTACGGGGAGAACAGCCGGGACTTATTGCTCCGGGTGGCGGAAGCGGAGCCGGACCTCATCTTTCTCACCGGCGATATGATAGACCAGACCACACAGCTGGAGGCCATGAGGCCCTTGGCCAAGGGCCTCATGGCCATTGCCCCCACGTACTACGTCACGGGCAACCACGAGTGGGGCCTGCACAGCGGTACGGTAAAGCAGCTGAAGGCGCTGTATGAGGAGTACGGCATCCGGGTGCTGTCTAACGAGGCGGACCTCCTCCAGCGGGGAGAAGATACTATCGTCCTGGCCGGTGTGGACGACCCCAACGGCTACGCAGACCAGAAGACCCCGGAGACCCTGGCCAAGGACATCCGCAATCAATATGGCGATGCCTTCACCATCCTCCTGGCCCACCGCAGCGACCACTTCGAGCAGTACGCCGCCGCCGGCTACGATCTGATCTTCTCCGGACACGCCCACGGGGGCATTGTCCGGCTGCCCGGCACCGATGGCCTCATCGGCACCAGCATGGAGCTCTTCCCCACCTATACCGCCGGCTTCTACACCTACGGCAGCAGCACCCTCTTCTCCTCCCGGGGTCTCGGCAACAACACCGTGCCGATCAAGGGCTTCCGCATCTTCAACCGCCCGGAGGTGTGTGTGGTTACCCTCCACGCCAAGGGCTGAGGACGGGGTGTGGAGAGAGTGCGCTCATCCAACACACGCAGTGCATCGAACACACGGAATGCCATCAGCTCTGCGCACGCCCGCACAGCGGGCGTGCGCAGAGAAACTGCAAAGGATGCGGGGCCCGGGCGGTGTCCCCCGGTGCACCCAGGCCAGAGGACAGGCCGTATCCCGGCCGTGCGACCCATAGAAGGGCACGGTATGTTCGCCATGTCTTTCCCTCGTCCAGGCCGGTCTGTGAATCCTGCGGCCCGGCAGAGGCTTTCAATGGGCTGGTGCGGCGATGCGGTGTGCCATGGCAATAGGTGGGTCCCCACAATGGTACGCACAGTGACACGAAGGATCGCCCCAATGGTGCGAACGGGATAGCGGGAACTTCGGGATCAATCGGCTGAGGTCCGGAGCGTCCCACGGCCGGGGCAATGAAGCCGAAAGAGCGGATCAGAGCGGAAAACCGCGAAGAGGCGCAACAACAAGTACAAGAAAGTACAGACAATCCGATGGGATGCGATCCCCCGCGAGGCACACCAGCCCGGGAGAGCGCATCCCGCGGGCAGGGGCGGTATCCACCGCCCTGCCCTTTCCCACAACCGCAGTTTCTGCGGTTGTATCCATACTCTAGCAAAACAGAGGGATCCCCATGAACGTCTTTGATGCGGGACATTTTGATATCGCGGTGATCGGCGCCGGCCATGCGGGCATTGAGGCCGCACTGGCTGCCGCCCGTCTGGGCCGGAAAACCATCTGTTTCACGGTGAACCTGGATGCCGTGGGCAACATGCCCTGCAATCCCGCCATCGGGGGCACCGGCAAGGGACAGCTGGTGCGGGAGATTGATGCCCTGGGCGGTGAGATGGGCAAGGCGGCGGACCGGGCGTGCATCCAATACCGGATGCTGAACCGCGGCAAGGGCCCTGCCGTGTGGTCCCTCCGCGCCCAGGCAGACCGCCGCCGGTACCAGGAAGTGATGAAGCACACCCTGGAGCTGCAGGAGAACCTGTGGGTCCGCCAGGCCGAGGTGATCGAGATCCTCACGGAGGACAGTGCCGTTACCGGCGTGCT
Source organism: uncultured Oscillospiraceae bacterium (assembly GCA_947629915.1). Taxonomy (GTDB): domain Bacteria; phylum Bacillota; class Clostridia; order Oscillospirales; family Oscillospiraceae; genus Enterenecus. The sequence continues at coordinate 50,250 of CANRFN010000017.1, read as the reverse complement.
CACCGCCAACGGGGGCATCTACACCGCCCAGGCCGTGATCGTGGCCACCGGTACTTACTTAGGCGGCCGCACCATCGTGGGAGAGAACACCCGCACCTCCGGCCCGGACGGCATGATGGCCGCCCTGCCCCTCACAGACAGCCTGCGGAAGCTGGGACTGAGCCTGAGACGGTTCAAGACCGGCACCCCGCCCCGCATCCACCGGAGGAGTGTGGACTTCTCCAAGATGGAACCCCAGGAGGGCGATGCGGATCCCGTGCCCTTTTCCTATTCCACGGCGGAGGTCCCGGACAATCGGGCCATCTGCTGGCTCACCTACACCAACGAGCGGACCCATGAGGTGATCCGAAACAACCTGCACCGGTCCCCCCTGTTTTCCGGCGTGATCGAGGGCGTGGGGCCCAGATACTGCCCCTCCATTGAGGACAAGGTGGTCCGGTTTTCCGAGAAGCCCCGGCATCAGCTGTTTCTGGAGCCCATGGGCACCAACACCGAGGAGCTCTATCTGCAGGGCTTCTCCTCTTCCCTGCCGGAGGAGGTCCAGCTGGAGATGCTGCACACCATCCCGGGGCTGGAGCACGCCGAGATGACCCGCGCCGCCTATGCCATCGAGTACGACTGCGTGGACCCCACGGAGCTGCTCCCCACCCTGGAGTGCAAGAAGATCTCCGGCTTATACGGCGCCGGACAGTTCAACGGCTCCTCCGGCTACGAGGAGGCCGCCGCACAAGGACTGGTGGCCGGCATCAACGCCGCCCTGAAGCAAAAGGGTGAGCCCCCTATGATCCTCACCCGGGGAGACGGATACATCGGCGTGCTGGTGGACGACCTCGTAACCAAGGGCACCAACGAGCCCTACCGTGTCATGACAAGCCGCACCGAGTACCGCCTCATCCACCGCCACGACAACGCCGATGGGCGGCTCACCGCCATCGGCTGCAGGGTGGGACTGGTGCCGCCGGAGCGGCTGGCGGAGGTGGAGGCCAAGTATGCCGCCGTACAGAGAGAGTTGAACCGGCTGGAGCACACCGGCACCCCGCCCACCCCGGAACTGGACGCATTTTTGGCCACCTGTAACCAGCCGCCCTGCCCCCACGGGGCGCGGCTGGCAGATCTGCTGCGAAGGCCCGGCATCGGGTATGAGGACCTGGCTCCCTTCGACCCCCAGCGGCCGGACCTCAGCCGGGAGATCCGGGAGCAGGTGGAGATCTCCCTGAAATACGAGGGGTACATCCGCCGGCAGAACCGCCAGGTGGAGGAGATGCGCCGGCTGGAGAAGCGCCCCCTGCCCCCGGACCTGGACTACAGCACCATCCTGGGGCTGCGGCTGGAGGCCCGGCAGAAGCTGAATCAGATCAAGCCCTTGAATTTGGGACAGGCCGGACGGGTGTCCGGCGTGTCCCCGGCAGATGTGTCCGCCCTGATGATCTGGCTGGAGAGCCAAAAGCACAGGGGGAGTGCAGCCGAGGCCACAGAAGACGGAGGGAGTGAGACCCTATGAGACTGATACTTGCGATACTGCTGTGCAAAGTCCTGCACTGGGTGGGAGGATTGATCGGCAAGGGCAGCTCTTTGCCGGGACAGCTCGCCCTGAAGCTGTGCCCGGATGTCCTCTCCCGGGTGAAGCTGCCCGCCGCGGTGATCGCGGTTACCGGGTCCAACGGCAAGACGTCCACCACGGAGATGATCGCATCCATATTGGAGGCGGGCGGCAAGAAAGTGGTGTGGAACAAAGAGGGCTCCAACCAGATCGAGGGCATCGCCACCCTGCTGCTCACAAACTGTAACCTGTCTGGCGTGGTCCAGGGGGACGTGCTGCTTTTGGAGAGCGATGAGCGCTATGCCCGGCACACCTTCAAGTGGTTCCATCCCACCCACTTTGTGATCACCAACCTTTACCGGGATCAGCTCACCAGAAACGGCCACCAGGAGTGGGTGTATCAGGCGATCCAGCAGGCCGTGTTCCCGGAGACCACCCTGCTATTGAATGCAGACGATCCATTGGTATCCCGATTTGCCCAGGGACATTCCAAAGATAAGGTCCGCTGGTTTGGCTTGGAGAAGAGCACCACCAGTACCACAGAACATCACGGTGTATACAATGATGGCCTGCGCTGCCCTGTCTGCTTCGGTCCCATGGCCTACTCTCTCTACCACTACGCCCACATCGGCCATTACCAGTGTACCGCCTGCGGCTATCACCGAATGAGGCCAAACTATGCCGGCACAGAGCTGGACCTGGACAAGGGCGTGCTCACCGTGAACGGCAAGACCAGCATTCAGCTGGCGTTCAAGTCCATCTACAACGTCTATAACATCCTGGCCGCCTGGTCTGCCTGTGCGGAGATCGGGGTCCCTGAATCCACCATCGCCCAGGCTCTTAATAGCTATATCCTAAAGAACGGCCGGATGGTGTCCTTTACCCTGGGCAGCCGAAAGGGCGTATTGCTCACCTCCAAGCACGAGAACTCCGTTGCCTACGACACCAACCTGGGCTATATCGCCGCCCAGAAGGCCCCCTGTGAGGTGATGCTGATCGTGGACGCCATCAGCCGGAAGTACTTCACCGGGGAGACCAGCTGGCTCTGGGATATCGACTTCAATCAGCTGGCGGTGCCCCAGGTAAAGAAGGTGTGGCTCTGCGGGAAGTACGTCAACGACCTCGCCATGCGCATGGATTACACCGATGTGCCCGAGGACAGGCTGGTGCTGCGGGAGAACATCGCCCAGGCAGCCGAGGAACTCCGCCGGGAGGGAAATCTGCCCCTCTATGTGGCCACCTGCTTCTCCGATCGGGACAAGCTGCTGGCCCATGTGGTGCGGGATTGAGGAGGTGCCGGAATATGAGCAAAGAGAAAAAAGCACAGGAGACCGGAGTGCGCACCCTGCAGCTGCTGCACCTCTACCCCGATGTGATGTCCCTCTACGGGGAGTATGCCAACATCGCCATTCTCAGAAGGCACCTGGAGGCCATGGGTATCGCAGTGTCCCTCCGCACCCTCTCTTTTGATGACACCCCAGACTTCACCGGGGCGGACTTTATCTATATGGGCGCCGGCACCGAGCGGGCCCAGAAAGAGGTGGCCGCCAGGCTGGTCCCGCACAAGGACGCCTTTGTGAAGGCCATCAAGGGCGGCGCCGTGGTGCTCTTCACCGGCGCCGCCATGGAACTGCTGGGCAGATCGGTGGTGGACGTCCAGGACAATATCACCCCGTGCCTGGGTCTTGCGGACTACTATTCCGTGGAATCGGACAAGCGGGATCCGGTGGATGTGGTGGCGGAGACCGAACTGCTGGGGAGACCCGTGGTGGGCTTCATGAACAAGTGCTCCGTTACCAAGTCTGTGGATACCCCGCTCTTTGAGAAAGTAACGTTAGGCTTTGGCAATGAGGGGGAACACGGAGCGGAGGGCTTTGTCCAGGGCAATGTGTTTGCCACCCACCTCACAGGCCCCCTTCTCGTAAAGAACCCGGCGTTCCTGGATCTCATGATTGAACGGCTCTTTGCCCGCAAGGGATGGGAGGTACCCGAGGATCTGCCCATCCTCCCCTACGAGCGGGAGGCCTATACCGTTACCCTCACTGAGCTCACAGCCCGGATCGGACACCACGGGAAGTAGGGGTGTGGGTGGGCGATCCAACGGGTGATCGTCCCAATCGGACGTGCTATCGTGTCCGCCGGGGGCAAGATTGTCGCATTTTTGGTATTCTTGCAGATTCTCGGCCTGTGCAACAGCAAACGCAACCGAAAAGTTGCATTTCGAAACGGAGAGACGGTGGGCAAACCGCCGCCGAGATGGTACCATGAACCCAGCACACGGGGGGATTGCCCCTGATCAAGGAGTGGTTTCATGCACATAGGATCGAAGTTGGCGGCTGCCCGCAAGGCCCAAAACCTCACCCAGGAACAGCTGGCAGAAAGACTGGGTGTCTCGAGACAGGCTGTGAGCCGGTGGGAGTCTAACACATCCTACCCTGAAACGGACAAAATCGTCCGGATGGCCCGGATTCTCGGCGTCTCTTGCGACTACCTCCTCCGGGAGGACATCACGGAGGACACCGCATCTCCCCCGCCCCCGGAACCGGCCACGCGCCTGCTCCGGCAGGCGGTGGGCCGGAGAGTTAAGCTGGACTTCTACGAGTTAGAGTATGCCTTCCTGGACATGGACAACTGCGTGATCCGCAGCCTGGACGGCATGTGGGCCGAGGTGGAGATCCACAAGGCCAAGAAGGAGACGGTATCCAAACTGATCCCCATCTCCGCCATCCAGTCTATCACCTTCCTGCCGGAGAAGCAGGACGGCAAGGAGGGCTGAGGGTATGGAGTACTTAGGGATTGTAGCCCTGTGCCTTGTTTTGGCCCTGGGATCACGAGTGGACAAGTTGGAGCGGATTCTCCGGGAGAACGGCATTCAGTTGGGCAAAGGGCACTCCAGCGGGGGCAAGCAGCTCTCCGATGTGCTGGCCAGCCGGAAAGGCTCTGTGGTAACCCTGCAGTTCACAGAGCAGTTGGACATCCAGGGAGAGATCGTGGACATGGACGAAGAGTGGGTGCTGATGCGCATCGATGGGGGCAAGAACAAGCCGCCCAAGGAGAAGTTGGTGCGGCTCAATGACGTCACCAGCATCAAGAATAACTAGGACTAAATACAGCTGAGCAGGACAAAACAGCATACGGAAGCAAAGAAAAAAGTCAAGAAAGCAAAAGATAGTATAGAAGTGTAGAGCAGAAAGAAAGAAAGAGCAAGATATCTCAAGAAAGTATTAGCGAGGGAGGACGCGGCGTATGGAAGGCGCTTGGTTGGAGGTTACCTTGCCGGTGCCGGCGGAGGCGCTGGATCGGGTGTGTGAGACGCTCACCGCCAATGGCCAGACGGGCCTGGTGATCGAGGAGGAGCAGGAGTTTCTCCGCTTCCTGGAGCAGAACCGGCAGTACTGGGACTACGTAGATGAGGAGCTCTCCGCCCGGATGAAGGGCGCCAGCAGAGTGAAGTTCTACGTCCCGGACTCCGATGAGGGCAGAAAGCAGTTGCAGGGCTACCTCAAGGGCCTGGAGTGCTATGAGCCCCAGATGGTATCCTTGCGGGAGGAGGACTGGGCCACCTCCTGGCAGAAGTACTACCAGCCCATCCCTGTGGGCAACCGGGTGTACATCGTGCCGGAGTGGATGCGGGGGTTGGACATCCCCGAGGGACGCGTTCCCCTCTATCTGAGCCCGGGACTTACCTTTGGCACCGGATCCCACGCCACCACCCAACTCTGCTTGGAGATGCTGGAGAACCTGGTATCCCCCGGCGATGCCGTGCTGGATCTGGGCTGCGGCTCCGGGATTCTGGCCATTGCGGCCCTGGTATTGGGTGCGGAGCGGGCTATCGGCGTTGATATCGACCCCAAGGCGGTGGATGTGGCCTATGAGAACGCCGCGATGAACGGCATCGGACAGGACCGGCTCACCGTCTTGGCAGGGGATGTGCTCTCAGACCACGTCCTGGGGGTGCGCTTAGGTAGGGGCATGAACAAGATCGTACTGGCCAACATCGTGGCAGATGTGGTGATCCCCCTGAGCGGTGTGGCCGGTAGATTCCTCACCCCAGATGGATCTTTCCTCTGTTCCGGTATTATTGAAGGCCGGCAGCAGGAGGTGGAGCATGCCCTGACTGCCAACGGGTTCGAGATCGTGGAGCACCGGGAGAGGAACGAGTGGCACGCATATCGGGCAGTGCTGAAGCGGTAGGGCGGAATGCTGCGAAAAGACAAGGAAGACAAGAAAAGGGCAAGAAAAAAGAAATTTTGACAAGAAAAAGAGAAATAAATCAATGATTTGAAAGAGAAGAATTGTACTGGTACGGAGACTGCCTAAAGATAGAAGAAAACAAGAAATAGTTCAAAACAACACCTTCCGCATGCCAACGGAAGGTGCTGTTTGGCGTTTTGCGCGGATGGGTAAAATCTGATATACTAGAACGCTTGAATACTGAAAGACAGAGGAAGTCACGGATGAGCGCTGAGGTCATGGAGACAGTACGAGCACTCCCCTGCCCTGCGGGGTTTGTATTGGACGTGGATAGGAGTATAGGGTGTGCTCCTGGTGCTTTGTACGTACGAATTCTCATCAATGAAACTAAAAAAAGAACAAACACCGGATTCTCCCCAATCAAGGGAGAATCCGGTGTTTCTGATTCCAGGAGATCTGTACTGCTGTATAGGGTAGCACCCATCCGAATGACCGCGTGGCAGCAGCTGTACTTGTACGGAGACCCCCTAAAGATAGAGTGCAAGAAAACAAGATATAGTTCAAAGCAGCACTTCATGAATGCCAGCGGAAGGTGCTGTTTGGCGTTTTGCGCGGGTGGGTCAAAAAATCTGATATACAAGAACACTTGTTCACTGAAACGCAGAAGAAATCCCGGATGGGCGGCGTGAGATCCTGGAGACAGTACGAGCACTCCCCTTCCCTGCTGCGGATGCGCGAGTGTTTGTTGCAATGGGATGGGAGGATTGCGCTTGTCCCCGGCGTTCTGGTAATCTGATGATCCGGGCTCGAACAGAGCAAACGAGGGATGCCGCAGTGAAGCTATGCTTCGCTGCGGCATCCCTTTGCTCATTCGTTGATTGCCTCGGCCAGGTGCCTTGTAGACGGGCGGCCAGAGAAAGGGTGATCAGGCCTCTTCCCGCTTCTTGGAGAGAGCTGTGAGGAGCATGCCCGCACCGGAGACCACCATCATGGTGAGCCAGATGAGGTTTAGGATAGTCTCACCTGTGTCCGGCGGGAAGTCGCTTTGGGGCACATCGTCATCGGGAAGGTCCACACCGGGTTCCTCATAGGGGGTGTCCGGTTCACCTGGCTTGTCTTCCAACGGGGTGTCCTGGTTCGGCAGGTCCATGTTCGGGTTGTTCTCCTGGGGATTCGGGACGGTAGGCGTATCAATCTGCGGTGTGTCGTTCTGAGGCACATCGGGGTTGGGGATATCCTGGCTTTGGTCCTCCTCAGGCATGTTGGGCGCATTCGGCTGCTCCGGCACGTTGGGCCTATCGTTCTCCTCCGGCGGCTGATTGTTGGACGTGGGCGGTGTAGTGGGAGGATTGGTAGGTGGTGTAGTGGGCGGTGTGGTGGGAGGCGTAGTAGGCGGTGTGGTGGGAGGCGTAGTAGGCGGTGTGGTGGGAGGCGTAGTAGGTGGTGTGGTGGGCGGTGTTGTGGGTGGTGTGGTAGGTGGCGTTGTGGGAGGAGTGGTAGGCGGTGTCGTCTCAGGTGTGGGAGTGGGCTCATCCGGCGGGGTCTCCTCTGGTTCATCCGGCGGAGTCTCCTCAGGCGGATTGGACGGGGTCTCCTCAGGAGGCGGCGGAGGTGTACGGGTGTTTGTGATGGTATACCCGTCTGTCTCATTGCCGGTGATCGCGGTAGTCCAACCCTCTACAGAGTCTTCCGTGACGGTATAGGTCCCCTCTTCGGGCAGATCTGTCCAGGTATGAGACCAACCGTTGCCATCGTTCAGATCTACTGAATCCAATTCCGCTGTGCCATTGAAGAGGTGGACCGTGACGGAATCGGGGTGATCCTCAGCCGCGGTGCTGCTATCAGCCTGCCAGACCTTGCGCACCGACACGGGAACGGTGTTGCGGGTGTAGGTGTTGGTAACGGTGACCTCAGCAGTCTCCCCCGCTGCCACTGATACGGTTCCATCCCCAGAGACGGCGACATCGAGGGTCCAGTGCTCTACAGCTGCGGTGGTTTCGTTTTCAGTGACGGTGTACACGCCTGGGACGAGGTCTGTTAGTGTCTCTTCGCCGGCGCCAGTGATCGTGACAGTCTCCTCGTAGTCCTGCGGGCCAGTGACAGTGAAGGTATATGCGATGTCTTGGATGGTATCTCCTGTTCCCTGATCATCGGCGCTCACGGTCTTGGTGATCTTGAGGGATCCCAGCTCAATGGTGTTTGTGAAGGTCCAGGTGTATCCGGTGACTACCGTAGTGGTTGTCTCCTCGCCTGTAGCCTCATCTTTCACCGAGACTTCTTTCGTCTGTTCCTGAATCTCAGGGGCATCGGTCGTATATCCAGAGACCGCTTCCTCTTGTACAGTGTAGTTGTACTCCACCATTTTGCCGGTATCCTGACTGTAGTGGTACTTCGGCAGTGGGTCAAAGGAAACGGTGGGCCATAGGCCATCGTCATTTGGCTTGATAACCACTTTTTGATCTGTCGCTTTACCATCGCGATAGAGGACAAAGGTGAGCTGCTCCGGACGGCTGCTCTCGTGGTCCGTATCCCGCCAAGCCTTAGTGACATTGATCTGAATGGTCTCAAGCTTGTTCTGGAAGGTGTAGTGGATGCGTTTGACGGTGGTGCCATCCTTTTGCTCAGACTCGGTGCTCTCAGAACCTTCCGATGCAAGGGTGTAGCCGTCCACGAGTCTCTCTCTTACGGTGTATACGTGTTCTACCGCTTCATTCTTGTCGTTGTACGAATACTTCGGCAAATTCTCGAAGGCGGTTACGGACCCTGTTGGCCAGGCGCCGTCTTCGGTTTTCATCTCGAAGATACGCCCAGTGGGCTCTCCATCACAGAGCAGTTCAAAGACCAGCTTATCCGGGCGGAGACCTTCTGTGTCTGTGATGTCGCCGAAGTCCCACTGCTTTGTGATCTCGATGGTGACGGTGTCCGGCTTGTTGGTGAAGGTCCAATTGGGTGCTGTGCTCTGCGGGGCACTGCTGCCGCCTAAGGTTGCCTGCGTTACGGTCACCCCATTTTCGGAATGACTGGTTTCGACAGTAGTGTACCCTTGGATCGGAACCTCTTGGATTTCGTACTGATAAGGGATCGGATTGCCAGCTGCATCAGCTTCTTCCTTGTACTTGGGTAAGTCGGAAAACGCTTTTACCGGGGCGTTTGTCCACTTTCCATTGGCTTCTGGCTCCAGGGTAAAGGTCATGCCCTCTACCGGTTCTCCATCGCGATACAGCTGGAACGTAATGGCGTGAGGACGGTTGGACACATCACCATCATCGTCCCAGGTCTTGGTCACATAGAGATCAATTGTTTCGGGGGTTTGGTACTCGACTTCAGCGCTGACATCGACAGGGTTAAACTGACCGCCGATGAAGTTCTGATACTCCTCACTCTCGTAGTACATGGCTTCTACAATATACTGCTGCTTGCCGCCAACCTCCAGCACGACAGTCTTATCCGGGCCGGCGTAGATGGTGCCGGAAAACCTGCCGTCCGTGTCGATGGAGCACTCAGTGCTGCCTCCGCCTACAACGGAAAGCGTGAGCGGATTGCCGCTCTTTACGCCGGTGACAGTCCCTGTGACCGAGACATCTCCAGTTTCATAGTCGTACTTCCACTCCAAGTCTTGGAAGGCGGGGCCGTCAAGGGAGGAACTGCAGGAGTCAAAATAGCCGATGATGCCCTTCAGCACCTTCCAGAACTCGGTCATACCATACCCTAAGCCATTCTTGGATGCAATCTGGCCTGGTGAAGTGCATTGTGCTGTTGTATTGTTCAGACAGTCGTCCGGGGAAAATTCAACGATACTTACGGTATTGTCCTCGTTCAGGACTTCCATCCCGAACCCATCCGTGAGAATGCTTGTGATATCAACCTTTCCGTCCCCGGAACCGGGATTTGTAATGCTCCAGATTGCAAGCTGCGTTGCTACCATCATGATCTCCGATGCATATTCATCGTAGATCCCAAAATTCACACCGGCAGCCGCGAGATTGCTTCGCATTTCCGCCTCAGAGATAAAGGGGTATGCGTGCTCGACAATTGCTTGCAACCTCTGTCTCTCCTCAGCAGAGAAACGGTCCTCCAAGTCCTTTACATGCGCGACACTGTACTCTGTCCAGCTGTCGCTCGTCATCGTGTTGCTGTCTGCGCAGTAACCGACATCGAAGTTATAGCCGGCATCTGCGGTCCAGTCCGAGATGTGGAGAAGTGCAGGGCCAGCTTCCAAGGACATTGGGGAGGCAGCGGAAGCTTTCCCGGGCGTCCATGTGGTTCCCGGGTGGGTTTGTGCGAGGTCAACAAGAATGTTAAGCACAATGGGGGTATATCCGCCCTGACCATTCCTGCCCACATATACACGCTCATAGCCCGCATACGCTGTGCCGTAGTAATAGGTGCCCGGTTCGTCTGGTATCGATGCAGGAATTGTGTTTGTGCCGAAGATTGAGCCGCTTCCGTCATTTTCATAGCCATAGACGGTTGTCATGCCAATGGATATCACGTAATGTATATCAGTTGCCTTGTTTTCCTTGTCAGCTGGCCAGTAGTCAAAGTAAATGACAGTAGAGTATTGCGTGTATTTCTTGCCTGTAATCTCGATTCCTGTGAAGGTCGTTACGGGTTCAGAGGTGTCTACCGATGGCTCCTCTGTGTAGCAGAGCTTGGCATCATAGTAGGTATTCCCGCTCTGCAAGAAGAACCAACCTGGCCCAGATACGTCAATATCAGTGACACCATAGGCTTCATTCATTTTCTCGTTCAGCCATTCCACGTTAAATGTGACGCTGTCTCCGACATATACGCCATAGGAACCAATACTCTTTGCACCTTTAGTGGTCAGCTTCGGGGTGGTGTCTGTCGGCTTTTTTGCTGTAGTGGCATAGGGTACGGACTGTTGAACCTCGGCTTCTGAATCGAATCCCTCTGGTCCATCATTCTGGCCTCCAGACTGTGGCTCTGCGGGAGCGGACGCAGCAGGAGCAGATGTCGTAGGAACTTGATCTGGCTGCTGTGTTACCTCCGGTAAAAGTGCACTTGGCGTAGCCTCGGGATCGGGAACCTCACTGGGCTCAGACGGTTCGGGAGAGACTGTGTCTGAGGGGACTGGTGTGGCTGCGGGTTGCTCGCTTTCCTCCGGAACTAGCGTTGTTGTCCCTTCAGGCGAGGCGGTAGTCTCATCAGGTGCAGTCTCAGCGGGACTGCTCTCTTGGACTGGTTCTATGGGATCGGTACTCGGTTCTGTTGTAGGGTCTGCAGGTACAGGTGTCGGCGCAGCGACAGGCTCTGAACTTGTGGGTTCAGAGGTTTCGCTTTCGGTAGGTGAACCTGTCTCAGGCTCATTGCTGCCCTCATCTTCTGACTCTTCCGATTCATTCGGAGTACCGGTCGTCTCCTGACCGGTTTGAGAAGAGGTATCTGTGAGCTCTTCTGCAAATGCGGGTGTCCAAAGTATTCCTACTATGAGGCTGAGTACCAGGACAAACGCTAGAACCCTTCTGTATTTCACAAAAGTATGCATTGCTGGCATCTCCTTTCAAGAACAATAAAAATGCATACAAATGATCTTCTAATCAACGAGTGGTATATAGGATAACTGTTCTGATGCAAGTGCTGTGGAGCCTGCCGCTGATCAGGCATACCTATTTGTCCGCCTGATGAGGCTATCCCCGTGCAGAATTATAGCAGCGGACCATTTGAAAATCAACAGGTCAGCAACTGCAAATTCACTACTATACCCACCAAAATCTCAAATTTTACCATACGAGAAAAGCCCGCAGTTGATCAGTATTCCATCTTATCTGAAGAGAGGAAAACAACGGAGTCCGCAGGTACTGCTGAGGATCAGACTGGCGGTGAGACTTTTGCGCAGTCCCATCAAAGGAGGCTTCCCACTCAGAGGAAAACGGGATGAAGGAGAATCCGGCAAGCCATGCGATGGAATAAGACTAGAATACTAGTATGTAAAAAGAAATGAGACAATGAACGTGAAAACAAACACCGGATTCATCCCGATTACGGAAGAATCCGGTGTTTCTGATTCCAGGAGATTTGTACTGCTGTATAGGGTAACACCCATCCGAATGACCGTGTGGCAGCAGATGCGCCAACTGACTCATTCTGGAGGTTTTAACAGAATGAAAATTCTATTAGTGAGAAAATGGCGTGGAAACGGCCAATTTAGCCGACCGAAACGCGGATAGAATAGCACAGAACCGCACCAATTGCAAGGCAAAATCCGAAATTGCCAGTATTTTTTGTGGTTTTACACAATCTAGGTGAAACAAACATGACTTATTTATACTCTATTTCTGATGCTTCTGGAATTTTATTGCAAATTTGCTCGATATATGGCTTGGAAAGGGTATATGTACCGACTCCAACCCTGCGGAAACCACGGGTTTTAACAGAATTTTCATTCTGTTAAAAACGGGCGAAAAGGTACGAAAAAGGATGACGGAGGTGTGAAAAGTGCGGGAAAACGCAGCGGAAAGTTCAGCTTTTGAAGAAGCTCATCTCAAAACTGACCAGGACGAAATTGGATATCGGATGACCCAAGAGGATATCGAAGCCTTCCTGGAGGACCGCAGGGTGAAGGGGCTCTTGCATACCACGCTGGAGAAGTACCGCAGCGTCCTGACACGCCTCTATCAAGCATTGCCCGAGGGAAAGCTGATTAAGTCCGGCACTTTGGCACAGTGGCGGCAGAAACTGCTGGACGAAGGCGTCTCCCCTGCCAGTACCAATGTCATGTTTTCTGCTTGTGATACCTTCCTGGACTTTGTAGGTCACCGGGAATACCAGCTGAGAGACCGGATGATGCCAGAGGAAAAGCTGATACCAGAGCTCACCCGGAATGAGTATTTGCGCCTCTTGCAGACGGCCAGGACACTGGGTAAGGAGCGCACCTACATGCTTGTGAAAGTGCTCGGGAGTATAGACCTGCGCATCCAGGAACTCTCGAAGCTCACAGTGGAGTCTTTGCAGGATGGAAGGGTCGTTACCAATTCCAATGGGCAGAGGCAGACCGTGTGGATTCCCACTGTGCTCTGTAAGGAGCTGCAGTCCTATGCGGATCGAAATGGTTTAACAGATGGCCCACTCTTTATAAATCGCAATGGTACGCCGATGAACCGCTCTGCAATCGCTGTAGAAATCCAGAGGCTCGGAGAAGAGGCGCATATCCCTGCAGGAAAGGCCAATGCCAAAGCGCTGCACAGACTCTGGCAGGATGTTCGAAGCGGGATTGCCTCTAATATGGAGCTGCTCATAGACCAGGCGATGAACCGGAAGCTGGAGCAGGAAGAGCTGGCTGTGGGATGGGAGTCTTAGTGTTTTGGGGCTGAAGCAGGGAAGTTATGAAGGGAATCGTCATCAACGCTTTGCCGTACAAGCCCAACAGTTCCGGGATCGGCGTCATGATCCGAGAGCTCTTTGGGAGGTATGTAGAGAGGACAGGCCAGCACTGCCTGGTGGTACTGCCGCAGGATGGACCGGCATTTCCAACTGGAGCAGATACAGAGCTCGTCCGAGTTCCGATAGATCACGGGCAGGGCATCCGGAGAATCCTGTTTCAGTCCTTTCAGATGGGAAGACAGTATTGCAAAGATGCTGTCCTGCTCACCACAGATTCCAAGACACCGTTTTTCCTGCCAAAGAGTTGTTTGCTGGTGCCGTTGATCACGGACCTGGCGGTGTTCCGGATGCCGGAGGTGTACAAGTCTTCCCGAGTAGCCCTGTGGAAGCTGCAGTACCAATACATCCAACGGAAAGCCAGCTTCTTTCTCGCCATCTCTGAATTCACCAAGCGCGAGGTAGTGCAGATTCTGGGTACCCCAGAGGAGAAGATCCATGTGATCCCCATGGCATGTGCAGACAGTATGCATCCAGTTACAGACCAGCTAGAACTGGCTGCTATCCGGAAAAAGTATGGCTTGGGCGAGCATTTCATCCTGTTTGTGGGGAACAACAACCCCCGGAAGAACCTGGAGCGGACCATCCAAGCCTTTGACAGGATGAAAACGCAAACGGGACTTCCCCATCAGCTGGTGATTGCCGGGGAACAGGGATGGAAGTTCGACCAGGCCAACGCCTTGGTACAGATTCAGCATGCGGGAGATGTCCGATTCACCGGGTTTGTACCAGATGAAGATGTGCTGGCGCTCTACTCGGCAGCAGATCTATTTGCCTTCCCTACCTTATATGAAGGCTTTGGAATTCCAGTCTTGGAGGCACAGACCTGTGGGGCTCCGGTGCTCACATCCAATGTGTCTTCTCTACCGGAGGTGGCTGGAGATGGGGCAGTACTGGTGGATCCGAGGTCTGTAGATGAGATTGCACATGGCATGGCTCAGATTCTTATGAATAAAGAACTGGCCATGGACCTGGTGCAGAAAGGGTATCGGAATGCCAGCCGATATTCCTGGGACAGATCAGCCGATATACTGCGGGAAACCGTGGAAAGAGAGGTGCATCAGCGTGGATGTACAAGGAACATACAGACGGTGGGTATCTGAGAAGGAAAACGTTGAATTGCCTAAGGCGTATATCACTGCTCAGAGCAAGGGCAAAGCTGAGGTCATAGTAAAGACAGAAAGAATGGAGCAGTACTTCGAAACGACAATACGATGAGCAAGCTTGTTTACTATGCTAAGACCGCATTGAAGACAGTTACCACGCCCAAAATGCGGGATGGAATCAAGAAGGTCATGTTCAACGCCTACAGTGGAATTTGTTTTTCAAGGCATAGGACTATTGACAAGTCCATTCCCTTTGGAGTGAATCTGCTTGGCCATATCCGTGGAGATTTTGGATTAGGTGAGAGCTGCCGTCTTGTGGCAGAGGCGCTGAGGCAAAGTGAAATCCCATTCTCTATCCGGAATGTTCCTTTGGATGGTCCAGCAGAGGAAACAGACACAGAGTTTGTATCCTTCGAGAACAATGAATTGCCTTATAGTATCAATCTTATCCACATCAATCCGAATGTTCTTTCGAATGTAGTGTGGACGTTAGATCTGAGAAAATTGAGCAGTAGATACAACATAGCATTTTGGCTGTGGGAATTGCCTGAGTTTCCAAAAGAATGGCTGTATACAATCAAGCTGTTTGATGAGATCTGGACGCCTGCCAGCTTTATCACCGAAACGCTGCGGAAGTATACGGACAAGCCGGTCTATACTATGCCCTATGGCCTCAGATTGCCGAAAACAAATGAGCACTTTGGACGGGCGTATTTCGGATTACCCGAGGATGTTTTCCTGTTCTTGATTTCTTATGACGGGAACAGCGTGTCCGCTCGTAAGAACCCAGAGGGGGCCATACGAGCCTATGCAAGTGCCTTTACACCGGGCGAAAAGGGCGTGGGTCTGGTGATTAAAGCAACCCATGAGAGCGCAGGCAATCTGGGACAGATGCGGGAGATGCTGCGGTACTATCCAAACATCATTGTCCTGGAAGACAGCTATAGCAAAGAAGAATTTAATAGCCTGGTGAAATGTATGGATGCCTATGTTTCCCTGCACAGGGCAGAAGGATTTGGCCTTGTGATGGCCGAAGCGATGCTATTAGGCACTCCAGTGATCGCAACAAACTGGTCTGCGAATACAGAGTTTATGGATCAGAACACGGCGTGCATGGTAGATGCTGAGGTGGTTGAGCTCGAGCAAGACTATCCACCATATCATGTGGGGGATCATTGGGCGCAACCAGACGAGAAGCAAGCATCTCAGTGGATGCGGCGACTTTACGAAGATGCTGCCTTTCGAGAAAAGCTGGCGACTGCTGCAAAGGCCAGGCTGGAGAAGGACTTTACCCCGAAGAGATCTGGCCAGCTTATGAAAGAGAGACTTTTAGAGTTGAAGTAGGGAATTGCCGTGGAAGACGAACCCCTGCGTATGCGCCCCTGTTATAAGTCTTACTTGTGGGGTGGCAACCGTCTGAAAAGTGAATTCGGAAAGACAGATGCGCCAGAGATCACAGCAGAGAGCTGGGAACTGGCCTGCCACCCAGATGGAAACTCAGTAATAGCGGATGGCCCTCTGTGTGGGAAAACCTTGGAGGAATTGGGCCAGATGGACCGGGAAGGCTTCTGGGGTACTGCGTGTCTGCCAGGGGCATTTCCGATCATCGTGAAGCTGATTGATGCCAAAGAGAAACTCTCAATTCAGGTACATCCCTCCGATGAGAGTGCCTTGCTTGGTGAGCATGGCAAAGCCGAGATGTGGTACATCGTGGACTGTGAGCCGCAAGCCTTTCTCTACCTTGGCTTTTCACGGCGTATTACGCGGGAAGAACTGCTGAGAAGAGCGGATGATGGAACCATCTGCGAGGTGCTGAATCGAGTACCGGTATCAAAGGGCGATGTGTTCTACATTGTGCCCGGTACGATCCACGCGATCGGTTCTGGAGTTGTGATAGCCGAGATCCAACAGAACTCCAATACCACTTTCCGCGTGTATGACTACCATCGGAGAGGTCCGGACGGGCAGCTACGCCAGCTGCACCTGGAACGAGCAGCAGATGTGACATCGTACCTTCCTATTATCCCCGAAGAGTGCCGAGCTAACAGTGTCGCAACCTTCCCGGGATTTACCATGACAGAGATGTTTTCTTGCCGATTCTTCCGGGCATACCGGGTAGATGTACGGGAATCGGTGAAACTGCGGTGCGATGGGCAGTCTTTCCAACACCTTCTGTGCGTAGATGGAAACGGCGTTATTGAACAGAATGGAAAGATGTACCTGATGGGCCGAGGCGATTCATTCTTTATGCCCGCAGCTATGGGGGAATATCGAATCTGTGGAGCATGTAGGGTTCTGCTCTCGCGGATTTAAGAGGAGGATTTTCATGAAGAGGACAGCTTTGATCATGGCTGGTGGCCGGGGTGAGCGGTTTTGGCCTAAAAGCCGTAGAAGCATGCCGAAACAGTTCCTGTCCCTGACCGATGACGGGAAGACCATGATTCAGCTTACAGTGGAGCGTATCTCTCCTCTGGTAGACATGGAGGACATCTACATTGCAACCAACCGGGACTACAAACACCTGGTAATGGAGCAGCTGCCTGGAATCCCAGAGAAGAATATCCTCTGTGAGCCCGTGGGAAAGAATACAGCACCTTGTATTGGTCTGGGTGCTGTACATATGGAGAAGAAGTACGGAGATGCCGTGATGATGGTCCTCCCGTCCGATCACCTCATCAAGTATAACTCCATTTTCCAGAGCACATTGGAAGATGCCTGCAATATAGCCGAACAGGGACCCAACCTTGTTACCATCGGCATCACACCAGATGCACCGGAGACAGGGTATGGGTATATCAAGTTCCTGCCGGATCAAACGTTTGGCAGAGCCTTTGCTGTGGAGCGGTTTGTTGAGAAGCCGGACCTAGAGACAGCCAAAGGGTATCTTGCCACAGAGCAATACCTCTGGAACAGCGGAATGTTTGTATGGAATGTATCCACGATCCTGGCTCAGATCCGGGAGTTCTTACCGGACGTGTATGAGGGGCTGGAACGGATTGAAGCTGCTATCGGACCAGCAGACGAACAGGTGATTCTGGAGCGGGAGTTCCACAAGTTCCCCTCTGTCTCTATCGACTACGGTGTCATGGAGAAGGCGAAGAACATCTACATCCTGTCCGGGTCCTTCGGATGGGATGATGTAGGGTCCTGGCTTTCCGTAGAACGGATGAAGACTTCCAATGAGTTCGGCAACGTGGTGAATGGAAACATCATCACCGTGGATACTCGAGACACCATTATCCAGGGGAACGATAAGCTGATTGCTGCAGTTGGCCTGGAGAACATGATTGTAGTAGACAGCCCGGATGCCTTGCTGATCTGTGAAAAAGACCATGCAGGAGACATCAAAAAGGTCCTGGAGAATCTGAGGATCTGCAATCGGTCTGAGTACTTATAATGAGTACTTATAAGAAGGAGTACAGCATATGAAGCGAGCGCTTATCACAGGTATTACCGGCCAGGACGGCTCCTATCTGGCTGAACTTTTGTTGGAGAAGGGATACGAAGTTCACGGCATGACACGCCGGGCATCTCTGCCCAATACGAGCCGCATTGATCATATTCTGGACAAGATCACCCTCCATGACGGCGATCTGAGCGATTCCAGCAGCATCATCAGGATAATGAATTCCGTACGGCCGGATGAAGTCTATAACCTGGCTGCTCAGAGCCACGTCCAGGTGAGCTTTGATGTGCCGGAGTATTCGGGAGATGTGGATGCCCTGGGTGTGCTCAGGATGCTTGAGGCGATCCGGATCCTGGGAATGGAGAAAACCTGCAAATTCTATCAGGCGTCCACTTCCGAGCTCTATGGCAAAGTGGAGGAGATCCCGCAGAAGGAGACCACACCATTCCACCCGTATAGCCCCTATGCCATTGCCAAGCAGTATGGCTTTTGGATGGTGAAGGAATACCGCGAAGCCTACGGGATCTTTGCTGTGAATGGAATCCTGTTCAACCACGAGTCCGAACGCCGCGGTGAGACCTTTGTCACCCGTAAGATCACCCGTGCAGCTGGGCGGATTGCCTGTGGACTGCAGGACAAGCTCCAGTTGGGGAATCTGGACAGCAAACGGGATTGGGGCTATGCCAAGGACTACGTAGAGTGCATGTGGCTCATCATGCAGCACGACACTCCGGATGACTTTGTGATTGCCACTGGTGTACAGCACACCGTTCGCGAGTTCACTACACTGGCCTTTGCCCATGACGGCATTGAGCTTGAATGGCAGGGGAGCGGTCTCGATGAGAAGGGCATCGATAAGGCAACCGGTAAGGTTCTGGTGGAAGTTAACCCGGCATGGTTCCGTCCCACTGATGTGGACAATCTGTGGGGTGACCCAACCAAGGCAAGAACAGTACTGGGCTGGAACCCGCAGAAGACCAGCTATGAAGAGCTGTGCTCCATTATGGCGGAGTATGACCTTCAGCTCGCTAAGCGCGAAAAGGCAGCAGCTGTGGTATGAGAGCCCTTATTACCGGTAGCCAGGGATTTGTAGGCGGATATCTCAGACAGGAGTTGGAGGAGAACGACTACGAAGTGATTGGCTTGGATGTACAGCCTGGGGAGAATACCGTACAGGTCAATCTACTGGACGCCTCCTCAGTGGAAAGAACGATTGAAGAACTCAAGCCAGATGCTATTTTCCATCTTGCTGGACAGGCTGATGTGGCGAAATCCTGGAGTATTCCCCAGAAAACAATAGAGATGAACACCATCGCGGCCGTGAGTCTCATGGAGGCTGTGCGCCATCATGTACCCCAGGCAAAGCTGGTGATGGTGGGATCCTCAGATCAGTACGGAAATCTTGGAAAAGCAGGGGAAAGTGTAAGTGAGACTACGGAGATGAATCCGCAGTCCCCTTATGCAATTTCAAAGCTGGCACAAGAGAAGATGGCACAGGTCTATGTGCGAGCATATGGGCTGCAGATTTGCATGACCCGGTCGTTTAACCATGCGGGAGTTGGACAACGCCTAGGTTTCATGATCCCAGACTTTGCTTCAGGCGTGGTGAAGGTTGAGAAAGGCCTTGCCAAGAGCATTAAGGTTGGCAACCTTGACTCACGGCGGGACTTTACCCATGTAAAGGACGTTGTGAGGGCATACAGATTCATTTCGGAGAAGGGACTTCCGGGAGAGATATACAACGTAGGATCCGGTGTTACCCATAGTGCAAGGGAAATACTTGATCATCTGCGAGATAGAGCGGTTTGCTATATCCCAGTGGAACAGGATCCTACCCGCATGCGGCCTAGCGACACACCGGTTATTTGCTGTGATCATGCTAAACTTACCGCTCAAACGGGCTGGGAAGCAGAGATTCCATTGGAGACGATTTTACAAGATGTGCTGGATGAGTGGCGCACCAAGTTTTGAAAAAAGACAGTTAGGATGTAGTTCATGCTGAAGAAACTGAAGCAGTATCAGTTCCTGTTTTCGGAACTGGTGAAGCGTGACTTCACGAAGAAATACAAGCGGACCATTTTGGGAATGGCTTGGAGCATTCTTTCTCCACTGATGAACCTCCTTATCATGTGGATGGTGTTTAATAACTTCTTCGGGAACAACGTGAATCACTATGTGGTCTATCTATTTGCCGGGCAGCTGGTGTTCTCATACTTTACGGATGCTACGAATCTGGGAATGAACTCCCTTGTGATGAACTCAGGGATATTTACCAAGATTAATATACCGAAATATCTGTTTCTTTTCTCACAGAATGTATCCTCCCTCATTAACTTTGGGCTAACACTATTGATTTTCTTTACATTTGTGGCAATAGACGGGGTTCCCTTTACGTGGAAATTCTTGTTGCTCGTCTATCCAGTTGCTTGCTTGATCGTGTTTAACTTAGGAATTGGTTTGATCCTGTCTGCACTGTTCGTGTTCTTCCGGGACATGCAATACCTGTGGGGAATCTTAACGCAACTCATCATGTGGCTGTCTGCCATTTTCTATACCATAGACAGCTATACGTACACGGTGCAGTGCTTGTTCCTTCTGAATCCGCTCTACCTCTATATTCGATATTTCCGGAAAATAGTGATTGATGGTGTCATACCAACCCCGCAGTTCCATCTGTTAGCAGCTGCCTATGCGTTGCTTGCGTTTGGCATCGGGGCGTGGATGTACAAGAAATACAATCACGAGTTCCTGTACTATGTGTGAGGTTGCAGCTATGAAAATGATGCTGAAAGCCGAGCATGTATCTATCGGCTACAAAATTGGAGATTTCAAAGACATCGGTCTGAAAGAATATGTAATGCGCAAATTGAAGCATCAGTACCATGTGGAAAACTTTATGGCGGTGAAGGATGTTTCTTTTGAACTGTATGAAGGAGACTTGTTGGGTATCATTGGCGCCAATGGGGCAGGAAAATCTACCCTTCTAAAGGCTGTTATTGGCGTGATGGAACCACGCGGTGGCCATATTGAACGATATGGAAATATTTCTGCTTTACTGGAACTTGGCAGTGGTTTTGATGGCGATCTAACTGTAAAGGAAAATGCTTATCTGCGAGGAGCAATGCTTGGCTATACGAAGGATTTTATGGATGAAACATTTGAACAAATTCTGGATTTCTCTGAACTGCGGGACTTCTCGGATCGTCCATTCAAGCAGTTGTCTACAGGTATGCAATCTCGGTTAGCATTTTCAATTGCCTCTTTGGTCCAACCTGAAATTCTGATACTAGACGAAGTGCTATCTGTAGGTGATGGTGCGTTCCAGGATAAAAGTGCGGCTAAAATGCGGGAGATCATCAACGGCGGTGCTGCTACTATTCTGGTGTCCCACTCTCTTAATCAAATCCGAGATCTATGTAACAAGGTTCTCTGGCTGCATAAGGGTGTTCAGATTGCATTTGGTAAAGCCGAGCCCTTGTGTGATCAGTATGAAGCATTCTTGTCTGGAAAGCTTCCTATAGAGGAGGCATGTAGGAAATGAAAGAGAAAGAAGCACATAGCAGGGACGTTAAATGGCGTATAGCTGTGATTGTCGAGGTCATAGTCTGTTATCTGGCGATATTGGCTGTGGTCAGTTATGCCAAAGGGCCGGAAAGGTACCATATTCTGAAAGATGACCCTTTGCTGACAGCGGCGGATTTTGCCACATTCAGCGGGGAAGAAGCAGGTAGCGGCAGTCTGGTGGTTGAGAATGATGAGCCTGGCCACGCTGTTGGTTGGCAGGGAAAAGTAGACTTGACAAAGCTTGGACGCTTGAATGTGTCTTTCCGATTGGACTGCCCAGCAGAGTATGCGGGCGGTACACTGTTTGTTGATCTCTACAACTATGAGGCGGGATATGACGACCCGGAGCAGGAATGGGTACAGACGCTTCTCGCTGGCAGCAATGATGTGCACTGTAACCTCATCCCGGGGGAGGGAGCACCAGATACAGCCCTTCTGCGGCTATTTACCCTCGATGTTATCGACTGTGAGATCGTAGACCTGGCAGTCTGCAAGGAGGAAGTGTTGCCCAAAGTACCCAGCGGACTTTGGGTCGGAGTTGGGGTCTGCTTCATTCTGTTGGCGGGAACGGTAGTTACTGCGTTATTGCTGCGAATAGGAATAATCAGTTGGACGTTTCCGTCAGGGAGGTGTGCACAGAAAGAAGGCGATGGGGTGAATCTAAAAAAAGAAGCCAGTGAAAAGAATACGGACGATATCCAACGTCAGGTCAAGACGTTAGATGGTAGCAGTGCTGTCTCTAACTATGAAACGGTCTGTCCTGATGATGTGGAAGAGGATACTCCTGATAAATCACCAGTACCTGGGGCAGAAAGAGTAGACTATGAGGAATTCCAAAGGGCGCTGGGTTATGCCAATGCGAACTATGTTGTCCCTTCTTTCAGTGTGATGGATCCTCGGGAGTCGAAGACCTTGATGAATAGGATCCTATGCAAAATCAGCAAGTGTCTCTTGCAGCCCATCGTGGACAAACAGAATTCACTGAATACCATGTTCGTGCGTTGTCTCAACGCTTTCTCCTGGCTCTCTGAGGAGGTTCATCATCGTCTGGTTGGACATGACGAGGAACTGCAGCAGGCTCGGAGCTGGGCCGATGCACAGGAGAGGCAGGTAAGGGAGCTTGTTGTCCAGAGTGAGAGGTACCGGGAGGAGTTAGACGGGCTGCATGCGGAAAGCTTGCAACGACATGAGAGCATTCTCCAGGAATTCGCACACATGCAGGAACAGCTGGAATGCAATGATGAACTGCGACAGAATCGAGCCGATGCACAGGAGAGGCAGGTAAGGGAGCTTGTTGTCCAGAGTGAGAGGTACCGGGAGGAGTTAGACGGGCTGCATGCGGAAAGCTTGCAACGACATGAGAGCATTCTCCAGGAATTCGCACACATGCAGGAACAGCTGGAATGCAATGATGAACTGCGACAGAATCGAGCCGATGCACAGGAGAGGCAGGTAAGGGAGCTTGTTGTCCAGAGTGAGAGGTACCGGGAGGAGTTAGACGGGCTGCATGCGGAAAGCTTGCAACGACATGAGAGCATTCTCCAGGAATTCGCACACATGCAGGAACAGCTGGAATGCAATGATGAACTGCGACAGAATCGAGCCGATGCACAGGAGAGGCAGGTAAGGGAGCTTGTTGTCCAGAGTGAGAGGTACCGGGAGGAGTTAGACGGGCTGCATGCGGAAAGCTTGCAACGACATGAGAGCATTCTCCAGGAATTCGCACACATGCAGGAACAGCTGGAATGCAATGATGAACTGCGACAGAATCGAGCCGATGCACTGGAGAGGCAGGTAAGAGAGCTTGTTGCTCAGAATGCAACACAATGCGAGAAGTTGGATGGGCTTCAGGTGGAGACCTCACAGCAGAAGGAAGGTCTCAGAACGCAATTAGATGCTCTTGCGCGGGATATGACGGAACTCAGGGAACTCCTTGGTCGCCAAGCGGATAAAGCTGATGAACTCCAGCGGGATGTTGATAGTATCAGGGATGTAGATGCATCTATATTTGACCCGAAGAATCGTCATAGGTTCGAACGATATTCCCAAGCAGGTGAAGACAGTATTATCGCCTATGTTTTTCGTACGCTTGGATACAGCCTGAATAGCGTCTCCTATCTGGACCTTGGTGCAAATCACGCGAGAGATCTAAGTAATACATATTACTTCTATCAGCATGGTTCGTCTGGAGTGCTTGTTGAGGCAAATCCAGATCTTATTCCTGAGTTGAAGTTGCTTCGTCGGCGGGACATCATCCTCAATCGGTGCGTAGCTAACACGGATGATAAAGAAGTGGAGTTTTACATTACCAATTTCGATGGGCTGTCATCTTCTGACCGCATTTCTGTCGAGCATGCCTCAGGCGTGAATGAAATGATCGAGCTCGCTCAGACGGTTCAAGTAAAGACTATATCGGTCCAGAGCATTCTTGAGAGATATTTTAATCGGCCACCAGCACTCCTCAACATTGATGTAGAAGGCTGTGAAATGGATATCCTGCGGTCCTACGATTTTGAGAGGTATAGACCCTTTGTGGTTGTTGCAGAGGTTATCCCCTATGACAAGAATCTTGTGGTAGGGGTCAAGAACCGGGATATCGTTGAGTTTCTCCAGCAAAATGGATATATCGAGTATGCGTTCACAGGGATTAATTCGATCTTTATTGACGCTAGAAAGTTGGAACAGCTGCGCAAAGGGGAGGTGAGAGGCCTCCTCCCGCGAATGCACATTAATGAACAAGCCTGCAATGGGGATTATGGCATATGCATGCGGCCAGAAGGCCTTATTTACGGTCCGTATGTGGAGTGCGAGGCGGGAACTTATGTACTAACGGTGGAGATAGTTATTCTGGACGAAAGCGTTCCTACCTGTTTGAATGTGACGGCAGATTTTGGAAATGAGACATTGACAAAGTATAGTTTGAAAAATGGCCCAAATATGTTTGCTCTTGATATGTTGCAAGCAAAAAAGAACGTGGAGTTCGTGATACACAACAGCACGAACGATGATATTTTCTTGTCAGAGATCGATCTGAAGAAAGAAATTCCTGAGGAGTAAAGATGATTGAGAAATACACACAGATCAGGTGAGCGAAACACCAAAGAGTGGGGGAAGTAAAATGCTCAAAGACGACTATCATAAAACAATCGCTTTGATCTCTGCTGAGATACAGAAAGAAATAACCTCGGAGAATATTCACTGTGATATTCCACTAATGGATGAGCCAGATAAGATAAATTGGCAGTTCAAAATCAGGCCATTAGATATCGAAGATGCGAGTTCAATTCGGAGTCAGGATGAGATACAGATACTGAAGAACAGTGAGGTTCACTACTACAGGCCAATGACCTCATATTTCAGATTCGTTCAGCCAATCGTTATTTTCGTGAAGCGTGTGATTCGGAAATTAGTTCGCTTCATTGGAGAACCAATGGTTCTAGAGATTAACCAAAATCGCCTATATGCAGTTGCGGCAATGGAGTCAATGCAGACGGAAATTATTGACCTGGATCAGAGGATGGAAAAATTCCAGGATTTGATCAAACAATATAATGATCTGTATGGTCAAATAGAAAATCTGAGAAAGGAAAATATGTATTTGCGAAAAAGGCTCCTTGGTGCCAACGGTATCAAAGCATGACTTGTATGGGAGAGGAAGAAGATGAGGATTATTCAACTGATAGAATCGCTGGTATCAGGAGATGGCATGGGGAACCACGCGATCCTCACGCACAATTTGTTGAAGCAAGCGGGATACCATGTTGAAACATATGCATGTGCAATTGGGGCAACAGTTCCGAAAGGGATTGCACAGGTGTTTTCACCGGATATTGATATCAAAACGGATGATATTATCCTGTTGCAGTTTGGTACAGGAGGTTTAATTGGAGACAGTATTAAAAAATTTGCGTGTCGAAAGATTTTGATGTACCAGAATATTACTCCGCCGTATTTTTTTGAAGGTTATGATGTGCCTGCGTATAATGCCACAACATGGGGGTATCGGTTGATACATGATTGGGCGGAAAATGATGTATTCGATGCGCTGATTGCGCCGTCCCAATACAGTTTAGATGAACTGCATAAAATGGGCATTCCTCCGGAAAAGACGTATCTGCTTCCCGGCTGCCTTATGCCACTTCAGAGTTACAGTCAAGACGCGGATGAGGAGGCTTTAGCGGATTATCAAGATGGGCATACAAACATCCTATTTGTGGGACGCGTTGCGCCTAATAAAAAGCAGCAGGACCTAATCAGGATCTTTGCATATTATCAGAAATATATAGATCCTAGGGCCAAGCTTATTCTGGTTGGAAGTGGGCTCAATTCACCATATGGCGAGTCTCTCAAGGAATACATTGAAGAATTGGATGCTGAAAATGTTATCTTTCCTGGGTTTATCTCCACTGAGACACTGGTCGCGATCTATAAGAGTGCAGATGTATTCGTCTGTATGAGTGAGCATGAGGGCTTTTGTGTTCCTTTAGTGGAGGCGATGGTTTATGGTGTGCCGATTATAGCCTATGATGCGGCGGCTGTTTCAGGTACGCTGGGCGGTGCGGGGATCCTAGTACAGGATAAGGACCCAGTTTTGGTCTCGAAATGGATACAGAGGATCATAGATGACAGGGAACTGCGCGAAGCTGTTATTGAAAGGCAGTATGAACGATTGAAGGAAATTGAGCAAACCCACATAGAAAAAGTGATGCTGGAGATATTGAGTGACTTTAACGATAAAAACATAAGAAGGTACGAATATATAGACGAGACGGGATCACATGAAAAAGAGGTAGGGACGCGGATAAGTGGAATTATGTATGATGTGCTGAAAGAGAATTTTATGAGAATCGGCGAGATATTGCCCTGTACGAAAGAAACATACCTGCAGGAGGTCAAAGCAGAAGAAGTTCCCAGGTTCTAAAAGGGAGAAGGCGAAAGAGGGTATTTCTTTTGGAAAATAGAAAATTTATTTATATTGATGTGGAAAGTGTTATGAGCGTCCCGTTTGTAAGTGGCATACAGCGTGTTGTTAGAGAAGGGACAAAATGGTTGATCCAGCATCAGGACGATCAGAAGTGGAAAATCAGACTCATAAGGTGGAACAGAGAAAAGAAGGCGTATCAGCTGCTCGATAACGAGAGATATCTCCTGTGGCTGGAGGGAAAGTTAGCCCCAGAAGAATGCAACGCAGACCAAATGTTATTACCGCAGCAGATCAACGCAGGTTCGATTTTCTTTGATATAGACAGCGTGTGGATGAACGATCCAAACAGGGGATATCTTCTATCCATGCTAAGTCATCGCGGCGTTAAAATAGCTGCGTTAATTCATGATATTATCCCCATCACACATCCGCAGTATGCGCATATTGATGAGAATTATCTTGCACTTCCAAAATATGTTGATGCTGAGCTAGCGTATGCAAATCTTATATTTACGACAACAAATTACGTCAGAGATGAAATTTATAAACTGCTGAAGAAGCTGCACTATGCTGCACCAAAATTCGCGCTGGCACCTTTGGGTGCTGATTTCAAAAAATGTAAAAAAAGCGACCCGAATATTGACTCTGAAGTCAAACAGATTGCACGGTCGGGCCGCTTTCTATTGTCGGTTGGAACGATTGAAACAAGAAAGAATCAGCGGCTGCTCTTGGATGCTTATGATGATCTACAAGGGCAGGGAATTAATCTTATTTTTGCAGGACGGATCGGTTGGGAAGGCCAAGAGTTTACTGAAAGATTAAAAACCCATCCCAAATATGGAAAGAACATTTTTTTCTTTGAAGGAAAGAATGACGAGACAATAAGCTATCTGTATCAAACGGCATTTTTCTCTGTCTTTCCAACCTTTATGGAGGGGTATGGAATGCCAGCGGTTGAATCACTGATCTACGGTACACCAGTATTGCTTTCTGATATCCCGGTCATGCACGAGGTGGCAGGAGGATTTGCAGACTATTTTAATCCTAGCGATCCCAAACAATTGGCGAATTTGGTTTTGAATGGACTCAACAATCAAGAAAAGTATTTTCAAAAGAAACGCGAACTGGCATATTATCAGCCACAGACTTGGAAACAGTTCGGAGAAAGTTTAGCGGAGGGAATATGTGGCATTATCTAGGGGATGTATGGAGCTCAAGTGGCTAAAAGTGAGACAACCAATCTGGCAGTAGGGTTGTATGACTTTACTATCCTGACTGGTATCATTTTTTGGTGTGCAGTCGTTAGCGTGCGATCAATTGCTGAACAGAGACGAGTTGATCGAGTTGAGCAAAGTTTATAAGGAGTTCCAAATTACAGTAGTGAGAATGAAATGGATTAAGAAAAACAGCTGTATTGGAGTGCTGTTTAGGAATGTGACATATTTCGAGTAACTATCTTCTTAGTGTTTTCCAATAGATTGCAAATAAAGTTTGTCAATTGGATATCGAAATACAGATCTCATTCCAACAAACCTGAGCATACGAATCTGGCCGACGTCAGAGGAGCAGTAATTCAGCGGTTCATATTTCAACACAAACCTCAGAACATAGCAGGATGCTGAATCGACATGCCGAAAGTTGATTTGGAAAGTGATCAACAGCTTGAGTTTCTGCTGTATGCGGATGAGTGCAAAATAGATTGTCTATGCTTAGCAGAATGACGGATTCGTGGGAAAATTATGTATACTATTCGCTATATCATCTGATATTAAGAGAGAAGAGGAAATCTCAAATTAGGTCTCATTTTTGCATGTAGAAGAAATAGTAAATCTCGGATTCCTAATTGAGGTTTTAAAGGGGTGCAAGTTAAAATGCATGAAAACGAAATAACTCACAAGCACTTGAATCGCTCAGATTTTTTATGCATAGGGGTAACTGCTTTCTTGATGTTTCTCCTAATATACTGGACATCTGGTTTTATGAAAAGTGGAATAGACGCTCCACTGACATATGTAGGTGGTGATGATTTTACTGCTGCTGCTAAATTTAAATCATTAAGACAAAACGGATGGACAGAGACCAATCCATTCCTTGGAGCACCATTTGAGCAAAATTCTACATCAATCCCAAGCACCTATTTATGCAACTTTGATCGTGCAATTGAGATGATAATTAGCCGGTTTTTCGATAATCCTTTTGCGGCTCTGAATTTCTTTTATGTTTTAATAATTCCAATGTGCTATATATCAGCATATGCAGTTTTGAGGGAAATCGGTATAAATAGAATAATCTCAATATTTGGGGCGGTGCTTTTCTCGTGGACCCCATATGTTTTCTTCAGAAGCGAACATCATCTTGCACTTACATCGTGCTACTTTATACCTTTTTCAATACTACTTTGTATATGGACCTTGGATGGAAATGATGAATTCCTTGTCTTCAACAAGGATTTCATTAGGAAGAAGAAAAATTGGATCGCAGTAATAATGTGTTTTCTGATCGCCAATAACGGTTTGGGATATTACCCGATCTTTACATGCTTTTTCTTGCTAATTACCGCAGTATACATTTTTGCTAGAGAAAAGTCTATTAAAGTAATAATTAAACCTGCAATTTTGATAGGACTAATAGCATCGTTGTTTATCTTGAATGAATTTCCGTTCATAATAAATAAAATTTTCTCAGGCGATAGTTTGGGGGGAGTAAGTCGCACGCTAGCAGATGGTGAACTTTATGGACTCAAAATAGTGCAGCTGTTTCTTCCCTTAAACGGCCATGGAATCTTTAATGACGTTATATCTGATTATAATTCTCAAATGCCATTGGTGAATGAGAATAGAGGTGCATATCTTGGATTAGGCGGTGTAATAGGATTTGTTATATCCTTACTTCTACTTTTCAAACGAAATGAGGATCAAGACAGGAAGAAAATATTAAGTCTTCTTGCATTATTAAATGTATGGGCTGTTCTTTATGGGAGTATTGGTGGATTTTCAAGCATTATAAATATTCTAGGGTTTCGCTTTCTACGAGGATCAAATAGAATATCAATTTTTATATCATTTATAAGTATCACCACGCTGTGCATTTCCCTTCAAAGAATGAACCAATATATATCAAAGAATTTAAAAGGTAAACGAAAAATCATAGTTAAAACAGCAATGATTGCATTTGCGTTAATCTGTATATATGATGTCTCACCTGTTCATGGCGCGAATGATAATACTTTAAAAGTAAACACAGAGAACTATGCTATAGATAATAGTTTTGTATTGGATATTGAAAGTCAGATGGCAGAAGGCGACATGATATACCAAATGCCCTATCATAAATATCCAGAAGCAGGATCAGACAATAATATGGAAGATTACCAATTATTAACAGGATTTTTACATTCATACAAATTAAAATGGAGCTATGGTGCAGTTAAGGGAAGCACTGAAGATAAATGGCATGAATTTGTGTCTAATTTGCCTATGAACATGAGATTAGAAACTATTATTCGTGCAGGATTTAAAGGTATATATATAGATACACGCGCTTTCACTGTAGATGAGCTTGATAAATTATGCAAGCAAATTGAAAACATTATAGAAGAGAATCCGACAGTTAGTGAAAATAATTGCTTACTATTTTATAATTTGAATCACTATATATCCGCGCATCCAGAAATATTTAATGAACCGCCAATTACTACAGAAGATATATTGAATTGCAAGGTGCTTAATCAAGAGAATTTACCTGTGGTTGGGGAAAGCAGCAGATCAGTTGATAGAGATTGTCTAATACTCGACCAAGGTTCAATCCAATATGGGCCTTATACATTTCTGGATGTGGGGAAATACGCTGTTTCGATTCACGGAAATAACCTGCTCAATGCCGGTTTTGATGTATCGCTGAATACGGGAACTGAGCAACTTGAACTTTATAACATTAAAGTAGAGAACGAATTAATAACGTATGAATTCGATGTATTTGAAGAACTACAAGGTGTAGAATTCAGACTTCTTAACAACTCTGATGAGCCCATTGAACTTTTTTACTATGAAGTGAAACGAATTGATGACAAGTCGTAGCATAAGGTTAGAAATTAAAGAGAACTATTACGATACCTGTAAACGGTGTAGCGGTTATGTATTTCATTGGTTATATTTGAACTGTAAAATGAAAAATATAAAGATAAAGATATAAGGGAGTTCATATGAAAGTTATCCTTCTTGCTGGTGGTTATGGGACACGGATCAGTGAAGAATCGCAGTACAAGCCGAAACCTATGATTGAACTTGGCGGCATGCCTATTCTGTGGCATATCATGAAGCTGTACAGCTATTACGGTCACAATGAGTTCATTATCTGTGCTGGATACAAACAACACATGATAAAGGAATATTTCGCCAATTATTTCCTGTATGGTACGGATGTAACCTATAATTTTTCGGGCGGAAAGAATGAGATGATCATTCACCACAGTCATGTGGAACCATGGAAGGTGACGGTGGTGGATACCGGCCTTGGGACGATGACCGGCGGTAGGATCAAGCGCATTCAGGAGTATGTGGGCAATGAGAGCTTCATGATGACCTACGGTGATGGCGTGTGCGATGTCAATATTGAGAAGCTCGTACAGTTTCATAAACAACACGGCAAGATCGCTACTCTGACGGCTGTCATGCTTGAGCAGCAGAAGGGTGTACTAGACATTGGCGGAGATAATGCTGTGAAGTCCTTCCGGGAAAAGAACTTGGCTGATGGAGCATCGATCAATGCTGGGTTCATGGTTCTTGAGCCCGAGGTATTCGATTATATTCCTGGAGACAACTGCGTTTTTGAACGTGAAACGCTGGAGGTTTTGGCTGAGCGAGGTGAGCTCATGAGCTATAAGCATACAGGATTTTGGCAGTGCATGGATACTGTGCGTGAGAAACAGGATTTGGAAAAGCTCTGGGCGACTGGACATGCTCCTTGGAAGGTATGGGACAAATGAAATTGGATTTCTTTCGTGGCAAGCGAGTATTCATTACCGGTCACACAGGATTTAAAGGATCTTGGCTATCAAGGATGCTCGTTACAGCTGGGGCAAATGTTACTGGATATTCTATGCCTGCTCCGACTGAGCCGAATCTGTTTTCCCTTGCAGGACTCGAAGGAAATATGACATCTGTCATCGGTGACGTGCGGGATTTTCAGAGTCTGAAGGAAGCATTAGACGCAGCTCAACCTGAGATCATCCTGCATTTGGCTGCCCAACCTATCGTTCGGGACAGCTATAAGGATCCGGCTTATACATACGAGACTAATGTCATGGGCACGGTGAACATCTTGGAGTGCGTGCGGCAGAGCGACTGTGTGAGGAGCTTTCTCAATGTGACCACAGACAAGGTGTACAAGAATAACGAGTGGGTCTGGGGCTATAGAGAAGACGAGCCACTAGATGGCTATGATCCTTACTCTAACTCCAAGAGTTGTTCGGAGCTCGTGACCCATAGCTACAAGGTTAGTTTCTTTGCAGGTAATCGGACGGCGATATCTACTGCCCGAGCTGGAAATGTAATCGGCGGAGGAGACTTTGCCAATGACCGTATTATACCAGACAGTGTACGGGCAGTTAAGGATGGAAAGCCCATCATTGTCCGTAACCCTAATTCCACGAGGCCTTACCAGCATGTGTTGGAACCGCTATTCGCCTATCTGCTGATCGCACAAAAGCAATACGAAGAACCTGCCTGCTCTGGTTGGTACAACGTTGGGCCCGATGAATGCGACTGTGTAACCACCGGAGAACTCGTGGATCTGTTCTGCAGTAAGTGGGGAGCAGGTGCTGAATGGATAAACGTAAGTGAATCAAACGCTCCTCATGAGGCAAACTTCCTCAAGCTGGACTGCTCAAAGCTCAAAACGATGATGGGTTGGAAGCCGCATTGGCATATCGATAAGGCTATTGAGAAGACTGTGGAGTGGACTAAGGTTTGGCTTTCCCATGGTGATATTCCAGCAGAAATGGACAGGCAAATCGCGGAATACCTGGGGGTCACAACATGAGGGAACTTACGCAGCAGGAATGTGAGGCTGTCGAAACGCTGGAAGGATTCAACGCGTATTTTAAGACGTATTACAGTCTGAGGGAGGACTCTTTCCATGCCTGAATGGAAGAACGAAGCGGAGGCGCGTGCAAAGATCAAAGAGATGGTTGCCGCGTACTACCACGATTTCAAGGAGAACAAGAAGCCCTTTGAACCTGGAGATCGTATTACATATGCGGGACGGGTCTTTGATGAGAAGGAAATGTGTGCGCTTACAGATGCTACATTGGACTTCTGGCTCACCACTGGTCGTTTTGCTGAGGAATTTGAGCGTGAGTTTGCAAAGTGGCTCGGCGTGAAATATGCACACCTGGTGAACAGTGGCTCCTCAGCAAACCTGATCGCATTTTCAGTTCTCACTGCACCTGAATTGGGAGAGAGACAGATCAAGCGCGGTGATGAGGTTATCACTGTTGCAGCTGGCTTCCCAACCACTGTGACGCCTATCATCCAATATGGTGCTGTCCCTGTATTCGTGGACGTGACTATACCGCAGTACAACATAGATGCCTCTCAGTTGGAGTCTGCTATTTCACCTAAGACGAAAGCAGTGATGATTGCTCATACTTTGGGCAATCCATTCGACATTGCAGCTGTAAAGGAGTTTTGCGACAAGCACAATCTGTGGCTTGTTGAGGACAACTGCGATGCTCTGGGGAGCACTTATACCATCAATGGCGAGACGCGTTTTACTGGTACTTGGGGTGACATCGGTACCAGCAGCTTCTATCCGCCGCATCACATGACCATGGGCGAAGGTGGATGTGTCTACACCAATGATCCACTTCTGCACCGCCTCATCCTAAGTTACCGTGACTGGGGTAGGGACTGCATTTGTCCATCAGGACATGACAACTTCTGCGGCCATCGGTTTGATGGACAGTATGGGGAACTGCCAAAGGGCTACGATCACAAGTATGTGTACAGCCACTTGGGATACAACTTGAAAGTAACCGATATGCAGGCTGCAATCGGCTGTGAGCAGTTGAAGAAGTTTCCGAGCTTCATAGAAAGACGCCGCCACAACTGGAAGAGGCTTCGTGAAGCACTTGAATGTGTACAAGGCAAGCTTATCCTTCCAGTATCGGCGCCCAATAGTGATCCAAGCTGGTTTGGATTCCTGGTGACTGTGCGAGAGGGAGTGAATCGGGAGAAGATTGTTCGTTACATTGAAAGCGAGGGTGTTCAGACTCGTATGCTCTTTAGCGGCAATCTGATCCGCCACCCATGCTTTAACGATATCCGCGGAACTGATGCATATCGTGTCGTTGGGTCTCTTGCTAACACAGACCGTATCATGCGAGATACATTCTGGGTAGGGGTATATCCTGGAATGACGGATGAGATGATTGATTATATAGCAGATATGATTGTTGAGGCATTAGGAAGAGTGAAGACAATAGGTGCTAGCAAGTAAGCTATGCTGGAGAAATTCTAGAGAAACTTATATAAAAAGAACTTGAACAAATGGAGTATAATAAGCACTACACTGACAGAAACTCTTTTTTCAGCAATGCATTCTCAGTTTATATTCTTACGGAAGATGGCTATAGAAATATGGAACAATTATTATGATGAAGAACACGCTTTTTATAGAACTGATATGGGGGTAATGGATGGAGTGCTGGATGTTTTAACATTTATCAGAAAATCGTTTTATATATTTCGTATTTTTGTACAACAAGCTAGAAAGAATGCGGACATAAAGTATAGTATAGTATAGGCGGTACATTGGAGGCATCCATATGAACATTAGACTAGCGGATTATATAGCTAATTTTCTTGCTTTGCACGGCGTTACTGATGTCTTTTCTGTTGTTGGTGGCGGAGCAATGCACTTAAATGATGCACTGGGACACCATGGGAGACTTCATGTTACATATAACCATCACGAACAGGCCTGTGCAATTGCGGCGGAAGCCTATGCGAGACTTGAGAATAAGATTGCAGCTGTTTGTGTGACTACTGGCCCGGGAGGGACTAATGCAATCACGGGCGTAGTTGGTGGTTGGTTGGATAGCATACCGATGTTTATTGTATCAGGCCAGGTTCGGTATGACACTACAGCGAGATATGGCATGAACTTTACGGACGGGCTACCGCTACGCGCTGTGGGAGACCAAGAATACGACATTGTGAAATCAGTAGCACCTATGACTAAGTATGCCGTTATGCTAGAGGATCCGAATGACATACACTATATCCTTGAGAAGGCTTGGCACCTTGCAACAACAGGCAGACCAGGCCCAGTATGGGTGGATATTCCTGTAAATTATCAGGGGATGAAGATCGAAACTGATGGACTTCGCGGATATGATCCAGCAGAGGACGATAGTCAACTGCCACCTATCGTTTCAGATGAGGATATCGCGACTGTTTTAGACATGATAAGGCGTGCTGAGCGGCCTGTGATATATGCTGGTGGCGGTATCAGGCTTTCAGGTGGCTTTTCAGATTTCCGGAGGATGGTGGATAAGCTTAATATTCCTGTTGTCACGTACTGGAACTCTATTGATCTCATGGAGGATGCAAATCCTCTCTATGTAGGTCGAGGTGGAAATATGGGGGAACGTGCAGGGAATTTCGCCGTACAAAACGCGGATCTCGTGCTGGCAATAGGAACGCGTCTTTCAATCCGTCAAGTTGGTTACGATTATAAGAGCTGGGCCAGAGCCGCAAAAGTAATAATGGTAGACATCGACAAAGCCGAGATGAAGAAGCACACCCTGCATGTGGACAAACCGATATGGGCGGATGCGCGAGATTTTTGCCGTGGAGTGGTAGATGCAATACCGGAAGGCACGAAGTTGTTTCATAATTTGACATGGTTGAATGCGTGCCAGAGATGGAAGGAGAAATACCCAGTTGTTTTACCGAGACAGTGGTCCGATGGAACGGACCATGTAAATGTATATGCATTTATTTCCGGGCTAAGCCAGCAACTACCGGAGGGGAGTCTAACAGCCGTTTCAAATGGCGCTTGCTGTGTTGCCGGTCATCAGGCATGGGTCGTTAAGAATGGGACCAGATTCATTATCAATAACGCTATAGCAAGCATGGGGTATGGGTTGCCTGCAGCCATCGGGCTTTGCATCGCTGGAGGAAGGCAGAACACAGTTTGCCTTGAAGGCGATGGTTCAATCATGATGAATCTGCAAGAGCTTCAAACAATTGTTACTAATAAGCTGCCAATAAAGCTGTTCCTAATTAATAACCAAGGTTATCATTCTATTCGGATAACACAGA
The DNA here is from genome assembly GCA_947629915.1 of uncultured Oscillospiraceae bacterium. Taxonomy (GTDB): domain Bacteria; phylum Bacillota; class Clostridia; order Oscillospirales; family Oscillospiraceae; genus Enterenecus. Next base: position 14,789 of record CANRFN010000017.1, on the reverse strand, counting down.
ACAATCTTTTCAGTGAGCACAGTAAAGTGGGTATTGGAGAGGAATCGGGGGATCTTTCGTTTCCGAGCTTTAAACGGATAGCTGAGGCTTTTGGCTATCCTTACTACTCTGCTCACTCAAACGAGGAAATGATGAGAGTGATTCCAGAGGTAATGTCTGAGCCTGAATTTGTATTGTGCGAAATCTTTACAGACACAAAGCAGGTTTGGGAACCCAAGAGCAGTTCAAAGAGGCTTCCAGATGGCACTATTGTGAGTCCTCCACTTGAAGATCTTGCACCATTTTTACCGAGGGAAGAACTCGAGAAAAACATGTTTATCCCTCTACTTCAAGAAGTGTAGTTGTTGATATATGAAAGAAAGACAGCTTCATAAGGTGATTGTGACAGGACCAACCGGGACAGTTGGAACTGCGCTCTGCAATAAGTTGCTCCTCTCTGGTTGTGAAGTATATGCAGTATGCCGGCCGGGTAGTTCTCGGATTTCTCAGCTTCCGAAAGGTAATAGAATTCATACTGTGCTGTGCGATCAAAGTGATATAGCGCAGCTTTCAATGATGATAAGTGAACAGTGTGATGCCTTTTATCATCTTTCTTGGAGTAAGACAACAGGAATTGGCCGGAATGATATGCTGTCTCAGATTGAAAATATTCGATGCACCATTGAGGCAGTGCGCGTTGCGACGAAATTAGGATGCAAAATATTTGTCGGAGCAGGTAGTCAGGCTGAGTATGGAAGGGTAAATGAACCATTAAAACCTGATACACCCACATTTCCCGAAAATGGGTATGGAATGGCAAAATTGTGCGCAGGGAGAATGAGTTGTGTTGAGGCACATGCATTAGGGATTGATCATGTGTGGACGAGGTTGTTATCCGTCTATGGACCGCAAGATGGTTGCTATTCCATGATTCCAAATTTAATTCGCTCGCTTCTAGCGGGTGATTGTCCGGAGTTAACAGCTGGGGAGCAAATATGGGACTATATCTATTCCGGCGATGCGGCAGAAGCGTTTTGGAGAGTTGGCGTATTCGGGAAGGATGGAGGAGTGTACACCTTAGGAAATGGCCAGGGACGTCCACTTCGCGAATATATTGAAGTAGTGCGTGATTTGATTAACCCCGAAATTCCGCTACGGTTTGGCGGCATACCGTATTCAAAAGAGCAAGTTATGCATCTCGAAGCGGATATTTCTGCACTTCGTGATGATGTTGGATTTGAACCCCAAGTAGAATTCCAAGATGGGATAAAGAAGACCATTGAATGGATAAAGAAGGAAAACAATGAACACCAGTAAAAAGAAGATCTCAATAATTATCCCATGCTTCAATGAGGTTTCAAACGTCCGGCCTATCTGCAATGCCATAATAGACGAATTAGATACCAATTGCGCAAGCTATGACTACGAGATCATATTCGCAGACAACAAATCTACAGATGGAACGAGAGCTAAGATTGAGCAGATTTGCGCAGAGAATAAGAGAGTAAAAGCAATATTCAATGTAAAAAACTTTGGACAGTTTAACAGCCCTTATCACGCTATGTTGCAGGCAAATGGGGACTGCGTCATCACTATTTGTGCAGATTTCCAAGATCCCGTTGAACTTATTCATAGATTCGTCCAGCAGTGGGAGAATGGCTATAAGATCGTGATAGGTCGAAAGACCAGAAGCAAAGAGAACAAAGTGCTCTATTTTTTGCGTGGATGTTATTACAAAATTATCCACAAAATGAGTTCTGTCGAAATGATCGAGCAGTTTACTGGCTTTGGCTTATACGATAAGAGCTTTATCCAGACTCTGCGGGATCTTCATGATCCTACGCCATTTATTCGAGGTATTGTGGCGGAATTGGGACCGGAGAGGGCAGAGATTGAATATGAACAGCCTAGAAGAAAATCTGGGAAAACCCATAATAATTTTTATACACTCTTTGATGCTGCGATGTTGAGTTTTACCAGCTATACAAAAGTTGGTATGAGGATAGCGGAGTTTTTTGGTTTCGGTGTAGCGCTCCTTAGCTTTATTATTGGAATAGCGTATCTTATTGCTAAATTGGTTGCATGGGATAGATTTACAGCAGGGTATGCTCCAATGATGATAGCGATTTTCTTTATGGGAGGGGTTCAGCTTGCCTTTCTTGGGTTTTTAGGTGAGTATATCATGGCTATGAACACCAGGATAATGAACAGGCCCTTGGTTGTAGAAGAAAAGCGCATTAATTTCGATGATGAAAAGGAACCAACACATGACTGATACGATCGTATCCATTGTTAAGAGCTGGCCTCAGGGGAACAGCGATGTTACTCCGACCCAAGACATTTTAAATTGGATATCCGAGCGAAACAGCGTTTTCTTACCAGTCCTTGGGCATCAGGTCCAGTTCATCGATCTGGCGCCCGTGCTCGGAGGCCGGCTGCAAAAGGTACTTGCGGGTCGTATCGATGCTTGTGTGGCCCAGGATTTTCGCCAGCTTTTCAAGGTCACGATACCTCTCATAGTACTCCTTGGCGAAGAGGTGCCGGAGATTGTGGGGGTAGGCCTTGTTGGAGTCTATGCCGGCAGCCTTAGCCGCGCACTTGACCATGGACCAGATCTGGTGCCTGGTGAGCGGATCGCCGTGTTTGTTCAGAAAGATGGGACCCTCTTTGATGCCCTGGGCTGCGATGTAGTCCTTCAGCTTGCTGGCCAGCTGATCGGGGATGCGTACCATGCGGTACTTCTTCTTGTTGTAGATGCGGATGTTTTGGATCTTCAGAGATTCCACCGTGAGAAATGCCAGTTCGGACGCTCGGATACCGGTGTTGCAGAGCGTTGCTATGACCAAGGCGACCACTACCAGACCTTGCGCCAGGGCGGCGGCCACGAGCTGGAAGTACTCATCCCGATTGAGATCACGGGAATCGTCCCGGTAAGAGGACTCCTGGATGGCGATCTGCTTTACCTGGCTGTCTTCGAGACCCAGATAGATGAAAAAGGCGTTTACTGCGGACAACATGCCGTTGATGGTGGTGTGGTTGTTATCCTAGATCTGGGATAACACGCTTTATCCATGGAATTTTGTTATCCTTCATACTTGCTTGAAGACTCTTGGAAATAAACGGAGATCTCAAATCTTCTTGGAATAATTTCGCCTCTTAGATGCGCCGGCATTGAGTCGCTTCGAAGCAGTCTACATCCTTGGGCAGAAATATACTTGCCAGCAATTTGATGAACCCTAGCCAAGTATTTTGTGCAGAAATAGCATAAATAATCACAGGTGAGCCTATGAAATTGGAGAGAACGACAACATAGGGTTATCTTAAGTAACTGCATGAAAATCTTGAGGAATATTCCTTATAAGCCAGTCAGTAACTTTCTGGCTTTTTGGTGATGAATTTGATGTGTGCGTGTTATCCCAGATTGGTGTGCCAAAAAAGCCTATAACAAAATGATTCCTGAAATTGCTTTAGGATAATAGAATTCCCGGGATAATGGTTGTATTTGCTGTGATGTGCCAGGTTGTCGCGCCAGGCAATCAAGGAAGCCTGAGAGGCAACCCGGTCGCCTAGATAGCTTGCGTACTGTCTCACGGCGGACAGGTACTTCTTTTTGGTGCTCGGGGCATTTCCGTTTTCGGTCAGATACATCTCGAAACCATCGATCTGGTCTGGAGTGATTCTCTTGGGTTTGTCTTTTGCTTTTGACAATTTAAAAACTCCTTTCGCTTTTGCTCTTTTGATAACGTGATCTTCTACATGTAAACGACTTCCTTCCTGTGCAGCACGGGGCCATGTTATCATGCGATGGGCAGGAAAGTAAAGGCTTGAAATAAAATTTATTTAATCGTATAATAGTGCTTCTTAGGTCTTGGTATCAGCGGAGTTGTTTTTGAGAAGGGATGGATCCTCAGTATGAGAAAGTTTTGTTCTGTTGCACTGACTTTAGTCATTGCCATCGTTGCGGCGCTGTCCCTCATGGTAGAGCCTGCCCATGCAGATCTCGTAAGGGACAATACCAGACTCCGTGTTGTCCCAGCTTCTGAGATCTTTGGCGGCCACTTCAAGGTTTTCTATGGACAGCGATATCTGTTTATCTCCGGGGGCCTTATGGATGTGACCGAACAATTTGGCGCCCCTGAGGGCATGGTGTACAAACCCATCCAAGAGGGCCAAGAGAACTTTGATCTCTTTATCCAGGCAGATCCCAATTTCGTCATCACCTCTGCCAGGATCATCAAAGGCTCGGTTGAGTACTATAGCCGCGGGAAATTTGTGACAGAGACAACTTCCATTGATATCCCTACCCCCACCAATCTCCTGATGATCACTGCTGAGCAGTTGAACTACGGATCTGGCACCATCAAGCACGTTACAGAATGGCTGCTCTCCAATCAGCAACATCCCGAGCTACTACAACAGTACCGCCTACTACAGCGAACCGGATCCGGAGCACGAAGGCCTGTCTTTCCTCACCATCGCGATCACAACGGAGATGCAGAACTCCGGTGCGTTCGTCCTGGAGGAAACCAGTACCGGTACTCTCCTGGAGCCGGACTATACGCTCAAGATGGCCGGTTCTGAATGGACGGGGACAGCCACATACATCAATGAGATGTTTGCACGGGCCTCTGCGCAGGGACAAATTAAGCACGGTGATCACGTAGAGGTCTTCTACGATGTCAGCAAAGTCGGTTTCATCTTGGTGCAAAAGGGCAATTCAGGGTATGAGGAACCCAAGGAACCGGACTGGTATGAGAAGGAGGGCTCCATCTCCTTCAACCTGGACACTGAGAATCGAGCCATGCGAATCATGTATTACTCATCTCCAGGGTCTGTGAAGCTGGTGCACGGGCAAAATCCCCTTGGGCTCTCCACGCAAGTTGAGATCTCCCATCTCAAAAACCCGATCGACAAGGAGTATGAGTACTTCACCGGTACCGTGGAGCAAGTCAACGAGAAAATCGCCGAATGGATCTACACCTGTGCCGTGTGGAATGGGGATCAGATCTTCTTCCGGCTGATCACCCCGGAACACGTAGACACCGTATCGATGGCCACAAAGAAGGTCATCTTTGGCCGGGAAGAGAGCATGTCGCCGTTCGAGGGCAATGTCCTGGAGAAAAACACTTGGTCTGTAACCCTGGGCAATCAGAATGCCTACGAGTACAAGCTCAACTACCACACCCTACCGGGTAAGGTGTACATCGATGAAACCGCCCCCAACCAGGGCATCTTTGGCTTCACGGCCAAGTCCGGTCCCATCACAATCGTTCAGAAAGATGATACTGCTGCGAAGGCCTGCGCTGAAATGAATGCAGACATCGAGAGAAAGGCAATCCTTTTGGGCGCCACTATCACCGTTACTTTCCCGGGCAATATCTCCAGTGTGCGCATGGGTGTTGGGACTGAACCTTCCCAGGATATCACCAGCAAACTGGATAAAGACAGGAAGTTTACTTACACAGAAACTGTGGACGATGTACAGTTCTACGTTGTGTACAAGAACGCAGGCGGAGAGATCATCATCAACCCGTCTCTCCCGATTGATCCGGATGTGCCTCCCTTTGACCCCAACATCTTCGGTGGTGGTGATACCGGTACAGTATGGACCAATCCACATGCAACAGATGGGACTGGCTGCACCTGCCCCACCTGTACCTGGATGGACTCCATGTATCCGGGGTTCTCCTCAGGAATGCTGATCAAGCCGAAATGGAGTGTCCAGATATATACCGCACCGACAGGGGATCACGAGGCTGCAGATACTACAGTCCTGGCAGCAGATGAGGTCTATACCTTCACCACTGATACCGATATCAAGCTCACCATCACCCCGGTGACGAACTACCCGGTGGACGTGAATCTCTCATACACCGTAGATGGGAAGACCTATCACTTTAGCGTCAAAGAGACAACCGGCGAAATAACCGCAACGGTGACAGGCGAGGTGTCCATTGGTGTTGAAGTAGGTGAGACAGAACTCACAGCTCAGATCCCCACGGGCTATGCCGTACACATGCCGAAACCGGAGGAGGGTACTGCTCTCCGGGATCACAATATGGCTGTCCCTGGCGATACCGTTACAGTTGCAGTCCTGCCAGACAATGGAAAGACGGTAAAGGACGTCCAAGTGCTGAACTCCAGCGGCGTGAACATACCAGTCCAGTATTTGGGGCACAGCGAGAAGGGTTACATGATCTACACGTTCACCATGCCAGAGGATGAAGTGTTTATTTCCGTGACTTACGAGATGGCTGAAGTATAGCGGTAAGGAGCTGCTTCCTGGTTTTGGCAATGTGCTTGGTTGCCTGCCTTGTGGCTGGTGTGGCACTGGAGGTACCGGCAAGTGCCTACTACTCAACATATAATGCCTCGTTCGAATTTACAGAGCGCCAGAGAGGATGACCGCAAACCACGATATGTATCAAGAACAATGTACTTGATATTTCTCTATAGAGAAAAACGAGTTCTATAAGAAGCAAAGTAAAACTTTAATTGTTACGCGAAAATCTATGTATTGATGCGAGGAGAAGTGAGAAGTGCACCGTAGAATCGACATAGACATCGCTAGGGGCTTGGCCATTTATTTAGTAGTCCTGGGACATCTATTGGACAAGTTGCCTGCGGGGGGGGTAATGTAGGGATCACTCTAATTACCTTTTCACATATGCCCATCTTCTTTTGGATCAGTGGCTTTCTTGGGAAAAAGATTGTTAGCGCAGGAGAATTGAAAGAATATATTATTAAAAAGACTGAAAGACTTCTGCTTCCTTACTTTATGTGGTCTGGTATTTCCTTTGCTGCAAATCTGCTGCTGGGGAAAATCCAAGGTATACTGTCTGTGGAATATGCAAAATCTGAGTTTTTTGAAATTTTCTTGTATTCGCGGGCAGTATGGTTTCTTGTTATACTATATCTTACTAGCGTTATTGCGGGGCTTATGGAGTTTGTGTCTGCAAAGGCAAAATGCAACAGATATCTGCTTTTGGCTGGAATGTGGGTGGTAATAGCGATAGAACCCTATAGTAAAATATTGTGTATTTATAAGATGAAGTGGCTTTTCCCATTTTATATTTTCGGCATTGCGGCAAAGCAGTATAAAATCTATGACAAGACAAGTACGAAGGTTCTTACGATGGCTGGGGTATTGTTTCCAATACTAGCAATCGTGTTTTACCGCGAGGAATATTTTCAGCAATATGTAGTTTGCAGCTATAACGGGCTGAACAGCTTAATATGGGGAGTGGGATATTATATTATCAGTGCGCTGTCGATTTTGCTTGTCATGGCAATATCGCGGGGTGTGGAGAATATCAAGATTGGAAAAGCTATAGCTCAATTTGGCCAATACAGCATGGAAATATATGTGATTCACATGTTCTTTGTTAAATTTTTACCCTTGCTTCCGAATGGGATAATCGAGAGCTCGTTTTTGGCCGGCCTTTACCTGGGATTCTATGCTCTCATAATAGTTGTTTTTGTTTTCACTTTGTCGAAATATGTGTTAAATCACTTTAGAATTTTTAGAATGTCTGTTGGCAAGCTGTAATAAACTGTGGTTTTGTAATGCGGGCATGTGAGTTGACATTGCGCATGCTCTGAGTAGGAGAACGCATATAACGAAACGAAAATCGTGTTTTTGTACAAGAAAAACAAACATAGGCCAATATGGGATATGGATCTTCTGCATGTTAGCAGACAAATCATGGACGGTGGGGACAAGCATGGACACAGAAGATAAGAGAACAGAGATGACTCCCACAGACCGCCAGACAGACCACCTAGACTACCTCATAGTCGGTGCAGGCCTCTTTGGGAGCACCTTTGCCCGTCTGGCTACAGATGCGGGGAAGAAGTGCCTGGTCATCGAGGCGCGGGAGCATGTGGGTGGCAACCTGTATTGTGAGAAGATCGCAGGGATTACCGTGCACATGTACGGAGCCCACATCTTTCAAACGGAGGAAGAGGAAGACAAGGTCTGGGACTTCGTGAATCGCTATGCAACGTGGAGAAAGTACGGATACGGCTATGTCCCGGAAGGCGGATACAACGTCCTGATTGAGAACCTCCTGAAGGACATTCCGGTCCGAACGGGTGTCTCATACGCGGCGTTTTGCAAGGACTGTCCCGACAGCGCAGACACCGTCATCTATACCGGTCCAATTGATGCATTTTTTGATTTCTGTTACGGACGTTTGGGATATAGCTGCTTGGATATCCAAATCAAGGAGTTTGATCAAGAGCACTACCAGGACAAGGCGTTTTGCCTGCAGTCCAGGCACCCTGCATGGGTACAGACCGTGGAGTTCAAGTACATATCGGGCGAGGTGAGCGACAAGACGGTTGTGTCTTGGGAGAGGATCCAGGATGAGTGGGATCCGAACATGCTGCCATGCAGACCCTCGCGATATGACGGCAATGGGAACTACAAACGGTATCTGCAGTATGTGAGAGAGGCAGCGAAGAAGTACCCAAACATCGTCTTCTGCGGCAGGCTAGGCAGGTACATGCCATACAACATGCCCGAGACGATTGCGGAAGCGATGAAGTTGGCGCGGGTAAAGCTCAATACGTGAACCACCAGCGTTATAGGAATGCGTCCATGTGTCCGCGATACGCGAACACATGGACGGCGAGGTATCGAAAATCCTCGGGAAAACACCTGAAGAAAGCTGCTGCTTGTCCGCCATTGAAGGACAGGGTGCATTGTTGCATGTTTCCATTGTTGAGACCACAAACATCGAAATGGAAGTATACAAGCATGGATCATGAGCGCAAAACCAGTCCGGTCACATCGCCTAACCCGGATCCTGTTCCACCTGTACCGATCCCAGTTCCGCAGCCCATCACACCGAGCAAGGCAGAGCGAATGCATCCGGATGATCCCAATCTGGTGGTAGTGGCCATGTTCTATCCCAGCGACTACTTCACGCCGAATGGCTCTCACACGCTCCTTGTGGATGGCGATTTCGTCATGAGCTGGGCAAATGCGGGAAAGGACTACTTTGAGGCAAAGGGCTTGCTGCCTCTCACGGAGATTGCAAGAACCACGGTCAACTACGACTGGATCATGACCTTTTCGCCGGTAGACGGGGACAAGTGGTATGAGACTGGCATCAACTTCGGGTACAACGGCGTGTGCCATACCATCACAAACCGTCAGCTGATGCTGGGTGATGTGGATGCGGATGTATCCAAGGCCCCTACGGCGTTTATGTTCCCGACCTGCCGGATTTCAACCCGGATCTCTCAGATCTGGTGAAGAGCCTCACACCCGATCAGACGGGGCCAGACAAGGACTTCGATCCCGGTCTGCCGGACTTTAATCCAGACCTGTCTGGTATCATCTCCGGTGGACCCAAGCCAGGACCTGATCCCGGCCCAGTACCGCCGCCGTTTCCCCACACGATCATACCCATCAAGCCAGAGCACTTGCACCCGGATGTACTGCTGTTCCCGTTAGAGGCATATGCCATTCCCAGCAACTACTTCTTGAGAGATGGCAGCCACGCCTTTGTTGTGTCCCTGGATCGGTCGTTCTGCTGGCCCTGTGCAGGGCGCTGTTGGTACGACACCAGCAAGGGGGAGGACAAGACCAGAGTCCGTGTGGCAGCAGGCAGTGCCTTCTACGACTGGCTGATGCTCTTCCATCCGCCGGAGAAGCTCTACGACTCCGTGGGCATCCTGTTCGGGTACAACGGCGTATGCCATACCATCGCCAACCGCATCCTGCTGGTCTGTGTAGAGACGATTGACGTCCAGAAGGCAAAGCAGGCGGATGTCTCTATGGCTCTCTTTGGAAAGCTCGGCCTTGGGAAAGAGAAACTCAAGCAGATCCTCACCAACACCTTCCACGAGGCGCGGAAGACCGCAGGCTACGAGGAGTCCATTCTTCAGGCTGTTTTGGCCAAGGTGGACTACCCCATCTCCGAGGATGTGGCTGCCTGGCATGGTGCCATGGTGGAGATCTGCGAGATGCCGGCAGCTCAATTGGATCACGCAGATCTGGATCAGGTGTTTCTTCTTCCCGAATTGAAGACCTTCGTGGCCTTCCGGGAGGACTTCTATCTGAACAACGCCTCCAAGATGGAGCAGTTCGAGTTCCAAAAGGTCCTGATCCTCAAGATGCTGGATATCAAGGACAGAATGCTGGAGTATCTCCGGGATCACAACTACATCACTCCGGATGAGTTCAAGCTCTACGCCAAGAATGCCAGCAAGAAACTGCGGTTAGGCAGTGCCACATTGGGACTCCAGGAGCCGATTGTGTCCGCAACCGGGCGGTTCGATGAAGAGATGGCACTCAAGGTGGAGAGAAGTGAAGCTACCGGGGAATATCCAGAGTGTGACTGCTGAGGGATAGACATTTCTCAATGCAAGCCAGAGGTGGGCTAAAAATCGTAGAAAGTGCGGTATCTAAGAACTGTTTTGAGGTTTAAAGCCACATCCAGCATGAACTCGTGTTTGAAAAGCGGATCTTCAGGACTGCTAAGGGCCAAAGAAAACAGGTCCAAGATTGGGTGCAATTATTGGAAGATTTTTGAGAATCATATCCTCTATGCAAGTAAGCCAGGAGTGGAAGATGTGCAGAAGAAAAAAATAGCGTCTGATGTGATCTGGAGCGTTGCAGCCTTGGTCCTGATGAATGGTGTACTCCAGGTATTTGTTTACCCAATGCTCAATCGACAGATTGGTGAGGATGGCTTTGGCAATGTGTTGTTTGTGATGGGTATAGTTGCCATATTTGCGCCGGCGATCGGTCTTTCAGTTAACAACACACGCCTCATCAGGCGACGCACGGAAATGGTGGAGAATGGCGATTGTCTGCTGGCTCTGCTGATTCAGCTGCTGCCTGCGTTTGCTTTAACCTGCCTTATATTGCAGGGCTATTTTCCTACGGTGAGAGGCTTGATCACGGCTTGTGTTCTTGTGGGGATAACAACCCTTCGATACTACGGCGATGTGCAGTATCGAATGACGCTGAACTACAAGGGCATGTTCCTGTATTACAGCGCTATCTCCGCTGGTTATCTGATTGGGGTGCTGATTTATCCTATATCTGAGAGCTGGCTGTTGACATTCCTGATCGGTGAAGTGCTCTGTAATGTGTTCTTATTGATAACTGGAAACGTGTATAGACCGATACGCCTCTCGCCTACATGGAAATCTTTTTTGCATCATTCTATAACGCTCACAGGTTCATATGTCGTATATAATGCAGTTCTAAATCTTGACAGGGTGCTGCTAAAGGGCCTTATCGGCAGCAGTGCTGTCACTGTATTTTACGTGGCATCGCTGCTTGGAAAAACATTGGCGCTGCTTGTCGGTCCGTTAAACGGTGTGGTAATAGGATATCTGACTAAAAGTTCAAATTTGATTTCACGGAGATCTTATGCTCTTATGTGTGCGGCAATGTGCGCCGTTGGTGCGATGCTGTATGGTGCGGTATCGTTGGTAACGCCTTGGTTTGCCAGAACGTTTTACGCGGATATCGCAGACGAAGTGATTGCCCTTGCGCCAGTAGCCAACCTCTCGCAGATAGTCTGCTTTTCTGCCAGCATCATGCTGACAGTGATGCTTACATTTTGTAGTGATAGGTGGCAGTTGTTCATACAGGGGAGTTATGGAATACTGTTTATACTGTTCGGTGTGATCGGCACCAAAACTTTTGGCGTGAACGGCTTTGTCTTTGGATGCCTTGCCGCTAACTTACTGAGACTATTTGGTACAGCCTGTGCAGGGATTATCCTGTCTGGAAAGCGATCAAGTTCTTAACAACAAAAGGAGAGATTGAAAATGAAGTATGGGAGGCTTGTCTATTTCAAGCAGTATAGCGTTCAGCCGCTGTGCAATATAGGCGATCTAGTGCAGTGCTTTGCTGTAGACTTGATTTACCAAAAAATGAATGTGGGGGGGGGTACAGACGTACGTGATCTGGAATACGTACCCGTTGAAGAGCTAGGAACGTATAAGGGCAACGGAGAGAAAGTGCTCCTCCCGATCAATGGATATCTACGGTATAACAGTGAGCATCCTGCATTTCCCACATCGAAGGATATTATCCCGATATTTCTGTCTATCCACACCTGGGGCCGTTATCTGCGCTACAAAGAGTTTTGGAGCAGCTGTGGCCCCATTGGATGCAGGGATGAAGCGACCATGCTCGCAATGCGTAAGAAAGGCTATGAGGCCTATCTGTTGGGATGTGTAACTATGCTTTTCCCAAGACGCAAGGAAGAGCCATCAGATACCAAGGTGTTTTTGGTGGATGCGCATCCTGCAGTGGAGGAGTACATCCCGGAGAGGTTTAGACCGTATATTGAGCGGGTTACCCATGAAATTCCGGTTACTCCCGAACTGGATCGCATGGCTGCACTGGCGGATTGTGAGAGAAGAGCGCGGGAGCAGTATGCTCGTTATGCACATGAGGCCACATTGGTGGTCACGTCCCGTCTGCACTGTGCTGCTCCATGCATTGCCATGGGCATCCCGACAATTGTTGTGAGGGACGGTTTTGACAGGCGATATGGCTGGCTCGATAGATTTACACATCTGTATACGCCTGATGAGTATGGAGAGATAGACTGGGATCCCAAACCGGTGGAATGTGAAGAGTTCAAGGACAAACTCATGAGAGCGGTTATCTCTTTGATCAAGCAGGAACCAGACAGAGAACTTCTTAGAGAGATTCATGATGACTTAACAAACAGAGAAAAGAAAAAGCTTGGTGCCTCTCCGCTGGTGGAGGGATATATGTTTGCATGCCAGTACTTTCCGCGTGCAGCGGAATTTGTGAGGAGCAAGCTTTTGCGCAAGCTTACAATCACTAAAAACAGTAGCCCCGGTCGGTAACTGTACCGATGAGACGTTGAAAAACGCTCCTCTGTACTCACGAGCCGGGGTACAGAGGAGGCATATATGGACATTCCTTCTGCGCATGCCAAGAAAATGGTAAATAGTCGGGGGGGGGGTACAGTCGTACTGCTCACAGTATACTTCGCGGATTACGGAAGTTACTTTCAGGCGACTGCTCTCTATGACCAGATCGTAAAGCTGGGATATTGTGTTGAACTGGTGCATGAGTCTTTCCGATATGCGAAATCTGCAAGACTTCTGGCCGGTAGCGCTATGAGCCGCATTTTGCCTGCAGGTTTAAATCAGCTTATTGGTAAAAAATGGGCTGCGTACAACACTTATCTGATATTAAAAAAGGACATATCCAGACTAAAAGTATCAAAACCAGCTTTATGTGTGGAAAAACGGTATACAGGATGCGATTGTGTCGTTGTGGGAAGTGACGAGCAGTGGAGTGTAACTAATCCCAATGCCCGTTATATATCAGACGTCTTTGGTATCGGTATAACATGTCCGCACATATCCTACGCCACATCAGGTATAACTCTTGAGGAAGATCATGTAGCCTCAGATCTGAGACAAAAAATCACCGATGGCCTGCGTTCATTCACTATGCTATCTGCTCGAGATGCTGTAACGAAGGAATGGGTAGAGCGTTGGCTTGGGAAACCGGGATGTTGTCTGAGGGTCCTTGATCCTACCCTGCTGAATCCGTATTTTGTGGAGATTCGAGATGCAGAGCCAATAGTGGTCGTCTATGGCGAACACTTTTCTCCAGAGCAGAGCAAGGCTATCGTGAGTTTTGCTGCACAGAAAGGGTATCAGCTGATGGCTATCGCTTGGCACCACAAGTGGTGTGACAGCTTTCTCCGGGTGACTGAAGCTAGGGATGTTCCGAGGGCATTTGGCCGTGCAGCGTATTGTGCGGTTTCTACATTCCACGGGGCGATTTTTTCAATACTTTCCCACAAGCCGTTTGTGAGTTTTATGACAGAGCAGCGCGGTGCGAAGGTGAGAGACCTTCTTCTGGAGCTTGGCATGTCAGACAGGATTTATGATCCAGACAAGACCATTCCAGAGGAGGTGATCGATTATGATGCAGTGGAGGAACGATTGTCTGATCTTCGCTGCATTTCATTGGGCTATCTAACAGAAGCCCTCGCTGCGGCTTGCTCTGACTAATTAGCTTGACAACACGCTTGACTGATCACATCCTTCCATAATTATCCGTTTTCTGCGCCGCTGGGATTATGGGAGGAAACTATGAACGGCTCAAATAGCGTGGCAGACAAAAAACTTCGTATAGGTCTGCTTACATTTTATTCGGCAGACTATGGTAGCTTTTACCAAGGGGCGGCGCTCCATGATCAGCTTACGAAAATGGGACACAGTGTGGAATTTGTAGACGAATCCTTTCGATATGCGAATACACCGCGCTTGCTTATTGGTGGTTTGGCTGATTTATTTGCCCCAAAAGCACTGCAGGAATTAGTAGCAGGAAAATACTATCCATACAGTCGGTATCTCGTTGTGAAACAGGAAGCTAGAATGCTTGGTGTAGCAAGTCCAAAAACAAAGCGGAATAGGTATAGCGGATATGACTTGGTTGTCGTTGGAAGTGATGAGCTTTGGAGCGTCAGTAATAAGTATGTTCATTTTATCGAAGACTGCTTTGGAATTGGAATTACATGCCCACACATCTCGTATGGTACATCAGGAATTACAGTAAAAGAGGATCAAGTCTCGCCCAAAATGAAGAAGAAAATGACGGAGGGGCTTCGTTCCTTTACTCGCCTATCCGTTAGGGATCAAACAACCAAAGAGTGGGTGGAGCGCTGGCTGGGTAAGCCGGGCTGTTGTGCGCATGTTATTGACCCAAATGATCTCTCGGAAAGTCCCAGCCCTTGTGTGACAAGGCTTCCCGGCCCCCCTGATTTTGGCCTTCCTATCAGGCG